>NZ_QKTK01000007.1:0-176883 GCF_003234475.1 Curtobacterium sp. MCBD17_008 | reverse complement strand
AAGAGACAGGGCTGTGGTCGACCACCCCGACGTCGACGTGCTCGTGTTCGGTCACTCGCACATCCCGTGGGACTCCACCGCGGCGAACGGCATGCGCCTGCTCAACCCCGGGTCGCCCACGGACCGTCGTCGGCAGCCGGACCACACGTGGATGCGATGCTCGGTCGACGGCTCCGACCTGCAGGTCACCCTGGTGCGGCGCGCACCCGGCGCGGACGGCGTCCGCACCAGCGCCTCACACCCGGTCTGACACCGCACCCGCGGTCGGTCCCGGGCCGGACGCACCGGCCGGGAGGCTCGCAGCGGCTCCGTCTCGTCGGGAACCGTCGAACTGCTCCGGCATCCGGAAGAACGCGAGCTCCTGCGCGACCGACTCCCGGAACGCGCGGGCCATCCGGCCCCGCAGCTCCGGGTCGGCGCGCACGGCGAGCTCCTCGACGAGGTCGGTCGCCCGCGCGCTCGACGCCGCGAAGCCCGGGTCCCCGTACGCCGCGATCCAGTCCGCGAACGGGTGCCCGACCGGCGCCGTGCCGAGCCGCTCCCCGACCCAGGCGTACACCCGGAAGCAGGGCAGGACGGCGGCGGCGAGCACCGAGACGTCCCCGGTGGCGGCGGCGTCGTCGGCCGCCGCGGCCAGGTGCGCGAGGTAGCCGGCGCAGACCGGGTGCACGGGGTCGTCGGCGTGCGACCCGGCGAGTCTACGGTGGTGCAGGTCGCGGGCCTCGGCGGCGCAGCCCTCGCTCGCGGTCGTCCAGAACGCCGCGGCGTCGCCGGTCGAGCCGGCCGCGATCGCCCGGAGGTGCTGCTCGTACGCGCGGAGGTAGTGCACGTCCTGCGCGAGGTACCCGGCGAAGACCTCCGCGTCGAGCGTGCCGTCGGCGAGGCCCTGCAGGAACGCGCACGCGAGGGTCTCGTCGAGCACCGCGGCCGCGTCCGTCCACCAGAGGTCGGTCAGGCGGGGGACCGGCAGGGCGGCCCGCACGGCGGCGTTGTGGTCGACCGGGCCGTGTCCGTGCCCGACCTGGAGGGCGTCGGCACCGCGGAGGGCCGCGGTGAGCCACGCCTTCGCGGCACCGACGGCGAGCTCCCAGTCGCCGTGTCGGGCCACGAGCGTGGCGATCGCGCTCGAGAGCGAACAGCCCGTCCCGTGCGTGTTCGTCGTCGCGACCCGCGGGCCGGGGAACACCCGCACCGAGCCGTCCGGCGTCACGAGGGCGTCGTCCGAGGTGGGGCCGCCGTCGTGTCCGCCCTTCGCGAGCACGCGGACGTCGAAGCGTCGTGCCACCGCCAGGGCCGCGTCGAGGGGGTCCGTCGCGTCGGAGCCGGCGAGGTCGGCGAGCACCCGCAGTTCGTCGCGGTTCGGGGTGACGAGGTCGGCGAGGGCGAACAGGTCGGTCATCGCCGCCTCGGCATCGGCGTCGAGCAGTCGGTCACCGCTCGTGGCGACCATCACGGGGTCGACGACCAGCCACCGCGGCCGGTGTGCCCGCAACGACTCCACGACGACCCGGACGACCTCGGCGGTGCCGAGCATGCCGGTCTTCACCGCGTCCACCGTGACGTCGTCCCAGACCGCGTCGAGCTGCTCGCGGAGGAAGTCCGTGTCGGGCACGTGCACCGAGCGCACGCCCCGGGTGTTCTGCGCGACCAGGGCCGTGACCACCGCCATGCCGTACCCGTCCTGGGCGGCGATCGACTTCAGGTCGGCCTGGATCCCCGCACCCCCGGTCGGGTCGGTCCCCGCGATGCTGAGCACCCTGGGCACCCGGCCGCTCGCAGCCGGCCCCGTCGTCGCGGTCACCGGCCCGCCCCGTCCCACGCCGCGACGAACGCGGCGGCCGCGGCACCCGGGTCGGGGGCCGCGCAGATGCCCGACACCACGGCGACCCCCGCCGCCCCGGCAGCCCGCAGCGGCCCGACGTCCGCCAGTCCGACGCCGCCGATGCCCACGCACGGCACGGTGGTCGTCGCCGCGATCCGGGCGAACCCCGCGACGCCGAGCGCCGGCGGGTGGTCGGGCTTCGTGCTCGTCGGGTGCACGACCCCGACGCCGAGCAGGTCGACCGTGCCGTGCGGCATCGCGGCGACCTCGACCAGGTGCCGCGTCGTGTTCGCGGTCAGTCCGACGTGGGCGTCCGGGCCGAGCAGTGCACGCGCGGCGCTCGCCGGAACGTCCGACTGTCCGAGGTGCACGCCCGCCACCGCGTGCCCCTCGTGCCGTGCGGCCAGCGCCACGTCGAGCCGGTCGTCCACGACGACGAGTGCCCGGTCGCCGACCGCGTCCGCGACCGCGACCGTCAACGCGAGCAGGTCCCGGGCGGACGCCGTCTTGTCCCGGACCTGCACGATGCGGACCCCGGCACCCACCGCCGCCCGGACGACGCCGAGGACCCCGTGCCCGTGCCGTCCGGCCAGGGCGGTGTCGGTGACGAGGTAGACGCCGAGCTCCTGCGCTCCCGGTACGCGTCCGGCGGTCCCGGCCACCGCAGCGGCAGCGGCGTCCGCGGTCACGATCCCGCTCCGATCGTCGTCGAGGCGGCCCGGGCACCCGGACCGTCGGCGGTGATCCGGGCCTCCCGGACCACGTCCTCCGGCGTCAGCGACGCGAGCCGGTCGAGGAACAGCGGCTGGAACGTGCCCGGCCCGCCGGCGTCCCGTGCGGCGAGCTCCGCCGCGATGGTGTGGACCGCGGTCGCGGCGACGGCCGCGTCGAGCGCACGCCCCGGCGCCACGGCCGCGAAGGCGGCGACGACGGCCCCGAGGGCGCAGCCGCCACCCGTGATCCGGGTGAGCAGCTCGGTCCCGTTCGCGACGCGGACCAGCCCCTCGGGCGCCACGAGCAGGTCCACCGCACCCGAGACCGCCACTGCCTGCGCGGTCCCGGCGTCCGCGGCGGCGACGGCGGCGTCGCGGGCGTCCTCCGTCCCGACCGTGCTGTCCACACCGCGACCGCCGGCCGAGGCGCCGAGGACCGCGAGCACCTCGGATGCGTTCCCGCGCAGCACCGTCGGCCGCATCGCGAGCAGGTCCCGCGCCAGGGCCGTCCGGACCGGCAGCGACCCGACCGCGACCGGGTCGAGCACCCACGGTGTCCCGGCTTCCGCCGCTGCGGCCGCGGCCTCGCGGGACGCGGTCGACGGCTCAGCGTGCGGGGTGCCGGTGTTGACGAGCAACCCGTCCGCGACGCCGGCGAACGGCCCTGCCTCGGTCGGCACGTCGACCATCGCGGCCGACGCCCCCAGCGCGAGCAGCACGTTGGCGGTGACGTTCTGCACCACCGTGTTCGTGATGCACTGCACCAGGGGCGCCCGGGTCCGGACGGCCTCCAGCAGGTCGGCGGTACGGACGACCCAGTCGGTCGTCGGCGCAGCGTTCTCCATGGACGATCCCTTCGCGAGTACGAGCTCGAGCAGGTTCGACGGGTGTGATCTCAGCCGCTCGGATGCGGCACCCCGTGTCTCGGACGACACCGTACACGCATCGCCGCCGTCGTCCAGCGACACGTCCGGGACCGGTGTGGAAGGGTGGACCCGTGGACGACGAACGACGGACCGCGACCCCGGCGGGACCGCCACCCGGCCCCCCGGCAGGACCGCGCGACCCCGGCGACGCCTGGGCGGTCGGCCCGGACGGCACCAAGGCGTGGGGCCGCTTCGGCGCCGCGGGCCTGCTCGTCGACGACGGACGCGGACGGGTCCTCCTGCAGCACCGCGTCGAGTGGAGCCACCACGGCGGCACCTGGGGGATCCCCGGCGGAGCGCGCCACGAACACGAGGACCCGGTGACCGCCGCCCTCCGCGAGTCCGCCGAGGAGGCCGGCGTCCCCGAGGACGGCATCGACCTCCGGCACACCGCCGTCCTCGACCTCGGCTTCTGGACCTACACGACCGTCGTGGGACGCGCCTCCCGCCCGTTCGCCCCCGTCGTCGCCGACCGTGAGAGCCTCGCCCTGGCCTGGGTCCCCGTCGCCGACGTGCCGGACCTGCCGCTCCACCCCGGGTTCGGCGCCTCGTGGCCCGCGCTCCGGGCCACGCTCGACCGGACACCGCACGTCGTCGTCGACGCGGCGAACGTCGTCGGGAGCGTCCCGGACGGCTGGTGGAAGGACCGCGCGGGAGCGGCCTCCCGACTCGTCGCCCGTGTGAGCACGCTCGCCGCGTCCGGCGTCGACGCCGCCGCGCTGGACCTGCCGTCCGCGACCTGGTGGCCGCGGTGGACCGTGGTGCTCGAGGGGGAGGCCCGGGGTGCGGCCCCGGTCGACGTCACCGCCGACACCCGTCCCGGTCTCCCCGCCGTGACCGTCGAGCAGGCACCGGCCGCCGGGGACGACGCGATCGTCGCCGCCGTGCAGACCGCCGTCGCGGCCGGGGACGGCCCGGTCGTCGTCGTGACCGCGGACCGCGGCCTCCGTGACCGTGTGACCGCGATCGGGGCGGACGTCCGTGGGCCGTCGTGGCTGCGGGAGCTCCTGCCCGACTGACGACCGGCTGCCGCCGCTGCGGTCGCCCCGGCGTCGCGTAGGTCGTGCAGCGCGCCCTCCGGGTCCGTGCAGCGCGCCCTCCGGGTCCGTGCAGCGCGCCCTCCGGATGGTGAGGCGCGGAGCCGGGCGTCGACGGGACGGGAGCACTACAGTTGCGGACACGTCGACGACGACGTTCAGGAGGTTCCCGATGGAACGGATCACCAAGACCGACGACCGGGTGCACCGCCCCGCCGGGCCGTGGACACCGACGGTCCACCGGCTGCTCACGCACCTGCACGAGCAGGGCTTCGTGGCGGCCCCGGCTCCGATCTCGCTCGGGGACGCGCTCGAGACGGTGACGTTCGTCCCCGGCGTGGCCGGCGAGTACCCCTGGACCGAGGACGTCGCGAGCGAGGCCGCCCTCGTCACGAGTGCCCGGCTGCTCCGACAGCTGCACGACGCCGCGGCGAGCTTCCCCCTGGACGACTCCGTCGACGTGTGGTCCCAGGCCGCGCGGGTGCCGGTCGAGACCGTCGTGCACGGCGACTACGCCCCGTACAACGTCGTCTACGACGGCATCGCGGCGGTCGGCGTGATCGACTTCGACACCGCGCACCCCGGGCCCCGCGTCTGGGACGTCGCCAGTGCGGTCTACCGGTTCGCGCCCTTCACGACCGGAGCCGACGAGGGCCGTCCCGTCTCGGCGCTCGAGGACCGGCTGACCCGTGCCGCCGAGTTCTGCCGCGCCTACGGTCTCGACGACCGCTCGCGTGCCGTGCTCGTCGAGACGATCACCGCCGGCCTGGTGGCCCTGGTGACGACCCTCGAGACCGAGGCGGCCGCGGGCAACCCGAAGTTCGTGAGCGACCTCGCGCACGGGCACGCCGACCTGTACCGGGCCGACGTCGCGTGGCTCGAGGAGCACGGGGACCGGATCACCGCCGCGCTCCGCTGAGGGGGCGCGCCGGGGACGAGGTCGCCGACCGCCCAGCGCGTGCCCAGCGCCCTCGCGGCGGACCTCGATCCTGCGTCCGGTAGCGTTCCAGGGCCATGACCGACAGCCCGGCGGACGCCACCCCGTACGAGGTCCTCGGCGTCCCCGCGACCGCCGACGACGACACCCTCCGACGCGCCTACCGTCGGGCCGCGCGTGAGAGCCACCCTGACCTCGGTGGGGACGCCCAGCGCTTCCGCCGGGTGCAGGTCGCCTGGGAGCGCATCGGGACGCCCTCGGCCCGCCGAGCCTACGACGCCGGGACCCTGCGCGCGGGGTCAGCGCCCTCTGGATCGGCCGCGTGGCGGTCGGACACCGGGCGTGACGCCTACGCACCCCCGTCCGCCCGACGTGACTCCCGCCCGCGGGCTCGGTCGTACGGGCACCCCGGCGGGCGCTCCCGCGAGGTCTTCCTCGCCGCCGAACGCGAGTGGGTGGGCCTCGGCGACCCGATCGAGGACCCGTACGACCCGACACTCGTCCGGTCGGCACCCCGGCACGTCCGGCGTCTCCTGGGCGAGGCGCTGGCCGAGGAGGCGACGGCTGCGATCATCGCGGAGATGGGCATCGGCGTCACGGTGTGGCACGACCTCGACGCCGGTGCCGAGGGCAAGCTCGACCACGCGGTGCTGACGCCCACCGGACTCTGGGCACTCGAGTCGATCGACTGGGGCGGCCCGGTCGCGGTGGAGCACGGCGAGGTCGTCGGCGAGACGCTCGGCCCGGGGGAGCAGCCGGTGAAGGAGCTCGTCCGCGCGGCCCGTGCCGTGCAGAAGCAGACGCGGGTCCGGTTCACCGGCCGTGTCCTGGTGGTGCCGGACTCCGCGGTCGACGAGGACGTCCGACTCGTCGGGACCCCCCGCAAGCCGACCGCGTTCATCGTCCGTCGGAGTGCGCTCGGGCAGGTGCTCTCCGGCGTCTGGTCGCCCGAGGGCTCCGTCGACGTCTTCGCGGTCCGCGACCGCCTGCAGCAGACCGTCCGGTTCGTCTGACCCGACCAGCAGCGCCGCCCGGCCAGCAGCGCCGCCCGTCGCGCGCCGTCGGGTCAGTACCCGCGGAGCTTCTCGAGGTCCCGGCGCTCCCGCTTGCTCGGCCGTCCGGCCCCGCGCTCCCGGATCGGGACGAAGCCGGCTTCCTCGCGGGGCAGGCGCGGCGGTGTGCGGTCCTCGAGGTGCTTCGCGGCCTCGGTCGCACCGACGCGCTTGAGGATGATGCTCTTCACGACGACGATCCGGTCGAAGCCGGCCTGGCGCACGCGGACCTCGTCCCCGGGACCGACCGGCTGGGACGGCTTCGCCCGCTCGCCGTTGACGCGGACGTGGCCGGCCTTGCACGCGGTCGTCGCCGCGGACCGGGTCTTGGTGATCCGGACCGCCCAGATCCAGCTGTCCACCCGGGCCTTGTCCATCCGGCCACCCTAGCCGCGCCGGTCCTGCGTCCCCTCGACGTCCCCTCGACGTCCGGTCGACCGGGCCCGCACGTCCGGTGCGAGCCCGTAGCCTCGGAGTCATGACCGACCCCGACCCGCCGGCCACGGTCCCGTCCCAGGCGGCGATCGCCCGCACCCGGGCCCTCGTCGTGCTCGACGGCGCGGCACTCGGTGACCGGCTCGTCGTGCGGGCGCACGACGGAGCCGGCGCGCGGGACGCGCTCGGCGAGCTGACCGGCCGGACCGCCGAGACGGTGACGATCGCCACCCGTCGCGGACCCGTCACCGTGCTCCGGTCCGACGTCGTGGCCGCGAAGCCGGTGCCGCCGCCCCCGCCGCCCCGGGCACCCTGACGGCGTCCCGGCGCGGACGAGCCGGCCGCCTGACCGGACGATCCACCCCGTCCCGGCGAGCCGCCGACGGCACTCCGGGACCGCGCACGTAGCCTCGCTCCATGGCCGTCCCCGACCCACCCGCCGCCGCAGCCGGGACCACCGAGGACCGCACCGCCCGTGTCCGGTTCACCCGCCCGACCGGCTGGCGTGTCGAGGACGCCCCCGGTGCCGACCTCCGCGTCCGCGGTGACGACGTCGTGCTCACGGTCCGGTCGCGTCCCGGCGACCGGGCGATCGGGGACGAGAACGCCTCGCTGCTGGAACGGCTGCCGGGGTCGGTCGACGGCCTGCTCCTGCTCGGCTGTGACGTGTGGACGACGGCCGGTGCCCCCGCACGGCTCGTCGAGTACGTCCGCCCCGACGAAGAGGGCGACGTCGTCGGTGCGCACCTGCTGCTCGTCACGGGTCGGCACCGCGTGGACGTCACCGTGGAGCGTCCGCTGGCCCGGATGACCGCCACCGACGACCCGGTGTTCGCCGTCCTCGACTCCGTCCGGACGCTCGACCGCGTCACCGCCACCGAGTCCCGGACGCTCGAGGCGCTCCCGGTCCTGCTCGCCGGTTCGACGCTGACCCGGCCGTCCCTCGGCGCCGAGGCCGTCGCCACGCTGCAGGACCTCGCCGGCAAGCGCTGGAACCCGGCGCTCCTCCGCTCGGACGGTGGCCGGGAGCTGGTCGCCGCCGACCTCGTCGGTCGCTTCGGGACGGTGCCGCCGGACACCGCCGAGGTCCTCGCGCCCTGGGCGGACGGGGTGCCGCCCACCACGCTGGACCAGCACGACGACGACGGGCGCGTCACGCGTCTCCGGGCCTGGGCCGGCACCGTCGTCGACACGGGGGCCGACGGTCGGTCGGTCATCGCGTCCGTCCGGCGGGACCGGGTGGTCGGACTGATGGCCGGGAGGCTCGGAGTGCGCCCGACGTGGACCTGGCCGTTCCGCACGCCGGTCCTGTCGAGCGACCTGCTCGACCGTCGTCTGGCGGGCGGCCCGTCCGCCACGGCCCTGCCGGACGCCCTCGCCGAAGCCGACCCGACGCTCGCGGCGTTCTGGGCGGCGCCGTGGACCGTGTCCTCGCTGCTGGCGCCCGGTCGGACCCGTCCCGTCGTGGTCGTGTCCGCGGCGGGGATCGGCTTCGCGCGGGTCGGCCGCGCCGAGGGCGGGGCGACGGCGTTCAGGGCCGAGGCATCCGCCAACGTCTACCGGTCGGTCGTCCGCGCCGTGCTCGGCTGACCGCCGCCCCGGTCGACACCGGACGGCGGACGGCGGACGACCCCGCGTGGACGGAGCGCGAGCGTCGTGCCGTCGGTGCGGGGCCGTCGGTGGCGGGCCGCCGGTGCGCGCCCGGTCAGGCGGCCGGGCCGGCGGTCAGGGTGACGGTCGCCGTGGCCGCGGTGCCGTCGGCCGTCGTGTAGCCGACCGTGACCCGGTCGCCGACCGCGTGCCGAGCGACCGCCTCCGTCAGCTCGGATGCGCTCGTGACCGCGGTGCCGTCGATGCTCGTGATCGTGTCGCCGGCGGCGAGCCCGGCGGCCGCTGCCCCCGATCCCTCGACCGTCCCGGCGACGGGCACACCGGAGGTGGTCCCGGTCGCCGCGCTGCTGACCTGCACGCCCAGGAACGCCGGCAGCCCGATCGTGATGGTGTCCGAGGCCTCGCCCGCCAGGATGTGCGCGGCGATCGACTTCGCGGTGCTGATCGGGATCGCGTAGCCGGTGACGTCCGCCGAACCCGAGGACGCGGCGGTCGCCATGCCGACGACCTCGCCCTCGCTGTCCAGGACGGGACCGCCGGAGTCACCGGACACGATCTGCGCCGCGACCTCGATGAGCCCGGTCAGGGACTCGGTCCCGGTACCGGACTCGCTCTGCACCTGGATGTCCTGGTCGGTCGCGGTCACGGTGCCCTCGGCGGCGACCAGGTCACCCGTGCCCTCGGCGTTGCCGACGTCGGTCACGGTGTCGCCGGTCTGGACGCCGTCGTCGTCGAGCGCGACGGTGGACAGGCCGGACGCGTCCCGCAGCTGCAGCACCGCGACGTCGTTCGTCGCGTCGGTGCCCACGACGTCAGCGGTGTACTGCTCCCCGGTCGTCTCGTCGGTCACCGTGATCGAGGTCGCGCCCTGGACCACGTGGTTGTTCGTCAGGACGGTCCCGTCCGCGGTGAGGACCATGCCGGTCCCGGCGGCCTGCTGCGCGTCGTCGTAGCCGATCACGGTGTCGATCGTCACGACGCCCGCGGTCTGCGCGGCGGTCGCGGGTGTGGCTGCCGCCTGCGAGGTCCCACTGCCGCCGGCTCCCGTGCCGTCGGTACCCGTGCCGCCGTCCGACAGGCCGTCCGTCCCGCCCTGGTCCTGGCCGGGGACGGTGAAGCCGTCGATGCCGCTGCCCGCGGATCCGGGACCGGGGACGGTCGTCGTGCCCTGTGACCGGCTCGAGGTGGCCGTCGTGCCGTGCGACGACAGGCCGAGCGCCGTCCCGCCGGCGGCGCCCACGATCGCGAGTGCGGCGATGCCCGACCCGATCGCGAGCCCGACACGGCGACGACGACCCGTGGTCCCCGGAGCGGCCCCGGGGGCGCCCGTCCAACCCTGCGGCGCGGAGGTGGCCCCGAGCGCTGCGCTCCCGACGCGGTACGGACCGCGACCGTCCGGGGAGTAGGCGTACGGACCGGACCCGTCGGGGGCGAAGAGGTACGGACCCGAGCCGTCGAAGGCGTGCGCTGCGCGGAGCGTCGACGGGTCCGCGTGCGGCGGCTCCCACGCCGGTGCCTGCTGCTGTCCGGCATCGTCCGCGGCTGGGGTCGGGGTCTCGTTCATGGTGCTCTCCGGTCGTCCGCACGGCCCGGTCGGCCGTCGATGGGGACCAGTACAGGCCCGCTGCCCATGACCGTCCTATGAACCACCCGAGGCCCGGCCGAGCACCCGCTCGGGAGTCGCCGGACGCCGGTCTCCGCGGCATGCCGGCGATCGGTTAGGCTCGCCGCACCTCCCATGCGTCCCCGATCCGTCGTGCCTCCCGCACCCGCGCCCGCGTCCCGGCTCGTGCTGGCCGTCGTCCTCGCGGTCGTCGCGCTGGCCGTCGCCTGCGCCCTGAGCATCGCCGTCGGGAGCCGACCGATCCCGCTCGGCGTCGTCCTCGACACCCTCGCGCACCCGGGCCGCGACGACGAGACCGGCCTCATCGTGCTCGGCAACCGGCTGCCGCGGACCGTCGTCGGGCTCCTCGCCGGCGCCGCACTCGGGGTCGCCGGCGCCGTCATGCAGGGGGTCACCCGCAACCCGCTCGCCGACCCGAGCATCCTCGGCATCAACGCGGGGGCCGCCCTGGCCGTCGTCGTGGGGATCGCCGTGTTCGGCGTCAGCGGGACCGCCACGTACCTGCCGTTCGCGTTCGCCGGAGCCGCCCTCGCCGCGCTGCTCGTCTACGGCATCGCCGCGGTCGCCCGCGGTGGCCTCACCCCGGTCGGCCTCGCGCTGTCCGGCGCCGTCACCGCCGCCGCCCTCTCCTCGATCACCACCGCGGTGCTCGTGACGAACGCGTCCCTGCTCGACCAGCTGCGCTTCTGGCAGGTCGGCGCGCTCGCGGGCGGGGACCTCGGCACAGCGGGTGTGGTCGTCGCGCCGGTGGTCCTCGGGCTCGTCGTCGCGGTCGGGCTCGGTCGTTCGCTGAACACCCTCGCGCTCGGCGACGAACTCGCGGCCTCCCTGGGCCAACGCGTGGTGCTCGTGCGCGCGGTCGGGGCCATCGTGACGGTGCTGCTCGCCGGGTCCGCGGTCGCCGCAGCCGGACCGATCGCCTTCGTCGGCCTCGCCGTCCCGCACGCCGTCCGGCGCCTGTCCGGACCCGACCACCGCTGGACGATCCTCCTGTCCGCGGTCGTCGCGCCGGCCCTCCTGCTCGTCGCCGACGTCATCGGCAGGGTCGTCGCCTACCCGGGGGAGCTCCAGGTCGGCATCGTCACGGCGCTCATCGGTGCGCCGGTCTTCATCGCGCTGGTCCGGTCGCGGGTGGTGCGGGGCCTGTGAGCACCACGCCGACCGAGAGTGCACCGGCCACCGGCGACGCCGTCCGCCGTCGGGGCGGGACCGCGCGGCGGGAGCTCCTCGTGCTCGTCGCCGCGCTCGTCGTGCTGCTCGGCCTCGTGCTCGTCGGCCTCGGTGTCGGCGAGATCCCGTTGTCGCCCGTGCAGGTCCTCGACGGTCTGCTCGGGCGGGGTGACGCGGTCTCGGACTTCGTGCTCGGACAGCTGCGCGGGCCGCGGGTCCTCGCCGCGCTGCTCGTCGGGGCGAGCCTCGGCACCGCCGGCGCGATCGTGCAGAGCGTCGTCCGCAACCCCATCGCGAGTCCGGACATCATCGGCATCACGTCCGGGGCGAGCGCCTCGGGTCTCGTCGCGATCGTGCTGTTCGGCGCCTCGGGTGTCGCCCTGTTCGGCGTCGTGCTCGTCGGCGCGGTCGCGGTCGCGGTGCTCATCGCCGTGCTCGCCTGGCGCCGGGGGATCACCGGGAACCGGGTGGTCCTCGTCGGGGTCGGTGTCGGCGCGGTCGCCCTGAGCATCACCGGGTGGCTCCTGACGAGCGGGAGCGTGCAGCAGGCGGGGACGGCACTCCTGTGGCTCTCCGGCAGCCTCAACGCGGTCGACCGCACCGTCGTCGGCGCGCTGCTCGTCGGCTTCGTCGTCCTGATGGTGCTCGCGCTCCTGCAGTCGCCCCGTCTCGGTGTCCTCTCCCTCGGCGACGAGGTCGCGGCCTCGCTCGGCCTCCGACCCGACCGGGCCAAGGTGCTGCTGCTCCTCACCGCCGTCCTCCTCACCGCGGCGGCGGTCGCCACCGCCGGTCCGGTGTCGTTCGTCGCGCTCATGGCAGCGCCGATCGCCAGGAGGCTCGTCGGTGGCGGACGCCCCGCCCTCGGCCCGGCCGCCGCCGTCGGTGCGGTCGTGACCCTCGGCTCCGACCTGGTCGCGCAGTTCGCCCTGCCCGGGGTCACGCTGCCGGTCGGGGTCGTCACCGGGGTCGTCGGAGCGCCGTACCTGCTCTGGCTGCTCGCCCGCGGGCGCTGAGCCAGCGCACCCCGCACAGTTCGTCGGTCGGGCGCGACCGAGCGTGTACCGCAGCGCTCCCGACGGACGTGCACCGGGCCTCCAGGCGGGGCGCAGGCGACGGTCGGACTCGCCGGGACCACCCCCGGATGCGGGTCCGCGCGCACGCTTGCGGTATCCCGCAGAAGGGGGTCAGAACCCCCCGTCCGGGGGTCCGCTCCGGGCGCACGGTCGCCGTACCGTCGTCCACGAACACCGGACTCCCGACAGCGGCCACACCCGACGGCCACTGGTCCGGTACGAACGAAGGACAGCATGCCCGAACAGCTGGACGACGCCCCGATGCGCCGTCGACAGTGGGGGGCCGAGCGGCGGACCCGGCCGCTCGACACCATCCACGCTCGCCCCTCCGACCGGAAGCTCGTCTCCGGCCGTGTCGCCATCATCCTGACGATCGCCTTCTGGCTCGCCTACCTCGTCTACACGGTGATCCGACAGTTCCTGGACTACGGCACCGAGAGCTTCCGGTTCACCACCGAGGCCGTCTCGTACCTGGTCGTCGTCACCTTCCTCACCTTCTCCGCCCTCATGCACCTGGTCGCCCGCCAGGGAGCCCTCGAGCGCTTCGCGACCCACGTCCGGGTCCCGCGTGCGGAACTCGACCGGCACTTCGCCGAGGGACACGGGTCGCCGCTGACCGTCCTCGTGCCGAGTTACGCCGAGGAGCCGGACGTCGTCGCGACCACCCTCTGGTCCGCCGCCCTGCAGGAGTACCCGTCCCTCCGCGTCGTCCTGCTCGTCGACGACGACCCGTTCCCCACCGACCCGGAGACCGCCGCGAAGCTCGAGCGCACCCGCGCCGTGGCGGCGTCCATCCAGGCGCAGCTCGCGGCCCCGTCCCACCGCTTCCGCGAAGCCCTGTTCTTCGCCGAGATCGAGGCCGAGCAGGCGCCGATGGCCTCCGTGGCGGCCCTCCGCACCCTGGTCGCGCACCACCGCTGGGCCGACGCCTGGCTCCGCCGGCACGCACGCGAGCACGGCATCGCCGACCACGTGGACCACTTCTTCCACGACCAGGTCCTCGTGGGCCTGGCCGACGAGTTCCGCCTGACCGCCGAAGCACTCGACGCCGCCATCACCGACGCCGGCGACCGGGAGGTCACCGACGTGACCTCGGCCCGTGCGGTCGAACTGCAGCGCCGGCTCACCTGGACGTTCACCGCCGAGATCACCACCTTCGAGCGGAAGCGCTACGCGAACCTCTCGCACGAGGCGAACAAGGCGATGAACCTGAACTCCTACCTCGGCCTGCTCGGCGGCGCCTACCGGTACGAGGAGACCGCATCGGGCACGGTCCTCCGCACCGTCGCGGACCCGGCCGAGGCCGACCTGGTCGTCCCCGCCTCCGACTACGTCCTGACGCTCGACGCCGACTCGGTGCTCCTGCGCGACTACTGCCTGCGCCTGGTCTACTTCCTCGAGCAGCCCGAGAACGCGAACGTCGCCGTCACCCAGACCCCGTACTCGTCGTTCCGCGGTGCGGCCACCCGCATCGAGCGCCTGGCCGGTGCCACGACCGACATCCAGCACATCCTGCACCAGGGCATGTCGAAGTACGGGGCCACGTTCTGGGTCGGCGCGAACGCCGTCATCCGCACCCGGGCCCTCCGCGACATCGAGGAGACCGAGACGGTCGGCGGCTTCGAGGTCAAGCGCTACGTGCAGGACCGCACGGTCATCGAGGACACCGAGTCGAGCGTCGACCTCGGCATGCACGGCTGGACGCTCGTGAACTACCCGGAGCGACTGTCCTACAGCGCCACCCCGCCGGACTTCGGCTCGCTCATCGTGCAGCGACGTCGCTGGGCCAACGGCGGGCTGCTCATCCTGCCGAAGTACATCCGCCAGGTGCGTGAGCGCAAGGCCCGCGGGGAGCGCGTCAGCGTGGTCGAGATGGCGCTCCGCGTGAACTACATGGCGTCGATCGCGTGGGGCTCGCTCGGGCTCATCTTCCTGCTGGCCTACCCGTACGACTCCCGGCTGCTCAGCCCGATGGTGCTCCTCGCCGCGCTGCCGTACTTCTGGCTCTTCGCGAGCGACCTCAAGTACTGCGGGTACAAGCGCACCGACATCCTCCGCATCTACGGGTTCAACCTCATCCTCATGCCGGTGAACGTCGCCGGGGTGCTCAAGAGCATCCAGCAGGCGCTCACCGCGAAGAAGATCCCGTTCGCCCGCACGCCGAAGGTCCGGGACCGCACCGCCTCGCCCGCGCTCTACGTCCTCGCGCCGTACGCGATCGTCGCCTTCTCGGTGTTCACCTTCGTCCGTGACTTCGGCGCCGAGAACTGGGGCAACGCCACGTTCGCCGCGTTCAACGCCCTGCTCGCCACGTACGCGATCGTCGCCTACATCGGTGTCTGGAACTCCGTGGTCGACGTCTTCCTCTGGGCGACCGGGTGGATGTTCTACGACCCGTCCGCCCGCGCCGCACGCCGTGCGGCCCGCAAGGAGGCCCGTCTCTCCGCGAAGGCGGGCCGGCGCGGCCTGGTCCCCGAGCCCGTGCCCGCGACCGAGGACTGGCGCTCGGTGCTGTACTTCGGCCAGCGCGGCACCACCATGCCGGAACACCTGGCGACCCGGCACGACACCGTGCACCACGACGAGAAGACGGCGGCCTGACCATGAGCACCACACGACGACTGTCCCCGATCCGCGTGACCGTGGCCGCCGCGGTGGCCCTCGCGGTCGCCGCCGGAGGCTACGCCGGGCTGGACCGCTGGCAGAGCGCCCAGGCCGCCGAGACGGTGAAGCCCTGGTTCGCCGCCTACACCGACGTCACCGTCACCCCGACGTTCCCGTTCGAGGACGTCAAGTCGACGGCGGGCCGCGACGTCATGCTGTCCTTCGTGGTCGCCGACCACGACGAGGCGTGCACGCCGACGTGGGGCGCGGCGTACGGGCTGCAGGAAGCGGGCGACCAGCTCGACCTCGACCGGCGCATCGCCCGACTCGAGCAGCAGAAGGGCGCGGTCGCGGTGTCGTTCGGCGGGCTCGCCAACGACGAGCTCGCGACGACCTGCACCGACCGGAGCAAACTCGTCTCGGCGTACCAGAGCGTCGTGAAGCGGTACGACGTCTCGACCGTCGACTTCGACATCGAGAGTGACGACCTGACGAAGGCCGACGCCGGCAAGCGCCGTGCGGCAGCGGTCGCCGACCTGCAGGAGCAGCGCCGCGCCGCCGGGCACCCTCTCGCGGTGTGGCTGACGCTGCCGGCCGCACCCGGCGGGCTCACCGCGGACGGCACCCGGGCGGTCGCGCAGTTCCTGCGTGCCGGGGTCGACCTGGCCGGCGTCAACGCGATGACGATGGACTACGGCGCGAGCAAGGGCTCGAGCCAGAGCATGTACTCGGCATCGGTCGAGACGCTGCAGCAGGTCAAGCGCCAACTCGGCATCCTCTACACGCGGGCCGGGACCCCGCTCGGCGACCGGACCCTGTGGCACAAGGTCGGCACCACCCCGATGATCGGGCAGAACGACGTGCAGGACGAGGTCTTCTCGCTCACCGACGCCCGCAAGCTCAACGCCTGGGCGAAGCAGCAGGGTCTCGGGCGCATGTCGATGTGGTCCCTGAACCGCGACACCACGTGCGGCTCGAACTACGTCAACCTCTCCACCGTGTCGAACTCCTGCTCGGGCGTGGACCAGGACGGTGTGCTCTTCGCCGACGTGCTCGGCAAGGGCTTCGGCGGCGGCATCGTCGCGGCCTCGGGCGACGTCACGAAGGCCGAGCCGTCCTCGACCGTGCAGCCCACCGACGACCCGTCGACGAGCCCGTACCCGGTGTGGGACGACGAGGCCTCCTACCTCGAGGGCACGAAGATCGTCTGGCACCGCAACGTCTACGAGGCGAAGTGGTGGACCTCGGGCGACCTGCCCGACGACGCCGTGCTCAGCGCGTACGAGACGCCGTGGCAGCTCGTCGGCCCGGTGCTCGCGGGGGAGAAGCCGGTCACACCGCTCACGCTGCCGAAGGGCACCTACGCGGGGTGGTCCGGGACCGCGGCGTACGACACGGGCGACCGGGTCCTGTTCGACGGCACGCCCTACCAGGCCAAGTGGTGGAACACCGGCGAGAGCCCCGAGGCGTCCACGAGCGACCCGGACGGCTCGCCGTGGACCCGCCTGAAGGACGCCGAGGTGAAGGAGATCCTGCAGGACGTCCGCGCCGGGAAGGCAGCCCCGGAGGGCGCGACGCGCTGACCGGTCGCGGTCCGACAGCCACCGGACAGGAGGCTCCCCGCCGGTCGGCGGGGAGCCTCCTGTGTCCCCTGTGGACGGGGCTCTCGCCGACCGGCTGGTTTCCGATACGCTGGGCGACCAAGAGGAGGAGGTCCACGATGCCAGATCCAGTGGTCCCGCAGCCGGGACGACGAACCCCGGAGCAGCGGCTGGTCGACACCACGCTGACCTTCAGCATGGAGAACGCCGCGGCGCTCACGCCCGAGGCCGGAGTCTCCGCGGAAGAACGCGACGCGATCTCGGCGCTGCCGTCGGGGTCGGCGCTGCTCGTCGTCCGACGCGGTCCGAACGTCGGAGCACGGTTCCTCCTCGACTCCGACGTCACGACGGCCGGACGGCACCCCGACGCCGACATCTTCCTCGACGACGTGACGGTGTCCCGCAAGCACGCGGACTTCATCCGCCGCGGGACGTCCTTCAGCGTGCAGGACCTCGGTTCCCTCAACGGGACGTACTTCGACGGTGTGCGCATCGACGAAGCGCTCCTCGTCGACGGGTCGGAGGTCCAGGTCGGCAAGTTCCGCCTGACGTTCTACGCCTCCCGGGTCGACCTGGCGCGCCTGGCGAACGCGTAGTGGCACCCCGCTCCGCGGCGGCGCGGGCGGTGTCGCCGGCACCGGACCTGCTCACGATCGGACAGGTGCTGGCGCGGCTGAAGCCGGACTTCCCGGACCTGTCCAGCTCGAAGCTGCGGTTCCTCGAGGAACGCGAACTCGTCACCCCGGTCCGGACGCAGAGCGGGTACCGGAAGTTCTCGCAGGCCGACGTCGACCGACTCCGGATCGTGCTCGGCCTGCAGCGGGACCACTACCTCCCGCTCAAGGTCATCAAGGAGTACCTCGCCGACCTCGACGCCGGCCGCGAGCCGACGCTGCCGGGCGGTGGGGACGTGCCCCGTCCGTCCATGCTCGGGCGGGAACGGCGGTACTCGCGCGACGAACTCCAGCGCGTGGCCGGAGCGTCCCCGATGCTCGTGGGGGACGCGGTCTCGTCGTCCCTGCTCCCCGCGGCGGACTCCTACGGGGAAGAGTCCGTCGGCGTCCTCAAGGCCCTCGTCGAGCTCCAGCGCTCCGGGATCGAGCCGCGACACCTGCGCACCTTCCGCGCGACCGCCGAGCGGGAAGTCGGGCTCATCGAGTCCGCACTCATGCCGGTGTCGCGGCGGGGTGACGCCACCTCGCGCGCGAAGGCGCTCGAACTCGCCCGGGAGATCGCCGGACACCTCGAGGTCATCCGCTCGTCACTCATCCGAGCGGCCATCGGTCGGCTCGACTCGTGAGCGCTCCGGAGCGGGTCGACCCTCGACGGCCGTCGGTGCCGGGGCATATCCTCGACACGCCGGACGCGCCGGAGCGGATGTCCCGCCTCCACGCCGCCCGACTCGCTACCGTGGACCTCGGAACAACTCTCAACCCGCTGTTGAAGCTTCGGGTGGGAGCTCGATCGTCGTGGAAGGCAAGCTGATGAGTGGGAACGATGTCCCCGGTACCCCGTCTGACATGACGCGGTACGACCTCGGGCTGCTGTTCACCGACGGCCTGCCCGAGCACGACGAACAGAACGGGTACCGCGGCACCGTCGCCGCCAAGGCAGCCGGCATCAGCTACCGTCAGCTCGACTACTGGGCCCGCACCGAACTCGTCCAGCCCACGATCCGCGGTGCTGCCGGTTCCGGGTCGCAGCGCCTGTACGGCTTCCGCGACATCCTCGTGCTCAAGCTCGTCAAGCGTCTGCTCGACACCGGCATCTCTCTGCAGCAGATCCGCACCGCAGTGAACCAGCTCCGCGAAGCCGGCGTGAGCGACCTGGCGCAGACCACCCTGATGTCGGACGGTGCCTCGGTGTACCTGTGCACCTCCGACGACGAGGTCATCGACCTCGTGTCGCGCGGCCAGGGCGTCTTCGGCATCGCGGTCGGCAAGGTCCTGCGCGAGGTCGAGTCCTCGCTGGTCGAACTCGACGCCACCCCGGCCGAGGACCCGAGCGACGAGCTCGCCGCCCGCCGGGCGACGCGCGCCTCCTGACGCGCGGGGCGCTCGCGCCTCCGCGGCGTCGGGGCCGACCGGCGGGATGCGCCGTCCGCCCCAGGTTCCGCAATTGCGGCATTTCGTCGCTCCGGATGCCGGGATCCCGGAACCGCGACGAACGCAGGCGGCACGTCGTGGAACCTCGACAACACCGACCGCAGCCAGCGGGGGCGCAGACCGCGTCCCGCAGACTCGTCGGTGTCCCGCGGGTTCGCCGAGCGGTCGCGGCCCGGCGCTCCGACGCGCTCGACCCGACGGGCCGAGGCGCGCTCGGCAACCTGAGCGGGACGCCGTGGCCGCTCGGCGATCTGACCGAGCTGGCGTCCGGTCCCGGAACGACGAAGGGCCGCCCACCGGCGGCCCTCCACGACGTCCGGCGCGGACTACTCCGCGCTGGCGCTCGCGCCGTCGGCGTACGGACCGATCTTGCCCGTGCGCATGATCCGCTCGAGCAGTTGGTCGAAGTTCCGCGCCATCTCCTGCGCGGACTCACCCGGCCAAACGTGCAGGGGCTTCGCGGCACCCTGCGCCTGCTGGAGCGAGGTGCGCTCGGGCAGCTGCGGGGAGAGCACGAGCGGCCCGAACATGTCACGGAGTTCCTTGATGCGGAACTGGTGCTCGAGCGACTGCACGCGGGCGCGGTTGACGATGATGCCGAGGGGCTGGAGGCGCGGCGAGAGTCCGCGACGGATCTCCTCGATCGCGCGGAGGGCACGGTCGGCGGCGGCGACGGAGAACAGGCCGGGCTCGGTGACGACGGAGACGCGGTCCGACGCGGCCCAGGCGGTACGGGTCAGGGCGTTCAGCGACGGCGCGCAGTCGATGAGGACGAGGTCGTAGTCGGCCTCGACGTTCGCCAGGGCCTCCTCGAGCTTCCAGATGTCGCGGATCGACGGGTGCGGGCCGTCGAAGTTGATGGCCGAGGGCGATCCGACCATGACGTCGATCTTGCCCTGGGACCCCTTCGTCCAGCCGGAGGGGGCGATCGCCTGACGGACGATCTTCTCCTTGGGGTTCTCGAGGACGTCGGCCACGTTGAGGTGGCCCGTCAGGTCGATGTCGAGTCCCGTCGACACGTCCGACTGGGGATCGAGGTCCACCACGAGGGTGCGCAGACCCTTGGCGAACGCTGCCGAGGTCAGGCCGAGTGTCACGGTCGTCTTGCCGACACCGCCCTTGAGCGAGCTCACGCTGAGTACATGCACGATGAGCAACGTTACCGCCAGTAGGGTTGTGAGACCTCAACCCGGGCTGAAAGGGACCTCGTGTTCGACAAGATCCTGGTCGCGAACCGTGGCGAGATCGCCATCCGAGCCTTCCGCGCGGCGTACGAGCTCGGTGCCCGCACCGTGGCGGTCTACCCCTACGAGGACCGCAACTCCCTGCACCGGCTGAAGGCCGACGAGGCGTACCTCATCGGGGAGCGTGGCCACCCGGTCCGTGCCTACCTGGACGTCTCCGAGATCATCCGCGTCGCCCGCGAGTCCGGTGCCGACGCGATCTACCCGGGTTACGGCTTCCTGTCCGAGAACCCCGAGCTCGCCGCGGCGGCCGCCGCCGCGGGCATCACCTTCATCGGTCCGGGTGAGCACGTGCTCGAGATGGCCGGCAACAAGGTCACCGCGAAGGAGCACGCGATCGCCGCGGGGGTCCCGGTCCTCGCGAGCACGCCGGCCAGCCGCGACGTCGACGAACTCGTCGCCGGCGCCGAGGCGATCGGGTTCCCGGTGTTCGCGAAGGCGGTCGCCGGTGGTGGCGGACGCGGCATGCGGCGGGTCGAGACGCCCGCGGAGCTCCGTCCGGCGCTCGAGGAGGCGATGCGCGAAGCCGACAGTGCCTTCGGTGACCCGACGATGTTCCTCGAGCAGGCGGTCCTGCGTCCACGGCACATCGAGGTGCAGATCCTCGCCGACGCGACCGGTGACGATGCTGGCACCATCCACCTGTTCGAGCGGGACTGCTCGGTGCAGCGGCGGAACCAGAAGGTCGTCGAGATCGCACCGGCGCCGAACCTCGACCCGTCGATCGCGGCGGCACTGCACCGCGACGCCGTGGCCTTCGCGCGCTCGATCGGCTACGTGAACGCGGGGACGGTCGAGTTCCTCCTGGACACCGTGGGGGAGCGCGCCGGCCAGCACGTCTTCATCGAGATGAACCCGCGCATCCAGGTCGAGCACACCGTGACGGAAGAGGTCACCGACGTCGACCTCGTGCAGTCGCAGATGCGGATCGCCGCGGGGGAGACGCTCGCCGACCTCGGCCTGTCGCAGGACGGCGTCGCGGTCCACGGCGCCGCGTTGCAGACCCGCATCACGACCGAGGACCCGACGCAGGGGTTCCGACCCGACACCGGCCGGATCACGACGTACCGCAGCCCGGGTGGCGCCGGCGTGCGGCTCGACGGCGGCACCGTCGCCACCGGCGCGCAGATCAGCCCGCACTTCGACTCGATGCTCGCGAAGATGACGTGCCGCGGTCGTGACTTCCCGGCGGCGGTCGCCCGCGCCCGTCGTGCCCTCGCGGAGTTCCGCATCCGCGGCGTCAGCACGAACATCCCCTTCCTGCAGGCCGTCCTCGAGGACCCGGACTTCGCCCGCGGGGACGTCTCGACCGCCTTCATCGGGGAACGCCCGCAGCTGTTCGACGGCCACGTGTCGAAGGACCGCGGCACGAAGGTGCTCAACTGGCTCGCGGACGTCACGGTCAACCGGCCGAACGGTTCGCCGGCCGCCCACGTGGTGGACCCGGCGCTGAAGCTCCCGGCCACGGACCTCGCTGCGCCGGTGCCGGCGGGGCAGCGCGACCTGCTGCTCCGGGTCGGCCCGGCCGCGTGGGCCGAGGCGCTGCGTGCGCAGACCGCCCTCGCCGTGACCGAGACGACGATGCGCGACGCGCACCAGTCGCTCCTCGCCACCCGCGTCCGCACGAAGGACCTCGTCGCGGTCGCCCCGCACGTCGCCAGGCTCACCCCGCAGCTGCTCAGCATGGAGGCGTGGGGCGGCGCGACCTACGACGTCGCGCTCCGGTTCCTCGGGGAGGACCCGTGGGAGCGCCTGACGGCGCTGCGCACCGCGATGCCGAACATCCCGATCCAGATGCTGCTGCGCGGTCGCAACACCGTCGGGTACACGCCGTACCCGACGGAGGTGACCGACGCGTTCGTCGCCGAGGCCGCCGCGACCGGCGTCGACGTCTTCCGCGTGTTCGACGCGCTGAACGACGTGAGCCAGCTCCGCCCCGCCCTGGAGGCCGTGCTCGCCACCGGCACGGCGGTCGCCGAGGCGGCGCTCTGCTACACCGGCGACCTCCTGGACCCGGCGGAGGACCTGTACACGCTCGACTACTACCTCCGGTTGGCCGAGCAGATGGTCGAGGCCGGCGCGCACGTCATCGGGATCAAGGACATGGCGGGCCTCCTCCGCGCCGGGGCGGCCGAGCGGCTCGTCGCCGCCCTGCGTGCGCGCTTCGACCAGCCCGTGCACGTGCACACGCACGACACCGCGGGCGGGCAGCTCGCGACCCTGATGGCGGCGTCCCGGGCCGGAGCGGACGCGGTCGACGTGGCCGCGGCCCCGATGGCCGGCACGACGAGCCAGCCGAGCATGTCGGCCCTGGTGGCGGCGCTCGCGCACACCGAGCGGGACACGGGCATCGACCTCGGCGCCGTCGGTGACCTCGAGCCGTACTGGGAGGCGGTCCGTCGGGTGTACGCGCCCTTCGAGTCCGGGCTCGCCGGCCCCACCGGCCGGGTCTACAAGCACGAGATCCCGGGCGGACAGCTGTCGAACCTCCGCCAGCAGGCCATCGCCCTCGGGCTCGGCGACCGGTTCGAGCAGGTCGAGGACTGGTACGCCGAGGCGAACCGGATCCTCGGCCGTCCGACGAAGGTCACGCCGTCCTCGAAGGTGGTCGGTGACCTCGCGCTGCAGCTCGCCGCGGTCGACGCCGACCCCGCGGACTTCGAGCAGCACCCGGAGAAGTACGACGTGCCGGACTCCGTGATCGGCTTCATGGCGGGGGAGCTCGGTGACCTGCCCGGGGGGTGGCCCGAGCCGTTCCGGTCGAAGGTCCTGGCCGGACGCGACGTCCGGATCGCCGTCACCCCGGTGCCGGAGCACGAGCGCGCCGCACTGGACACCCCGGGCACCGTCCGGCAGCAGGCCCTGAACCGCCTGCTGTTCGAGCAGCCGACGCGCCGGTTCCAGGAGGTGCGGGACGAGTACGGCGACCTCTCCGTCGTGCCCACCGTCGACTACCTCTACGGCCTGCGCCAGGGGGAGGAGCACGTGGTGCCGCTCGGCAAGGGCGTGAACCTGCTCGTCGGGCTCGAGGCGATCGGCGAGGTCGACGCCCAGGGCGTCCGGACCGTCATGGCGACCATGAACGGGCAGCTGCGGCCGGTGGCCGTGCGGGACCGCTCGGTCGTCGTCGAGACCAAGGCCGCCGAGCAGGCGGACCGATCCGACCCGAAGCACGTCGCCGCCCCGTTCTCCGGGGTCGTGACGCTCAAGGTCGCCGTCGGTGACGTCGTCGAGGCCGGACAGGCCGTGGCGAGCATCGAGGCGATGAAGATGGAAGCGGCCATCACGGCCCCCGTCGCGGGGACCGTCGGCCGTCTCGCGATCCCGGTGACCCAGCAGGTGGACGCCGGCGACCTCTTGGTGGTGCTGCAGTAACGTGACCGTCCGTCCCATCCGCCTGTTCGGCGACCCCGTCCTCCGCTCACCAGCCGATCCCGTCCGGATCGGTTCCGAGGGGATCCGCGACCTCGTCCAGGACCTCGTCGACACCGTCAAGGAGCCCGGTCGTGCCGGCGTCGCGGCGCCGCAGATCGGTGTCGGACTCCGTGCGTTCTCCTACAACGTCGACGGCGAGGTCGGGTACGTCCTCAACCCGGAGCTCGTCGAGACCGCAGGCGAGCCCGAACTCATGGACGAGGGGTGCCTGTCGGTGCCGGGTCTGGCGTACCCGACGCGACGGTTCCCCTACGCCAAGGTGCGCGGCGTCGACGTCGACGGTGCCGAGGTCGTGCTCGAGGGCACCGGCCTGATGGCGGAGGCCCTGCAACACGAGTGCGACCACCTCGACGGCACGGTGTACGTGATGACGCTCGACCCGGAGACCCGGCGGCAGGCGCTGCGGGACATCCGCGCGCAGGACTGGTTCCACTGACCGCCGAACGCTGACCACCCCCCCCGAACTGGAGCGGGTTTGTCCGCTCAAGGGCGGACAGACCCAGGCGCCGGCGTTGTGTACGGTCACCTGGTACCGCCGCCGTGGCGGTCCAGGTCAGGGGATCAGCAGCATGCAGCAGCGTCACCGCGCGGCACGTCGTCGTACCGCGTCCATCGTCGTCCTCGCCGCCTTCGCGGCACTCGTCGGCACGACCATCAGCGTCGTCCCGGCACCCGAACGGGCAGCCGCAGCCACCCGTGAGGTCGAGTCACCCGACTTCGCCTCCGAGGTCTACGGCGACCCGTGGGACTACTCGAACACCGCCGACCAGAACACCGACGCCGTGGGCACCTCCGCATCGGTCTCCGGTGGCAACCTCCGGGTCGCGCTCCGCTCCGGGGACTCCGTCTCCCTCGTCGACACCGTGAGCGGCAGCCTGCCGTACGGCCGTGACGGCGCCTCGCTGCCGATCGACGCCTCGCGGTACAAGCGGCTGTCGTTCAAGATGAACCAGCCGTTCGACCGGCAGATCGGCGCGGTCTGGTGGTGGACCTGCCGCGAGAAGACCTCCGAGTGCGGTGGCGGCATCACCTTCCCGGTGACGCCGGGCACGAAGGTCTACGACCTGTCGCTGTCGTCGGCGTCCACCCTGCAGTCCGGTCGTCCCTGGTCGGGCAAGATCGTCGCGCTCCGTCTCGACCCGGTCGTCCTGCCCGCGGGCAAGTCCGGCACGGCCCTCATCGACTGGACCCGCCTGCGCGGTGCGGGTGGCTCGCACGCCGCCTACCCTCCGGGGACCTACGGGGACGCCGTCGTCGCGCGCCGTCCGCGTCCGGTCGTCGACTCGCCGAACACGCGGCAGGGCGTCGACCTCGCCACCCGACAGCGCGGCAAGCCGTGGGTCTTCACGAGCGCGGGCAACGCGAGCGGCATCGGTGTGAAGTACGCCACGGTGCTCGGCTACGGCGCGGACGGGATGACCGCGCGGAACTCCGGCCAGTACCCCGGCGACTCGCAGCTCTCCCTGCCGGTGTCCCGCTTCAAGGCCGACTCGTACCACCACCTCTCCGTCGAGTACACGTACGACGGCCCGTTCTCGCTCGCGGGGACCCCGGGTGGCGGCAAGATGGCGCGGCTCATCTGGTGGGACCCGTCGTCGACCATCCCGCAGATCGGCAACGACATGCTCACCTGGTCGGGCGGCAACGCCCGTCGGATCGAGATCGACCTGAGTGCCCAGAACGACCTCGACGAGGACGCCCTGAACCCGAAGCTCGGATGGAAGGGGCGCACCATCTCGCAGCTCCGGTTCGACCCGAACGAGGACCCGGGTGCGCTCACCTGGCACCTCAAGGCCCTGCACCTCCGGACCGACCCGAGCGCGAACGGCGCGACCCTCGTGAAGTTCCACGACGCGGCCTGGGTCTCCGGGGCCAAGGCGACCGTCTCGGTGGCCCGCAGCGGCTCCGGGACGTGGCACGCGGTGGCGAAGAACGTCGCCGTCAAGAAGGGGACGAACTCGGTCCGCTGGGCACTGGGCAGCCTCCCCGAGGCCAAGTACCGCGTCCGCGTGTCGATCACACACCCGGGCGTCTCGACGGCCAGCGCGAAGTCGTCGGCCGTCATCGCGATGCGCCGCTGAGCACCCGACCGCGGCCCGTGCGCCGCGGTCGGGTGACACCCGGACGTGGGATTGTCGGTCCTCGTCGAGGACGGAGTACCGTACTCGGGTCGGTCACCCCACCGATGACGATCCCACGCACGAGGACGAGCACGATGGCACCTCAGAACGACGAGCTCAGCTCGCACCGCACCCGCACCAACCGCCGACCCGAACCGGTCTCGACGGGAGCCGCCGCGACGGCGGTCCTCGACCCGATCGACTCGCCGGAGGTCCCGCAGGCGTAGCGGCGCGACCCGACCGGTCCCCGGCGGTCCGGGCGCGCCAGGACCACCGGAGGCCCGTCACCGTTCCCACGGTGACGGGCCTCCGGTGCTCTCACGAGTCAGTGGCGACGGCGCTCCTGCACGACGGGCGTCGACGTCGTCTGCACCTTCGACCCCGAGTAGATGTGGTCGATGTCCGCGGCGAAGTCGCGCAGCACGACCGAGCGCTTCACGGTGAGCTTCGGCGTGAGGTGCCCGGAGGCCTCGGTCAGGTCAGCGTCGACGACCGAGAACGAGCGGATCGACTCCGCGCGCGAGACCCGGCCGTTCGCGGCGTCCACCGCCTCCTGCACGGCCTGCTGCACCCGCTCGTCGTGGACGGCCTGCCGGGGCGTCAGCGCGGGCTCGATCCCGCGCGCCGCACACCAGCCCGGGAGCATCTCGCGATCGAGCGTGACGAGGGCCGCGACGAACGGCTTGCCCTCGCCCACGACCACGACCTGACCGACCACCGGGTGCTCACGGACGGCGTCCTCGAGTGGCGCCGGCGCGACGTTCTTGCCGCTCGCGGTGACGATGAGCTCCTTCGCGCGCCCGGTCACGGTGAGGACCCCGTCGGCGTCCAGCCGGCCGAGGTCGCCGGTGCGGAACCAGCCGTCGCGGAACGCCGCCGCCGTCGCCTCCGGGTTCTGCCAGTAGCGGTCGAAGACGTCGACCCCGCGGATCAGGATCTCGTGGTCGTCCGCGACCCGGACCTCCACGCCCGGCAGGGCACGACCGACGGTGCCGATCCGCAACTCCGTCGCACGGTTCACCGTCGCGGGCGCGGTCGTCTCCGTGAGGCCGTACCCCTCGAGGATGACGACGCCGATCGAGCGGAAGAAGTGGGACAGGCGCGGGGAGAGCGGTGCGGACCCGCTGATCGCGTAGCGGACCCGACCGCCGAGTGCGTCCCGGAGCTTCGCGTACACCAGCTTGTCGAAGAGCCGGAAGCGCAGCGTGAGGCCGAGCGGCACCCGACCGGCCGCGACGGCCTCGGAGTGCGCCACGGCGGTCGCGGCTGCCGCGCGGAAGACCCTGCCCTTGCCCCCGAGGTCGGCCTTCTGCTCGGACGAGTTGTAGATCTTCTCGAACACCCGGGGGACCGCGAGCAGGAAGCTCGGCTTGAAGGTCGAGACCGCCCTGAGCAGGTCCTTCGTGTCCGGTTCGTGGCCGACGAGCACGCCGGCGGAGACCGACATCGCCGCGATGAACCGGGCGAACACGTGGGCCATCGGGATGAAGAGCAGGGTGGAGGCGTCCCCGGCCACCACCTCCGACATGGCCTCGGTGGCGTTCTCCACGGTGGCGGTGAAGTTGTCGTGCCGGAGCACGCAGCCCTTCGGGCGCCCGGTCGTCCCGGAGGTGTAGATGATCGTGGCGTCGTCGCGCCCGGACACCGTGGCCGTCCGGCCGTCGAGCTCCTCGTCGCTGACGTCCTCGCCGAGGCGGGTCAGGTCGTCGAGACCGCCGCCGTCGATCGTCCAGTGCTGGCCGAGGTGCGGCAGGTCGGCGGCGATGCCGGCGACCCGTCGGGCGTGCTCCTCCTGCTCGACGACGATCGCGACGGACTCGGAGTCGGCCAGGACGTGCCGGATCTGGTCCGGCGCGCTCGTCTCGTACACCGGGACGGACACGAGACCCGCGGTCCACACCGCGAAGTCGACGAGCGTCCACTCCATCCGCGTGCGCGAGAGGATCGCCACGTGGGCGCCGGGCTGCAGCCCCGCTGCGACGAAGCCCTTCGCGATGCCGCGGACGCGCGCGAGGACGTCGGCGGCGCTGATGCCGGTCCAGGTGTCGCCGGTGCGCTCGGCGAGGATCGGACGGTCGGGCGTGAGCGTCGCCCGGTCCGTGAGCAGCCGGGCCGCTGAACCGTGGTCCGGTGCGACCGGGCCGGCGCCGTGTTCGGCGGGTGACCCGCCCCTGCTGGTGGACGTGGTGCGGTCGGCACGCTGATCGGTCACGGCAACTCCCTCGTCGGCCGGTTCGATGTGAGTCCGCTCATCGTCGAGACGGCTCACACTCAGCATAGGACGACTCCTCCGGAGTTCGGTGAGCGTCCACCCGTTCGGTGCGCCGCCGCCGAACCGGTAGGCTGCGTGTTCGTGCATGCCATCGGAATCGACATCGGGGGCACCAAGATCGCGGGAGCGGTCGTCACGGAGCTCGGCGAGATCCTCGCCGAGGACCGCGTCGCCACGAACGCTGCGGACCCGATCGCCATGCTCGACGACGTCGTGTCGATGGTCGAGCGCCTCAGCCTCCAGCACCAGGTCGGTGCGGTGGGGGTCGCGGCGCCGGGCTTCATCGACGCATCGCAGTCGATCGTCTACTACACGCCGAACATCCGCTGGCGGAACGAACCCCTGCGCCAGAAGCTGCAGGAGCGTCTCGGCGACCTGCACATCACCGTCGACAACGACGCGAACGCCGCCGGGTGGGCCGAGTTCCGCTTCGGTGCCGGTCGCCTGGTGTCGGACATGACCATGCTGACGATCGGCACCGGTGTCGGGGGCGCGATCGTCACCGAGGACCGCCTGTTCCGTGGCGGGTTCGGCACCGGCGGCGAGATCGGGCACCTCCGCATCGTCCCGAACGGCCTGCCCTGTGGGTGCGGCGCGCGCGGGTGCATCGAGCAGTACGGCTCGGGCCGCGCCCTCCAGCGGATGGCGAACGACGTCGCGGACGCCGGTGGCATCGGCGTGGCACTGGCCGAGGCCCGTGACGCGAACGGCGGCCACCTGGACGGCGCGGTCGTCGGGGACCTCATCCTGGCCGACGACCCCGGCGCCCTCGCCGCGCTGCGTCGGCTCGGACGGCACCTGGGCGAGGCGTGCGCGTCGTTGTCCGCGGTGCTCGACCCGCAGCTGTTCGTGTTCGGCGGCGGGGTCGCCAGCGCCGGTGACCGGCTGCTCGAGCCGATCAAGCAGGCGTACCTCAACAACCTCCCGGCCCGCGGCTACCACCCGGAGCCGGACTTCGTGATCGCCGAGCTCGTCAACGACGCGGGGGTGGTCGGTGCCGCCGACCTCGCCCGCATCCACGCCCGCACGGCCTGACCACACCCCACCCGACGGAGTCGACGATGCTCTACTGGCTGCTGAAGAACTTCGTGCTCGGCCCGCTCATCCTGACGCTGTTCCGGCCGTGGGTGATCGGCCGCGAGAACGTCCCGCGGTCCGGGCCGGTCATCTTCGCGTCGAACCACGTGTCGTTCATCGACTCCGTGATCCTGCCCGCCGTGCTCGACCGGCGGATGTCGTTCCTCGCGAAGAGCGACTACTTCACCGGCCGCGGGCTGAAGGGCTGGGCGACGAAGACGTTCTTCAACGCGATCGGGCAGCTCCCCATCGACCGCTCCGGCGGCAAGGCATCGGAGGCCTCGCTCCGCACCGGGCTGCAGGTCCTGGCCCGCGGCGAGCAGCTCGGCATCTACCCGGAGGGCACGCGCAGCCCGGACGGCAAGCTCTACCGCGGCCGGACCGGCATCGCCCGGATGGTCCTGGAGGGCCGGGTCGTCGTCGTGCCCGTCGCGATGGTCGGCACCCGTGAGGTCCAGCAGATCGGCCAGAAGTTCCCGAAGTTCAAGCGCGTCGGCGTCGTCTTCGGCAAGCCGCTCGACTTCTCCCGCTTCGAGGGACTCGAGACCGACCGCTTCATCCTCCGCAGCGTGACGGACGAGATCATGCACGAGCTCCGCGGGCTGAGCCGGCAGGAGTACGAGGACGTCTACGCGACGAGCGTCAAGGAGCGCGCGACGACCGCCCGGGAGACCGTCATGCGGGAGCGTCGGGTCACACCCGGACGGTAGGCTCGGACAGTCCCGCAACCGTCGGGACGCCGTCCCGGCGACGGCCGCGTGCGACCAGAACACCGAGGTGCAGCCTTGTCCGAGTCGATCGACTCCCTCACCCTGCAGGACCCTGACGTGATCGCGGGGCTCGACCACTGGCGCACGCTCCCGATCAAGCAGCAGCCGACCTGGCCGGACCCCGCCGCTGCCGAGGCCGCCTCCGCGGAGATCGCCACCCTGCCGCCGCTCGTCTTCGCGGGCGAGGTCGACCAGCTGCGCGACCGCCTGGCCGCCGCCGCCCAGGGCAGGGCGTTCCTGCTGCAGGGCGGTGACTGCGCCGAGACCTTCGCCGGCGCCACCGCGGACTCGATCCGCGACCGCGTGAAGACCATCCTGCAGATGGCCGTCGTGCTCACCTACGGTGCGTCGACCCCGGTCATCAAGATGGGCCGCATGGCGGGGCAGTTCGCGAAGCCCCGGTCGAGCGACCTCGAGACCCGGGGGGACGTCACCCTGCCGGCCTACCGCGGTGACATCGTGAACGGGTACGACTTCACGCCGGAGTCCCGCCAGGCCGACCCGCGTCGGCTCGTGCAGGGCTACCACACGGCGGCGTCCACCCTGAACCTCGTCCGCGCCTTCACGCAGGGCGGGTTCGCCGACCTGCGCCAGGTGCACTCGTGGAACAAGGGCTTCGCGGCGAACCCGGCGAACGCCCGGTACGAGAACCTGGCGGCCGAGATCGACCGTGCCATCCAGTTCATGGCCGCGTGCGGCGCCGACTTCGAGGCGCTCAAGCACGTCGAGTTCTACGCCTCGCACGAGGGCCTGCTCATGGACTACGAGCGCCCGATGACCCGGATCGACTCCCGGTCGGGTCAGGCGTACGACACGTCCGGCCACTTCATCTGGATCGGGGAGCGCACCCGCGACCTCGACGGGGCGCACGTCGACTTCCTGTCCCGCGTGCGGAACCCGATCGGCGTCAAGCTCGGGCCGACCACGAGCGTCGACGACATGCGGGCCCTCATCGAGAAGCTCGACCCGGAGCGCGAGCCGGGCCGCCTGACCTTCATCACCCGGATGGGTGCCGGCCGGATCCGCGACGAGCTCCCGAAGCTGCTCGAGGCGGTCAAGGCCATGGACGCGAACCCGCTCTGGGTGACCGACCCGATGCACGGCAACGGGCTCACCACGCCGAACGGGTACAAGACCCGCCGGTTCGACGACGTCGTGGACGAGGTCCTCGGGTTCTTCGAGGTGCACCGCGCGGTCGGCACGTACCCGGGCGGCATGCACGTCGAGCTCACGGGCGACGACGTCACCGAGTGCCTGGGCGGCTCGGAGCACATCGACGAGGCGACCCTCGCGACCCGGTACGAGTCGCTGTGCGACCCGCGCCTCAACCACATGCAGTCGCTCGAGCTCGCCTTCCTGGTGGCCGAGGAGCTCCGCGCGCACCCGTCCGTCCGGCCTCCGGTCCGACGGGGGCTACTGGTCGTAGGCCAGGGTGACGGTGTCGCCCTTGTGCACGGTGGTGCCCGGCGCCGGGTCGGTCGAGCGCACGGGGAGCTTGCTCTCCCAGTCGTAGAACCCGCAGAGGATGTTCGTGCAGTCGGGGTAGGTGACCTCGAGGCCGAGCGCCTCGAGCCTCGCGCGCGCCTCGTCGACGGTGTCGCCGGAGACGTCGGGGAGGGCGATCGGCGCCGGTCCCTGCGAGACGACGACGTCCACGGCCGAGCCCTTCACCGCCGGGTCGTCGGTCACCGTCGCGGACATGACCTGGCCGGTCGGGACGTCCTCGCTGTACTGCTGCGTCTGGGCACCGAGCTCCAGGCCGACGGCGGCGAGGGCGGCCCTGGCGTCGTCGACGGTCTTCCCGGTGACGTCCGGGACGGCTCCGAGTGAGACGGTCAGGGTCACGGGTCCGCGTTCGGGGTAGCGCTCGACCGTGGTCAGGTCGACGGCGCCGGAGCCGTCCCGGCCGGTCGCGGCGATCACGGTGTCGGCGGGGACGTCGGCGGAGAACTCGTACCGCGGGTCCTGCAGCCGGAAGTCGTCGTCCAGGGCGGCCTGCGCGGTGGAGACGGACTGACCGACGATCGCCGGGAGGGCGATCATGCGGGGGCCGCTCGAGACGACGATGCGGACCGCCGTGCCCTTCCGGACCTCGCGGTCCGTGGGCGGCTGGGTCGCGGTGACCAGGCCGGCCTCGACGGACAGGTCGGGACGGCTGGTCGTCGCGGCCGCGGCACGCAGGCCGGTCGACTCGAGGCTCTGGCGCACCTGCTGGACGGTCTTGCCGGCGACCGCGGGGATCCGGACGTTGCCGCCGGGGCCGGGGCCGTACCACGCGGCGATGCCCGCGCCGACGAGCGCGAGGACGACCACGACCACGAGGGCGATCCACCCGCGCTTCCGCCGCTTGACGGACTTGTCCGCGAGCCGCTGCCCGGCGGGGGAGAGCGCGGCGGTGACGGTGCCGGTCCGTCGCGGCCCGGGTGCCGATCGGCCGCCGGGCCGACGCGGCGGGGTCTCCTGCGTCCCGCGGCGGTCGAGCACCGTGGTGTCGTGTTCGCTCGCGTCCTCGACGTCGTCGCCGGAGGTCGCTGCGCCGGCGCTGCCACCCGACGGGAGGATCGCGGTCGCGTTCTCGGGGCGGAGGACGGCCGTCCGGTACTGACCGGTGGCGCGCTGCTGCCCGCCGGCCATGTGGTCGAGCATCTCGCGGGCGTCACGGGGTCGGTCGCGGGGGTCCCGCGCGGTGGCCCAGGCGACGAGGTCGTCGAGCTCCGCCGGGACGCCGGGCAGCGCGGCGCTCGGCGCCGGGACGGTGCCGTTGGCGTGCTGGTAGGCGATCTGCATCGGCTGCTCGCCCTTGTAGGGCTGCTCGCCGGTGAGCATCTCGTAGAGCATGATGCCGAGCGCGTAGATGTCGCTCCGCGAGTCCGCGGCGCCACGGGTGACGAGTTCGGGGGAGAGGTACGCGATGGTCCCGAGCAGAGCCGCACCCGTGGCCGTGTTCGCGGTGGTGGCGCGGGCGAGCCCGAAGTCGCCGAGCTTGATCCGGCCGTCGTCGGCGAGCAGCACGTTCTCGGGCTTCAGGTCGCGGTGCACGATCCCGGCGCGGTGCGCGGACGCCAGCCCGGCGAGGACGGCCCGGAGGATGTCGGTCGCCTGCTCCGGCGTGAGGGCGCGGTGCTCCTGCAGGAGGTCGCGGAGCGTGATGCCCGGGATGTACTCCATGACGATGTAGACGCAGTCGTCCTCCGCACCCTGGTCGTAGACGCCGACGAGGTTGGGGTGGGAGAGGCGGGCGGCCGAACGGGCCTCCTGGATGAACCGCTCCCGGAAGGCCTGGTCGTCCGCGAGGTGGCCGTGCATGATCTTGACGGCGACGCGGCGCTCGAGGCGGACGTCGGTGGCGAGGTACACGGTCGCCATGCCGCCCCGCGCGATGCGGGAGCGGACGCGGTACCGCTGATCGATCATGCGACCGATCATCGGGTCCGTGGCGGCGTTCGTGGTCATCTGCGGCATTCTACGAAGCGGTGCACCGGACGAGCACACCGGCGCACCGGTCGTTACACGATCTCGACCGGAGGGATGACCCGGGGGTCGGGGTCAGGCCGGGGACGACCGGCTCAGAGCGAGCGCAGCCAGGCGGCCGCCGACTGCTCCCACTGGGCGTAGGCCTTCGGGTACGCGGACAGCTGGACGGCCTGGGCGGCCTCGGTGACGCTCATCGACGACCAGCCGGGGACGTCGAGGAGCCCCCGGGTGACGCCCGGGTTGGGGTTCCGCGAGCCGCCGAAGAACAGCTCCGAGGCGTACACGGTGTCCTGGAGCTGCGCGGGCGTCCCCCAGCCCTGGCTCGGCCGCTGCTGGAACAGCCCGACCGAGTCGCGGTCGCCGTGCGCGAGGTTGCGGAGGCTCGACTCCTGCATCGCCGTCGCCAGCGCGATGACGAGCCCGCGGTCGGGCACCCCGAGCGACCGGCCGACGCGGACGATGGTCGCCGCGTTCGCGCGCTGTTCGCTGGACAGGGACGGCCCGCTCGTCGGGAGGACCAGGGTGCCGCCGGCGTAGATCGTGCTCGTGTAGGTCAGGCCGTTCGCGGCGAGCAGGGACGCGACGGACACACCGTGGGTCGTCGCGACCGATGCGATGGTGTCGCCGTCACCGATCGTGACCGAGCCGCCGCGGACGACGGCCGACGACGTGGTCGGGCCGGCGGACGGTGCCACGGGCCCGGCGGTGGTCGCGGTCTTCGTCACGCTCGCGGTGCCGGCGGGGACGCGGAGGGTCTGGCCCGGGTAGATGACGCTGCGCTGGGACAGCTCGTTCGCTGTGAGGAGCGCGGCGGTCGAGACGCCGACCTTGGCGGCGATCCCCGAGACGGTGTCGCCCTGCTTGACGTGGTAGCTCGCGGTGCCGGACGCCGTGGACTGCGCGGCGCCGACCGGGGTCGATGCGAGGCGGAGCGTCTGCCCGGCGTGGATGATCGTGTTCCAGCCGAGGCCGTTGCGGACGAGGATCTCCTGCGCGGAGAGGCCGTACCGGGCCGCGATGCCGGAGACGGTGTCGCCCTGCTGCACCGTGTACGTCGTCGGCGCGGCGGTGCGCGTCGCGGCGACGGTGGAGGCGACCGGCGTCGCGGGGCGCGCCACGGCCGTGGCGAACACCGGGCGTGACCCGAGGTCCCGGTCCACGTGGACGTCCCGGTCTGCGTCGACGTGACGCTTCCCGGTGTCGTCGTCGTGGCGCTGCTCGGCGTGCGCGATCGGTCCGGTCAGCCCGGCGGTCACGGCGATCGTGCCGGCCAGGACGATCGGCATGGTGGCGAAGCGGGCGGAGCGGATGCGGCGCGCTGCCTCGTCTGCGGTCGTGTCCCTGTCCACGGTCGTTCTCCTGTCTCCGCACGTCGTCGGCACGGGGTGGCTCTGGCGGCCGTGCGCGCGCGTCACGCACAGGTGACCACACGCTGACACGCCGATGGTGCCAAGTCAACCAGAGAGTCGGGTGATGCGGGTGTGACTGCTGTGACTCAGCGGGGAATCGGCCGCCCGACACGACGCTGCCCGCCGCCGTGGTGTGCTGCGCGAGCCCGCCCGGCTCTGGCACGATGGTCCCCGTGAGTGCCCTTCCCGGAGACGACGCCCTGTCCGAACGCTGGTTGACCGTGCCCGACCTGGTCGACCTGCTGGGGGTGAGCCCCGGCCGTGTCCACCGTCTGTTCGAGGAGCGCACGCTGCTCCCCGCCCGCGTCGACGGCGTGCTCCGCGTCCCCGTCGAGTTCCTCGACGGCACCGAGCCGCTGCCCGCGTTGCGCGGCACCCTCATCGTCCTCGGCGACAACGGGCTCACCGACGACGAGGCCGTGCGGTGGATGCTGACGCACGACGACGCGATGGGGACGACGCCCGTCGCCGCCCTGCGCGCCAACCGCAAGGCGGAAGTGCGCCGCGCGGCCCAGGCACTGCTCTAGACGCGACCGCCCGACGGACGGGAGGCCTGGGTACCAGCTGGTACCCAGGCCTCCCGTCGGTCTGCGGTGCCGCGCGCGCCGGTCAGGCGGAGCGGTTGCTGACGGTGTCGGCGAGGGCCGCGAGCTGGTCGCGCGCCGAAGGGGTGAGCGGTGCGGCGTCGAGGGCGGCCTTGGCGCGCTGGACGTGCCGGTCGATCGAGCGTTCGACAGCGCTGACCGCACCGGACTCGGTGAGCGTCGCGCGGAGCATCTGCACCTGGTCGTCGTCGAGGTCCGGGTCACCGAGGAGCTCGTCGAGCAGCTGCCGTGCACCGACCGGCAGGGCCTTGCGGGCGGTGGCGACGAGGACGGTGCGCTTGCCCTCGCGGAGGTCGTCGCCGGCGGGCTTGCCGGTCACCTCGGGGTCACCGAAGACCCCGAGCATGTCGTCGCGCAGCTGGTAGGCCACGCCGAGGGGGAGACCGAAGGACCGCAGGCCGTCGAGCTGGTTCGCACTCGCGCCGGCGATGAGCGCTCCGATGAGCAGCGGTGCCTCCACCGAGTACTTGGCGGACTTGAAGACGATCACCCGCTGCGCGCGGACGAGCTGTTCGGCGTCGTCCACGGTCGGCCAGGCGGTCTCCTCGTGGATGTCGAGGTACTGCCCGGCGGTGACCTCGAGCCGCATCGCGTGGAACTCCTGCCGCACGATGCGCGCCCGGACGGGGTCGAGGAGGGCGAGGGCCTCGTCGAACACGGCGTCGCTCAGCGAGAGCAACAGGTCCCCGAGCAGCAGGGCCGCGTTCGTGCCGTAGAGCGTGCGGTCTCCGACCCAGCCGGACTCGGCGTGGAGCGACTCGTACCGGCGGTGGGCAGCGGGACGACCGCGACGGGTGTCCGATCGGTCCATGATGTCGTCGTGCACGAGGGCCGCGGCGTGGAAGACCTCGAGCGCGGCGGCGGCGGTGACGACGGCCTCTGCGGTCGTCTGGCGGGACCCCTCGGACAGCGGGTCGAACGAGCCGGAGCGTCCGGCGACGGACTGCCAGCCCCAGTAGCAGAACAGGGCGCGGAAGCGCTTGCCGCCGGCGAGCAGGTCACGCGCGAACGAGTCGAAGGGGAGCAGGTCCGGACTGATCGCCGCGAGGCGGTCGCGCTGCTCGTCGAGAGCCCGATCGATCCGCGCCGAGACGAGGTCCACTAATCGCGTACTCTCAGCCACGGTCCTTACCTTAGTGGGTGGCCCGGTCGTAAGATCGATCCACCCCTTCCACCGCGTCGATCCCAGGAACAAGAGGGAACCAAGATGCCGCTCTCGGAGCAAGAGCAACGACTCCTCGAAGAGATGGAGCGGAGCCTCTACCAGAACGACTCCGACTTCGTGGCGCGCGTCAGTCGCCGCCAGGGCCGTCCGACGTACACCGCGATCACGATCGGCGTCCTGATCGGCCTCGTCGGCGTCGGGGTGATCGTGCTGGGCCTGGTCATCAAGCAGCCCCTGATCGGCGTGCTGGGCTTCGTCGTCATGCTCGGCGGGGTCCTCTTCGCCCTGCGCCCCGGTGGTCGTACCCCGACCGCTCGCCCGACCCGGACCGCGTCGTCCGGACCAGGAGCCCGCGGTGGGGCCCGTCCCGCACGGGGTTCATCCGGCGGCTCCTTCATCGACCGGATGAACGAGCGCTGGGACAAGCGCAACCAGCAGGACTAGCTCCTCCACATCCCTCCACGGGGTCGGCCTTCCGAGGCCGGCCCCGTTTTTCTGTGCCCTCCGGGCGGTCTCGGCGCCCTCGGCCCGCGGATTCCCCTCCACTCCGCTCCACCGGCGGCCGTCACGCCACGATCCGCGCAGATCCGGGGTCGTGGGCGTGGTCGGCGCACGCTGGAGACCCCCAGTAGGGGTGCCGGGGCACCCGAGTGGGGCGTTTGCACAGCGGAGTGGAGGGAAGTGGAGTACCGTGGGGGATGACGACGACGAGTGGAGCTGAGGGGAGGCCCCGACGTGCTGCTCGGTACCCATGCCCCGAAGCTCGACGAGAAGGGTCGCGTGATCCTCCCCGCCAAGTTCCGGGACGAACTGTCCGGGGGACTCGTCATGACCCGCGGCCAGGAGCGGTGCGTGGTCGTCTTCAGTGCCAGGACCTTCGAGGAACTCCACGAACGGATCCGCCAGGCACCGATGACGTCGAAGCGCACCCGTGACTACATGCGCCTGTTCCTCTCCGGAGCGAGCGCGGAGCAGCCCGACAAGCAGAACCGCGTCACGATCCCGCAGAACCTCCGCGAGTACGCGGGGCTCGAGCGGGACCTGACGGTCATCGGCAGCGGTGACCGTGCCGAGATCTGGTCGACCAGCGCATGGGAGGCCTACTACGCCGAGGCCGAAGAGGCCTTCGCCAAGAACGACGAGGAGGTGATCCCGGGCATCTTCTGATCCGTGGATCGGGACTCCCAGCCGTGAAGCCCTGACACACCTTCCCCGGTGTCAGGTCGCATGGATGGGGATCCGGACCCGCGGCCCAGGAGGGCAGGGGCGCAGATGAGCACACCCGAACGGTTCCCGCACACCCCCGTCATGCTCGAGCGCATCGTCGACCTCTTCACCCCGACCCTCGAGGGTCCGGGCAAGGTCGTCGTCGATGCCACGCTCGGCATGGGCGGACACTCGGCGGGCCTCCTCGAGCGGTTCCCCGACCTGACCCTGGTCGGCCTCGACCGCGACACCGACGCACTCGGCATCGCGGGGGAGCGGTTGGCTCGTTTCGGCGACCGTGTGCACCTGGTGCACACCGTGTACGACGAACTCCCGGCCGCCCTCGACGGGCTCGGCATCGCGGAGGTCGACGGGGTCCTGTTCGACCTCGGCGTCTCGTCACTCCAGCTCGACCGGGCCGAGCGCGGCTTCGCCTACAGCCAGGACGCGCCGCTCGACATGCGGATGGACCGGACGCAGGGCATCACCGCGGCCGAGGTCCTCGCCGAGTACGACGAGCGCGAACTCCGGCGGATCTTCCAGCGCTACGGCGAGGAGAAGCTCGCCGGCCGCTACGCCAAGGCGATCGTCGAACGCCGGGCGACCACGCCCTTCACGATGTCCGGCGACCTCGTGCAGGTGCTCCACGACGCCACCCCCGTCGCGATCCAGCGCCAGGGGCACCCGGCCAAGCGCGTCTTCCAGGCGCTGCGAATCGAGGTCAACACCGAACTGAGCGTCCTCGAGCGCGCGATCCCCGCCGCGCTCGACCGCATCCGGGTCGGCGGCCGCCTGGTCGTCGAGTCCTACCAGTCCCTCGAGGACCGCATCGTGAAGCGGGCCCTCGTCGAGCGCACGACCTCGAGCGCACCGGCCGACCTGCCGGTGGAGCTCCCCGAGCACGCGCCGACCTTCACCCTCGTCGTCAAGGGCGCGGAACAGGCCGACGAGGCGGAACGCGCCGCCAACCCCCGAGCCACCCCCGTGCGCCTGCGCGCGGCCGAGCGGATCCGGAAGTGACATGAGCACGAACCTCGCACTCGTCGACCCTGTCGTCGCCCCGTCGCGTGCCCCGCGCCCGGACCGCGACCGCCGCCCGGAGCTCGTCGAGGTCACCCCGACGAAGGCGCAGCGGCGTGCCCGCCCCCGGGTGGCCTACGCCGTGGTGGCCATCGCGGCGCTCGGCGTCCTGCTCCTCGCGCAGCTCGGGATCAGCATGGCGCTCAGCCAGGGCGCCTACACACTCAGCTCCCTGAAGAGCGAGCAGACCGGGCTGACGCGGACCCAGGCGTCCCTGTCCGAGGACCTCAAGGTGCTCGAGTCGCCGCAGAACCTGGCCCGGAACGCGCAGGCCCTCGGGATGATCGCGAACTCGACGCCGGTCTACCTCGACCCGAAGACGGGGACGGTGTACGGCACGCCGAAGCCCGCGACCCCGGAGGAAGCGACGGGGAACACCGCGAACCAGGTCCCGAACGCCCTGCTCGGTGACGTCCCCCTCGCAGCCCAGGCCGGGGACACCGTCACGAGCAAGGAGACCGGCGCCTCGGACACGGCACCGGCGGCCAGCAGCCAGGCCCCTGCCGCTCCGGCCGCCGCCGCTCCGGCACCGGCCGCCGCCGCTCCGGCACCGGCCGCCGACGCTGGGAACACCGGCGCGGCCAGCGCGTCGGACGAGGGTTCCGCGGGGTCCTCCGTAGAGTCCGACCCGAACCAGCTCCAGGCACCCACGACCCGGTGACCCGGGGCGCAGCTCCATCCCGGAAAGGCCGCTCGTGACGAAGACCCTCCGCTCCCGCCGCCTCCGCTACAGCGTCGTGATGCTCGCCGTCATCGCGCTCGTGGCGGTGTTCGTGGTCCGCCTCGTCGACATCCAGGTCGTGCAGGCCGCGGAACTCACGAAGGCGGCCGAGTCGAAGCGCAGCATCCCCGTGACCCTGTACGGCACGCGGGGCTCGATCGTCGACCGTGACGGCACCGCACTCGCCGAGAGCGTCGTCCGGTACAACATCACGACCTCGCCCCGGTTGGTCAAGGGGTTCGAGGGGAAGCTCGGCGGCAGCCGCGTCAAGGACGTCACCGTCGAGCAGGCACTCGCCGCCGTCGCGCAGGCGTCGGGCGGCGACGTCGCCGAGATGCAGGCGGCCATCGCGGCCGACCCGGGGTCGGACTTCGCCTACCTGGTCAAGGGCATCGACGTGAAGCACTACGAGGCGGTCACCGCGCTCGGCATCCCCTGGGTCTACAAGGAGCAGCAGGCTTCGCGGACGTACCCGACCGCCGCGGCGACGGGCAACATCACCGGCTTCATGGGGACGGACGGCGCCCAGGCCGGCCTCGAGCTCGCGTACCAGAAGTGCCTCGCCGGCACGAACGGCTCCGAGACGTACGAGCGCGGCGAGGACGGGGTGCAGCTCCCGGGCAGCACCGTGACGAAGAAGCGGGCCAAGGACGGCGGCACGCTCGTCACCACCATCGACAGCGACCTGCAGTACATGGCGTCACAGGACATCGCCGACGCCGCGCAGCAGCTCAAGGCGGAGTCGGCGACCGCCACCGTCGTCAACGCGAAGACGGGCGAGGTGCTCGCCGTCGCGGACTACCCGACGGTCGACCCGAACGACGTCGACGCGACGACCGACCCCGGTGCGTACGGCTCGCGCGCCCTCACCGCGGCTTACGAGCCCGGCTCCACGATCAAGGCCGCGATCGCCGCCGCGCTCATCGACAAGGGGCTCGCGACCCCGACGACGCAGGCCGTGGTGCCGTACTCCAGGACGTTCCCGTGGGGCGGCACCATCCACGACTCCGAGTTCCACCCGACCGAGAACCTGACGCTCACCGGCATCCTCCGCGACTCCTCGAACGTCGGGATCACCGACCTCGGCGCGAAGCTGTCGACCCAGCAGCGGTACGACGTCATGCGCGACTTCGGCCTCTTCGAGCCTGAGCCCGCGATCGACTACCCGGGCCAGCCGACGATGGACTACGGCGCGAGCCCGCAGTGGGACCAGCAGACCGACATCAACTCCATGTTCGGACAGGGCATCGTCACGACCGCCATGCAGGTGTCGAGCGTCTACCAGACCCTCGCCAACGACGGCGTCCGGATCCCGCTCCACATGGTGAAGGGCTGCGAGACCGCGGACGGCAGGACGATCGACGCGCCCGACGTGCAGGAGAAGCGGGTCGTCTCCGAGCAGGCGGCGTCGCAGACGGTCGACATGCTGCAGAGCGTCGTCACCGGCGGCACACTCGTCGGCATGAAGCCGATCTCCGGCTACAACATCGCCGCGAAGACCGGCACGGCCGAGGTCGCGGACGGCGCGAAGGGCTACGGCGCGGAGCGCGTGATCTCGGTGGCCGGAATGGCACCCGCCGAGGACCCCCAGTATGTTGTCACGGTGACGTTCACGAAGCCGCAGACCACCAAGTGGTCGAGCGGAGCGGCTCCGGCGTTCCGCACACTCATGTCCCAGGTGCTCGAGAAGTACCGAGTCGCCCCCTCCACGACAGAGGCGCGGACCTACCCGTCCACCTGGTAGCCGCACTGTCCACGTGGTGAGGAAGAAGGAGCACTTGTCAGCACGGATCCCCCCGGTCCTCCGGCCCGAACACCCGACCCCGCGGCCGGTCGCCGAACTCGCGAACGCCTTCGGGCTCCGCGTCGTCGGATCGCTCGACGGCGTCGAGACGACCGGCGTCACCCTGAGCGCCGCCGAGGTGCAGCCCGGTGACCTGTTCGTCGGCGTGCACGGGGCGAACCGCCACGGTGCCGAGTTCGCCACGGACGCTGCCGAGCGTGGTGCCGTCGCCGTGCTCACCGACGCCGCCGGTGTCGCGATCGCCGAAGCCTCCGGGCTGCCGGTGCTCGAGGTCGAGGACCCCCGGGCCGCGCTCGGCGACGTGTCGGCGTGGGTCTACCGCACGAACCCCGACGAGGCCGAGTTGCCGCAGCTCTTCGCCGTCACCGGGACGAACGGCAAGACGAGCACGTCGTACATCCTCGAAGGCGTCCTCAAGCAGCTCGGTCTGGTCACCGGGCTGAGCTCCACCGCCGAGCGCCACATCGGGTCGCTCAGCGTGACGAGCCGGCTCACCACCCCGGAGGCCAGCGAGATGCACGCGCTCCTCGCCCGGATGCGGGAGAGCGAGGTGCGCGCGGTGGCCGTCGAGGTCAGTGCCCAGGCCCTCAGCCGGCACCGGGTCGACGGCATCGTGTTCGACGTCGTCGCCTTCACGAACCTCAGCCACGACCACCTCGACGACTACGCCGACATGGAGGAGTACTTCCAGGCGAAGCTGCCGCTGTTCCAGCCGGAGCACGGCCGCCGCGGTGTCGTCTCACTCGACACCGACTGGGGCCACCGGGTCGTGCAGGACTCCCGCATCCCCGTGACGACCATCACGGTGCACCCGGACGTCGAGGCCGAGTGGCACGTCGACATCGTCGAGGCGCACGCGGCCTACACCGAGTTCCGCCTGACCGGACCGGAGGGCCGCGAGCTCACCACCCGCGTGCCGCTCATCGGCTGGCACATGGCCGCGAACGCCGCACTGGCGATCGTCATGCTCGTGGAGGGCGGGTTCGAGCTCGGTGCGATCGCGCAGGCGCTCGAGACGAACCACCGCCGCTACCCGGACGAGACCGACGGCACCGTGGTGAGCGCCATCGAGTGCTACCTGCCCGGCCGGACCGAGCGCGTCTCGGGCGACACCGGTCCGAGCGTCTACGTCGACTTCGGGCACAGCCCGGACGCGTTCCTCAACACCCTGGCGGCGGTCCGGCAGTTCACCCCCGGCAAGGTCGTCATGCTCTTCGGCGCCGACGGGGACCGCGACACCACGAAGCGCGCCGACATGGCCCGCGTCGCGGCGGAGGGCTCCGACGTCCTCGTCGTCACCGACCACCACCCGCGCTTCGAGGACGCCGCCTCGATCCGGAAGACCCTGGTCGACGCCGCCCGTGCCGCTTACCCGGACCACGAGATCCACGAGGTCAGCCCGCCCGAGGCGGCGATCCGTGCCGCGGTCGCGCTCGTCGGGGAGGGCGACTCGATCCTCTGGGCCGGCCCCGGGCACCAGGACTACCGGGACATCCAGGGCGTCCGCACGCCGTACTCGGCGCGCGACGAAGCCCGCGCCGCGCTCCGCGAAGCCGGTTGGGAACCGAACGCCGGTCCGACGGAGGACGCTCGATGATCGCGCTGACCCTCGCCGAGATCGCCGCAGCGGTCGACGGCGAGCTCGTCCGCGGTGCCGCCGACACGACCGTCACCGGTTCCGTCGAGACGGACTCGCGTCTGGTCGCGTCCGGCAGCGTCTTCTTCGCCCTGCTCGGCGAGGAGACCGACGGGCACCGCTTCGTCCCGGCCGCCGCCGACGCCGGCGCAGCGCTCGTCGTCACCGAACGCGCCGTCGACCTGCCGGACGACGCCCCGACCGCGCAGATCGTCGTCGCCGACGGCTACGCCGCCCTGGCGGCCCTCGCCCACGAGGTCGTCGCCCGCGTCCGTGCCGCCGGTGCCCTGCGCGTCGTCGGCATCACGGGCTCGAACGGCAAGACGAGCACGAAGAACATGCTCCGCACGATCCTGTCGCGCGTCGGCGAGACGGTCGCGCCCGAGGGCTCGTTCAACAACCACGTCGGCGCACCGGTCTCGATGCTCCGCATCACCGCCGACACCCGGTTCCTCGTGGTCGAGATGGGCGCGAGCGGTATCGGCCACATCGCGAAACTCGTCCGCATCGCGGAGCCGGACGTCGGTGTCGTCCTCAAGGTCGGCCTCGCGCACGCCGGTGAGTTCGGCGGGATCGACGCGACCGAGCGCGCCAAGTCGGAGATGGTCACCGACCTGCCGGCCACGGCCACGGCCCTCCTCAACGTCGACGACGACCGCGTCGCACGGATGCGCGGGCGCACAGCGGCACGCGTCGTCGGCTTCGGCACCTCCGCCGGTGCCGACTACCGCATCGGTGGTGTCACGACGGACCGCGACGGCACCCGGTTCACGCTCACCGCGCCTCCCGTCGAGTCGGCGGACGCCGTGCCGGGAGGCCCGTCCGGGTCCCCCGAGACCGTCGACGTCCGTCTCGCCATCCTCGGCGAGCACCACGCCATGAACGCCGCCGCGGCGCTGTCCGTCGCGCACCTGTGGGGCGTGCCGCTGGCCGAGGGCGCCGCCGCGCTCGCATCGATGACGCGCGCCGAGCGGTGGCGCATGGAGCTCCTGCAGGGGCCGGACGGCGTCACCGTGATCAACGACGCCTACAACGCGTCGCCCGACTCCACCGCGGCCGCGCTCCGCACGCTCGCGCAGGTCGCCCGTCCGGGGGAGCGCACCGTCGCCGTCCTCGGCGAGATGGCCGAACTCGGCGAGTACTCCGTCGAGGAGCACGACCGGATCGGTCGTCTCGTGGTGCGGCTCGGCATCGGACAGCTCGTGGTCGTCGGCCGCGGCGCGATGGCCCTGCACCAGGCCGCCACCCTCGAGGGGTCGTGGGACGGCGAGTCCGTGTTCATCGAGGACGTCGACGACGCCGTCCGTGCCCTCCAGGAGATCGTGCGTCCGGGTGACGTCGTCCTGGTCAAGTCCTCGAAGTCGGCCGGGCTGCGGTTCGTCGGCGACCGCCTCGGAGGTGTCCCCGAATGATCGCGCTCCTCGTCGCCGGCGCCGTGTCGCTGGTGTTCACACTGCTGCTCACGCCGCTGTTCATCAAGCTGTTCCACCGGCTCGGGTGGGGGCAGTTCATCCGTGACGACGGTCCGCAGTCGCACCACACCAAGCGCGGCACCGCGACCATGGGCGGCATCGTCCTCATCCTGGGTGCCGTGATCGGGTACTTCGTCGGGCACCTCGCCGGGCGCGACCCGGTGACGCTGTCCGGGCTGCTCGTGCTGTTCCTCATGGTGGGGCTCGGCGTGGTCGGCTTCGTCGACGACTTCCTCAAGGTGCGCCGCCAGCGCAGCCTGGGGCTCGGCGGTTGGGCCAAGGTCCTCGGCCAGGTCATCGTCGGGGTCGTCTTCGCGACGATCGCCCTGGTGGTCCCGACCGGCAACGGGAAGCCGCCGGCGTCGACGATGATCTCCGCGATCCGCGACGTCCCGTGGCTCGACTTCATGGCGCTCGGCACGGTCATCGGCACCGTCCTGTTCCTGGCCTGGATCGTGCTGCTCACGGTCTCGACCTCGAACGGCGTCAACGTCGCGGACGGGCTCGACGGGCTCGCGACCGGGTCGAGCATCCTCGCCATCGGCTCGTACGTCATCATCGGCTTCTGGCAGTCGAACCAGATCTGCGGCGGTGCCCGGATCGACGAGAGCACCCGGCACGCCTGCTACACGGTGACGGACCCGCTCGACCTCGCCGTCGTCGCGGCGGCGGTCTGCGGTGGCCTCATCGGCTTCCTCTGGTACAACACCTCGCCGGCGCAGATCTTCCTCGGTGACACCGGGTCGCTCGGCCTCGGCGGTGCCCTCGCCGGGCTCGCGATCCTCAGCCGCACCGAGCTCCTGCTCATCCTCATCGGCGGCCTGTTCTTCATCGTCACCGGGTCCGTCATCCTGCAGCGCGCGTACTTCAAGATCACGCACGGCAAGCGCATCTTCCGGATGAGCCCCCTGCACCACCACTTCGAGCTCAAGGGCTGGGCCGAGGTGACCGTCGTCGTCCGGTTCTGGATCATCGCGGGGCTCTGCGTCGCGGCCGGGGTCGGACTGTTCTACCTGGAATGGATCGCACGAGTCCAATGAGCGAACGCCTGAACGGTCTCGACAGCTGGTACGCCGGAGGCTGGAAGGGCCTGCGGGTGGCGGTGCTCGGCCTCGGCTCGACGGGGTTCTCGGTCGCCGACACGCTCGCGGAGCTCGGCAGCGAGGTCGTCGTCTACTCGACCGACGCTCCCGCCGACAGCGTCGAGCTGCTCGACGTCATCGGGGCGCGGTTCGTGCAGACGCCGCTCGACACCGTGCCCGCGGCGCTCGTCGAGCACGCCCCGGACCTGGTCGTCGTGTCGCCCGGGCTCCCGCCGCACAACCCCACCGTCGCCTGGGCTGTGGCGAACAGCACCGTGTGGGGCGACATCGAGCTCGCCTGGCGCGTGCGCGACAAGGTCGTGAAGGGGCCGGTCGCCGCGCCCTGGGTGACGATCACCGGCACGAACGGCAAGACCACGACGACGCAGCTCGCGACGGCGATGTACGCCGCCGGGGGACTCCGTGCCGTCGCCTGCGGGAACATCGGGGTGCCGGTGCTCGACGTCGTGCGGGACCCGGAGGGCTTCGACGTGCTCGTCGTCGAGCTCTCCAGCCACCAGCTCCACTACATGCCGACCACCGGGCCCGGCGCCGTGGTCCCGCTCGCGTCGGCGTGCCTGAACATCGCCGACGACCACCTGGAGTGGCACGGGTCGGCGGAGGCCTACCGGGCCGCGAAGGCCAAGGTCTACGAGCGCACCGTGATGGCGTGCGTGTACAACACGGCGGACGAGGTCACCCGGCACATGGTCGAGGAGGCCGACGTGGTCGAGGGGTGCCGCGCCGTCGGGTTCTCGCTCGGCGTCCCCGCGCCCGGGGACGTCGGCGTCGTGGACGACGTGCTCTGCGACCGCGCCTTCACCGAGGACCGCCGCAACAGCGCGCTCGAGCTCGCGACCGTCGCGGACCTGGAGCTCGCCGGCCTGGACAGCCCGCACATGACCGCGAACGTGCTCGCGGCGGCCGCCCTGGCGCGTGCCGCGGCCGTGCAGCCGAGTGCCGTCCGTGCCGCCGTGCAGGCCTTCCGCGCCGACCACCACCGCACCGAGTCGGTCGCGACCGCCGACGGCATCGCCTGGGTCGACGACTCGAAGGCGACGAACCCGCACGCGGCGACGGCGTCCCTGTCCGCCTTCGACCCGGTCGTGTGGATCGTGGGCGGCCTGTTCAAGGGCGTGGACATCGACGGGCTCGTCGAGCGGTTCGGCCCCGGGGTGCGCGCCGTCGTCGTCATCGGGACCGACCGGGCTCCGGTGCTCGAGGCATTCGCACGACACGCGCCCACGGTCCCGGTGCTGCAGGTGGAAGCGACGGACACTGAGCAGGTCATGCCCGAGGCGGTCCGGCATGCCGCTTCGGTCGCGCGACCGGGCGACACGGTCCTCCTCGCCCCGGCGGCGGCGTCGTTCGACCAGTTCGGTTCCTACGCAGACCGGGGCGAGCGTTTCGCGGCTGCGGTCCACGAGCACCTGGGAGGCGACGCCGATGGCGACACCGACGGATCTTCCGACGAACGGCCGTAGCGCCCGAGCACGCGCCGGCGCGGCGGGCGCGGCCGCCTCCGCGCGCGTGGGTGCCGGGGTGGACGGTGCGCGTCGCCGGTCGAACGGGGCCGTCGTCGCGGTGAAGAACGTGTTCGTGGCCGAGTCCACGACGTTCTACACGATCCTCGGCGTCACGCTCTTCCTCGTCGTCTTCGGCGTGGTGATGGTGCTGTCGTCGTCGAGCGTCGAGGAGTACCGCTACAAGCACGGCTTCTTCGGCGCCTTCGCGAAGCAGGGCCTGTACGCGCTCATCGGCGTCCCGCTCATGCTCGTCGTGAGCCGGTTCCCCGGCGAGTTCTGGCGGCGGTGGGCGATGCGCATCCTCGGTGCCGGGCTCGTCCTGCAGCTCCTCGTGTTCACCCCCATGGGCATCGACATCCAGGGCAACCGGAACTGGATCGGCCTCGGTGCGTTCACCGCGCAGCCGTCCGAACTCCTCAAGCTCGCGCTCGTGCTCGGCATCGGCGCCGTGCTCTTCCGGAAGCGCGAGAAGCTGCACGACTGGCGGGAGGTCTTCATCCCGGTGGGGCTCGCGACCGCGGTGTCCATCGGCCTGGTGCTCCTCGGCGGGGACCAGGGGACCGCGATGATCATGATGATCCTGGTCTTCGGCAGTCTCTTCGTCGGTGGGGTGCGGCTGCGACACCTCGCGGTCGGCGTCGTCGCGATCGCGGTGATGCTGCCGGTCGTCACGATGGCCTCGAGCTCACGCCAGACGCGCATCAGTGCGTGGCTGTCCGGCTGCACCGACTCGAACCAGGCCCAGGACCTGTGCTGGCAGCCCGTGCACGGCATGTGGGCGCTGGCGTCCGGCGGGGTGTTCGGCGTGGGGCTCGGCAACTCGAAGCTGAAGTGGTCATGGCTGCCCGAGGCGGACAACGACTACATCTTCGCGATCGTCGGCGAGGAGCTCGGCCTGATCGGCGCCGTCGTCGTCCTCGCGCTGTTCGTGGTGCTCGCGATCGGCATGATCCGGGTCATCCGGCTCTCGCCGGACCCGTTCGTGCGGACCGTCACCGGTGGTGTGCTGGCGTGGGTGATCGGGCAGGCGCTCGTCAACATCGCCGTCGTCCTGGGGCTGCTCCCGGTGCTCGGCGTCCCGCTCCCGCTCATCTCGGCCGGTGGATCGGCCCTCATCATGACCCTCGTCGCGATCGGCGTCGTGCTGTCCTTCGCCCGTGACCTGCCGGCCCGCACCGGGTCGGGCGGTACCGGTCGGAGCGGTGCGCCCGGACGCACCACCGTCCCGGCACCCGGGACGCAGAACGGAGCCCTGCGGTGAGCCGCTTCCTCTTCGCCGGCGGCGGGACCGCCGGCCACGTCAACCCGCTGCTCGCGGTGGCCGACCGGCTGACCCAGCGGTCGCCGGAGGACGAGGTCCTGGTGCTCGGCACCGCCGAGGGCCTGGAGTCCCGGCTCGTGCCGATGCGCGGGTACGAGCTCGTCACGATCCCGCGGCTGCCCTTCCCGCGGAAGCCGAACGCCGCCGCACTCCGGTTCCCGGGCGCGTTCTGGTCCGCCGTCCGCCACACCGAGCGCATCATCCGCGAGCGCGAGATCGCCGTCGTCCTCGGCGTCGGCGGGTACGCGGCCGCCCCGGCGTACGTGGCGGCGAAGCGCACCGGGACGCCCGTCGTCGTGCACGAGCAGAACGCCAAGCCCGGGCTCGCGAACCGGATGGCGGCGGTGCTGACCACGCACGTCGGCGTGACGTTCTCGAACACCCGGTTGCCGCACTCGCAGGTCGTCGGCATGCCCCTGCGCCGGGAGATCGAGCGTCTGGACCGTCGTGCCGAGCGTGCCGCCGGGTTCGCGGAGTTCGGACTCGACCCGGACCGTCCCGTGCTGCTCGTCACCGGCGGGTCCTCGGGCGCCCGGAGCATCAACCGCACGGTGCACCGGGCCGCGGCGACGATCCTCGGCGCCGGCTGGCAGATCCTGCACGTGGTGGGCGCGGCGTCCGACATCGGGCCGAGCGACCTGGACGGCTACCACGTGCTGCCGTACTGCGACCGGATGGACCTGGCGTACGCCGCGGCCGACTTCGTGGTCTCGCGCTCCGGTGCCGGCATGGTCTGCGAGCTGACGGCGGTCGGCCTGCCGAGTGTGCTCGTGCCGTACCCGGTCGGCAACGGCGAGCAGCGGCACAACGCGCGGGACGTCGTCGCCGCCGGGGGAGCGCTGCTGGTCGACGACGCGGAATTCACGCCCGACTGGGTGACGTTGCAGCTCCTGACCGTCCTGGAGGACCGTGCCGGCATCGCCGACATGGCCGTCCGCGCCGGCAGCGTCGGGCACCGCGACGGCGCGGACCGCATGACGGGACTCGTGCTCGCCGCCGCGGCCGGACGTCGCGGGAGCAGCACCGGCCGACCGACCGGCACCAGCACCACCAGCACCACGGAGGAACCATGACCATCAAGCCGGACCTCACCCAGCCGATCCCGGACGACCTCGGCACGGTGCACTTCGTCGGCATCGGCGGGTCCGGCATGAGCGGCATCGCCCGGATGTTCCTGGCCGCGGGCCACCGGGTCTCGGGGAGCGACTCCCGCGAGACCGCGACGACGGGCCGGATGCGCGAACTCGGTGCGGACGTCCGCATCGGGCACGACGCCGCCAACCTGGGCGACGCCGACACCGTGGTCGTCACGAGCGCGCTGTGGCCGGACAACCCGGAACTGCTCGAGGCGAAGCGCCGCGGGCTCCCGGTCCTGCACCGCTCGCAGGCCCTCGCCGCCCTGATCTCCTCGCACCGCCTCGTGGCGGTCGCCGGGGCGCACGGCAAGACGACCTCGACGGGCATGGTCGTGACGGCGCTCGTCGAACTCGGGCTCGACCCGAGCTTCGTGAACGGCGGCGTCATCCAGTCCCTCGGCACGAGTTCGGCGCCGGGCAGCAGCGACCTGTTCGTCGTCGAGGCGGACGAGTCCGACGGCTCCTTCCTGCTCTACGACGTCGCCGTCGCGCTCATCACGAACGTCGACCCCGACCACCTGGACCACTACGGCAGCGAGCAGGCCTTCATCGACGCGTTCGTCGAGTTCGCGGCGAAGGCGCGGGAGCGGGTCGTCGTGTCGAGCGACGACGCCGGAGCGGTGCGGGTCACAGCGGGCCTCCGGGAGCGCGTGGACGCTCCCGAGATCGTCACCTTCGGCGAGGCCGAGGACGCCGACGTCCGGATCGAGCGCGTCGACGAGGGTGCCGGTGTCGGCGTGGACCTCCGCTGGGGCGGCGCCTCGTACCACCTGGCACTGCGGGTCCCCGGTCGCCACAACGCGGTGAACGCGGTCGGCGCGTTCGCCGTGCTCGTCGGCCTCGGCGTGGACCCGGCGGACGCGGTGCGCGGCATCGAGGCGTTCGGCGGCACCGAGCGTCGCTTCGAGCTGCACGGCGTCGAGCGCGGCGTGTCCGTGTACGACGACTACGCGCACCACCCGACCGAGGTCGCCGCGGCGCTCCGGGCCGCGCGCGACGTCGTCGGCGACGGTCGGATCATCGCGATCCACCAGCCGCACCTGTACTCGCGCACCCGGATGATGGCCGGGGAGTTCGCCAGCGTGTACGAGGAGCTCGCCGACCACACCGTCGTCCTCGACGTGTACGGCGCCCGCGAGGACCCGGAGCCCGGTGTCACGGGCGCCCTGGTGCAGGAGCGCTTCGCGGACCAGAGCCGTGTGGACTACCTGCCGGACTGGGCCGAGGCGTCGGCACGGGCCGCCGCCGTGGCACGGGACGGCGACATCGTGATGACCCTGAGCTGCGGGGACGTCTACCGCATCATCCCGCAGGTGCTCACCGCACTGCAGACCGGACCCGGGGCCGCGGGCCGGTGAAGCGACCCGAGGGCTTCGACGAGCACGCCGGGCTCGACGACCGCCACGCCGGGTCCGCCGCTCCTGCCGACGGCGCGCGGGAAGCCCGGCGTCCGTCCCGGACAGCGGGTCTCCGAGCCGCGTTGGACGGCGCCCGGGAGGCCCGACGCGCGTCCCGCACGCCGGCTGCGGACGAGCGCGCCGAACGTGGTGTGGGTCGCGACGCGGACGGCACCGCCGGACGCGTGACCGGCTTGCCGGACCTGCCGGAGGTGGACCTCACCGAGGACGAGCGGTCGACCGGGCCGGTCGACACGGGCACCACCCGACCGGGTCGGGCCTCCCGTCCGCGCGTCCGGGTGGCGACGGACGCCGACCGGGCCCCGTCCGCCGGCACGACCCCGGACAGCGGCACGACCCCGGACAGCGGCACGACCCCGGACAGCGGCACGACCCCGGACAGCGGCACGGACCGGGCCGGCAGGTCGGCCGCGCTCGGCGGGACCGACGACGACCGTCACCTCGGACACGACGGCCCCGGCGCGCCGGACGTCGCGCCGCACGTCCCCTCGACGACCCCGATCGGCGCGCGCGTCCGTGCGGCGGAGACCGCACGAGAGGCCCGCGTCGCCCGCAAGCGCCGTCGGCTGCTCGAGCGGGCCGAGGTCCGGCGCTTCACGCGGCGGAGCCGACACCGACGTGCAGCGTGGCTCGCGGCGGGCGGTGTCGTCGTCGTCCTCGTCGCGTCCGTGCTCGTCGCCGTGTACTCGCCGCTCATGGCCCTCCGGACCATCGAGGTGAAGGGCACCGACCGCGTCGACGCCGCCGAGGTCCGGGCCGCGCTGTCCGGGCAGATCGGCACACCCCTGGCCCGGATCGACCTGGACGAGGTGCAGGAGCGGATCGCCGGCTTCCCGCTCATCGAGCGCTACGTGACCGAGGAGGAACCACCGCACACCCTCGTGGTCACGGTCACCGAGCGGACCCCGGTCGTCGCGGTGCAGTCCGGGAAGGGCTTCGACCTCGTCGACCCCGCCGGGATCGTCGTGCAGTCGTCGACGAAGCGGCCGGACGACATGCCACTGGCGGACATCGGTCGGGCGAAGCTCGGCTCGACGGTGTTCCGGACGATGACGGAGGTCGTCCTGGCGATGCCGACGGACGTCCGGAAGCAGGTCTCGGGCATCGCCGCCTCGACGTCGGACGACGTCACCCTGAGCATGCGGGACGGGTCCAGCGTGGTGTGGGGGAGCCCGGACGAGTCCGTGGCGAAGGCCGACCTGCTCGCGGCACTCGTGGCGGACCACGCGCAGCGGTCGCCGGACACCGAGGTCGAGTTCGACGTGTCGGCTCCCGACAACGGGATCATCCGACCGCGGTCCTGACGGCGGCGGACAATTGCCGGGCGGCATCGACGACACGCGGCGTGGCGGGTCGTCACCGAGCGGACGGCACCCGTAGCGTCGGGACCAGCACCATTCGTAGCAGCTAGAACTCTGAACTTCAAGCACAGGTTGAGGGTTTTGACCGGAGGCCGGACAGACGTGACCACGAACCACAACTACCTCGCCGTCATCAAGGTGGTCGGTGTCGGCGGCGGCGGTGTCAACGCCGTCAACCGCATGATCGAACTCGGCCTCCGCGGCGTCGAGTTCATCGCCATCAACACCGACGCGCAGGCCCTGCTCCTGAGCGACGCCGACGTCAAGCTCGACGTGGGTCGCGAGATCACCCGCGGTCTCGGCGCCGGCGCCGACCCCGAGGTGGGCCGACGTGCCGCCGAGGACCACGCCGAGGAGATCGAGGAAGCCCTCGCCGGTGCGGACATGGTCTTCGTCACCGCCGGTGAGGGTGGTGGCACCGGGACCGGTGGCGCCCCCGTCGTCGCCCGCATCGCGAAGTCCATCGGCGCCCTCACCATCGGTGTCGTCACGAAGCCGTTCGGCTTCGAGGGCAAGCGTCGCCAGTCCCAGGCCGAGAACGGCGTCGCGAGCCTCAAGGACGAGGTCGACACGCTCATCGTCGTGCCGAACGACCGTCTGCTCGAGATCTCCGACCGCGGCATCTCCATGGTCGAGGCGTTCGCCACGGCCGACCAGGTGCTCCTCGCCGGTGTCCAGGGCATCACGGACCTCATCACGACCCCGGGTCTCATCAACCTCGACTTCGCGGACGTCAAGAGCGTCATGCAGGGTGCCGGCTCGGCCCTGATGGGCATCGGGTCGTCCCGCGGGGCGGACCGGGCGATCAAGGCGGCCGAGCTCGCCGTCGCGTCGCCGCTGCTCGAGGCCTCGATCGACGGCGCACACGGTGTGCTGCTCTCGATCCAGGGTGGCTCGAACCTCGGCATCTTCGAGATCAACGACGCCGCCCGCCTGGTGCAGGAGGCCGTCCACCCCGAGGCGAACATCATCTTCGGTGCGGTCATCGACGACACCCTCGGCGACGAGGTCCGCGTGACCGTCATCGCCGCCGGCTTCGACGGCGGCGAGCCGTCGCAGCAGCACCAGGAGCGCCGCTCGAGCTACGTCGACCCGGACGCCGGTGCCACCGTGCCCGTCGCCACCGGTTCGTCCAACCGCATCGAGGACTCCGGCCACACGACCCCGTCCTGGGCGTCGCAGGAGCACGAGCCGCCGGCGCAGCGCGCCGCCGACCCGGCCTTCGACGACGACGACGAACTCGACGTCCCCGACTTCCTGAAGTGAGTCGGCCCCGCGTGAGCACGAGCGCATCGTGACCGCTGGGCACCAGAGCGAGCCGAGCCTCCCACCCGACACCGGACTGGAGGCTCGGCTCGCGTCCGTCCGCGGCAGCATCGCCGAGGCGGCCCGGACCGCCGGGCGCTCGGTCGACGAGCTGGCGCTCGTCGTCGTCACGAAGTACCACCCGGCGTCCCTGGTCCGCGAGCTCGCCGCGCTCGGCGTCACCGACGTGGGGGAGAACCGGCACCAGGAGGCCCAGGCGAAGGCGGCCGAGCTCGCCGACCTCGGCCTGACCTGGCACTTCATCGGACAGCTGCAGTCGAAGAAGGCCCGGCAGGCGCGACGGTACGCCGACGTCGTGCAGTCGCTCGACCGGGCGAGCGTCGTCGACGCCTTCGCGCCGACGGACGCCGAACCGGACCCCCGCGTGCTCGACGGTTTCGTCCAGGTGAACCTGACCGACGATCCCGGACGCGGCGGTGTCGCACCCGAGGACGTCGACGCCCTGGCGGAACGGGTCCTGGCGACGGGGACCCTGCGGCTGCGCGGCGTGATGGCGGTCGCCCCGCTCGACGAGGAGCCCCGCGCCGCGTTCGCCCGGCTCCGGGCGGTCTCCGAGCGGGTCCGCGCGATCGAGCCCACCGCGACCGACATCTCGGCAGGCATGAGCGGCGACCACGCCGAGGCGATCGCCGAGGGCGCGACACACCTGCGGATCGGGACCGCAATCACCGGGAAACGGCCGGACGCGCCCTAGCCTCGACACAGGGCACCAACGAGCACGGACTTCCCGGAGGAACCATGGCCAACCCCCTGAAGAAGACGATGGTCTACCTCGGCCTCGCCGACGAGGAACTCGAGTACGAGGACGAGCAGCAGGCTGCGCCGACGCAGGCGCGCCAGCCGTCCTCCACCCCCGCGGCGCAGCAGGACGCCCCCGCTGCCGCTGCCCCCGCGGTCGCGACGGCCGCAGCCCCGGCCGCGTCGGCTCCGGCCGCCGTCGCCGTGAAGCCCACGCACACCTCCCAGCGCGGCGCGCAGGTCACCCCGCTCCGCCGCTCGCACACGACCGCACAGAAGGCGACCCCGGTCCAGGAAATGAACGAGATCCTCACCGTCCACCCGCGCGAGTACAAGGACGCCCAGTCCATCGCCGAGAGCTTCCGCGACGGCATCCCCGTGATCATCAACCTCTCGCAGATGACCGAGACGGACGCCCGTCGCATGATCGACTTCGCGAGCGGCCTGTCGCTCGGTCTCTACGGCAAGATCGAGCGCGTCACGAACAAGGTCTTCCTGCTGTCGCCCGCGCACATCGCAGTGAGCGGCGAGCCGGCTGAGGTAGAGTCCGACATCGAGGCGAACTTCTTCGCCCAGTCCTGAGCCGCCCGTGCGGTACCGGGGTCCGACGGGTCCCGGGACACCGCGCGGCACCCAGGCCCACCCGCCCCGTGACCGGCCCGTTCCGGTACCGGTCACACGAGACGAGCGAGCCGAAACGTGTTCATCTTCACGATCCTCTCCCTGGTCCTGACGCTCTACTTCTTCATCATGTGGGGGCGTTTCATCCTCGACCTGGTCCAGTCGTTCAACCGCGGCTGGCGGCCGCAGCGCGTGCTGCTCGTCATCGCGGAGTTCGTCTACACGGTGACCGATCCGCCGATCAAGGCCGTCCGCCGCGTGCTGCCGCCGCTCCGACTCGGTCCGGTGATGCTCGACTTCGGGTGGACGATCGTGATGCTCGTCGTCATCATCCTGCGCGTCGTGGTCCAGTCCCTGGCCTACCGATTCGTCTGATCCCGGTCCGTCCGACACGCGCCACGCGGCGATCCGACACGGTTCGGCCCCGCCCTCGGTGTACGGTGGTCGGGATCGATGCCCCGCCCCGGCGGGACATCCGCACCGGGAGTCCCGCTGGTAGGTTCAGCACGGACGGCCAGCAGGGCCCCGGTTCCACACGTTCAGCAGTTCTATTGAGGTGACGGCAATGGCTTTGACGCCGGAAGACGTAGTCAACAAGCGGTTCCAGCCGACCAAGTTCCGCGAGGGCTACGACCAGGACGAGGTCGACGACTTCCTCGACGAGATCGTGGCCGAGCTGCGTCGCCTGAACCAGGAGAACGAGGAGCTGCGCCAGCGCCTCGAGTCCGCCGGCTCCGCGCCGTCGCTCGCCAAGGACGACGAGCCCGCGCCGGCACCGACGCCCGAGCCGGCCCCGGTCGCCGCTGCTCCGGAGCCCGCCCCGGTCGCCGCCGCCGCACCGAGCACCACGGTCAACCCGGACGAGGACACCGAGGGCACCACGAACCTCCTGACGCTCGCTCGTCGTCTGCACGAGGAGCACGTGCGTGAAGGTGTCGAGAAGCGTGACGCCCTCATCGCCGAGGGCCAGGCGCAGGCCGCCCGCCTCGTCTCCGAGGCCGAAGCGAAGCAGCGCCAGATCATCGCCGAGACCGAGAACCAGAACCGTCAGCGTGTCGCGGTCCTCGACCAGGAGCGCACGCAGCTCGAGGGCAAGATCGACGAGCTCCGCACGTTCGAGCGCGACTACCGTGCGCAGCTCAAGAGCTACATCCAGGGCCAGCTCGCCGAGCTCGACTCGTCGGCCAGCACCGAGCAGTCCGGCTTCGCGCCGGCCCCGGCCTCGGCGCAGGGCTTCGGCAACTGACGTTGGACCGACCCGTCCCACGAGCGAAGGTCAGTGCACGCGCGATCGCGGCACTGGCCTTCGCCGCTGTCGTGGTGCTGGCCGCCGACCAGGTCACGAAGGCGCTCGTCGTCGCGGAGCTGCCGGAAGGCGTCGTCGTCCCGGTGCTCGGGGACGCCCTGCAGTTCCTCTCGGTCCGCAATCCGGGTGCCGCGTTCTCCTTCGCGGTCAACATGACGTGGGTGTTCTCGCTCATCTCGGCCGCGGTGGTCGTCGCGATCGTCGTGTACGCGCGTCGGATCCGGTCGATGTGGTGGGCACTCGTCCTCGGCATGCTCCTGGGCGGCGCACTCGGCAACCTGACCGACCGGCTCTTCCGGGAGCCCGGCTTCGGACGCGGGCACGTCGTCGACTTCATCTCGACGCCGTGGATGATGCCCGCGATCTACAACGTCGCGGACTCGTTCATCTGCATCAGCATGGTGGTGTTCGTGCTGCTCGTGGTGTTCGGGGTGAACCTCGACGGGACGCGGTCGGTGTCGGAGAAGCAGGCGCGCCGGACGGCCGCGGCACAGGCCGACGCCACCGACACGACGGACGCGGGGCACGCGCCGGACGCGGGTCGGGCCTCCCGGCCCGACGGCAGCCGGCACGACGGTCGCACGCACGACGCCCTCGGGCACGACGCGACGTGACGCGGACAGCATGAGCGAGTCCCGCAGTCTGCCCGTGCCCGACGGGCTCGCCGGTGAGCGTGTCGACACCGCCATCGCGAAGCTCCTCGGCTTCAGCCGGTCCTTCGCCGCGGACGTCGTCGCGGCCGGCGGTGTCCGGGTCGACGGCGTCGTCGTCGACAAGTCCGACCGGTTGCACGCCGACACCTGGCTCGAGGTGGAGTGGCACCCGAAGGAACCGCCGCGCATCGTCCCGGCCGTCGTCCCGGGCATGACCGTCGTGCACGACGACGAGGACATCGTCGTCGTCGACAAGCCGATCGGCGTGGCAGCACATCCGTCCCCGGGCTGGGACGGTCCGACGGTGCCCGGCGGGCTCGCCGCCGCGGGCTTCACGATCGCGACCTCCGGCGCCGCCGAACGTGCGGGCATCGTGCACCGCCTCGACGTCGGCACGTCGGGCCTGATGGTCGTCGCGAAGACCGAACTCGCCTACACGCACCTGAAGCGGGCGTTCAAGGAGCGGACCGTCGAGAAGGTGTACCACGCGCTCGCGCAGGGCCACCCGGACCCGACGTCCGGCACGATCGACGCCCCGATCGGTCGGCACCCGTCGAGCGACTGGAAGTTCGCCGTCACCGCCGACGGCAAGCCGAGCGTCACGCACTACGAGACGCTCGAGGCGTTCCGGTCCGCGACCCTGCTCGAGGTGCACCTGGAGACCGGGCGCACCCACCAGATCCGCGTGCACATGGCCGCGACACGCCACCCGCTGGTCGGCGACACCATGTACGGCGCCGACCCGGTGCTGGCGGGCGAGCTCGGCCTCACCCGGCAGTGGCTCGACGCCGTCCGGCTCGGCTTCGCGCACCCGCGGACCGGGGAGTGGGTGGAGTTCCAGGCGTCCTACCCGGACGACCTGCAGCAGGCGCTCGACCGGATCCGCGCGGCCTGACCGGGAACACGACCAGCAGAACCGGCCGACCGCACGGTGTCCTCCGCGACACGCTCGGGATCGTCACCGGTCGCGGTTAGGCTGTCCCCACCCCGCAGCAGACCGTACGAACCGGAGGTTCCGTGTCGGATTCCGACTCCTTCGTCCACCTGCACGTGCACAGCGAGTACTCGATGCTCGACGGTGCCGCCAGGCTCTCCGACCTCGTGGCGGAGACCGCCGCGCAGGGCATGCCGGCCGTGGCGGTGACCGACCACGGCAACATGTTCGGGGCGTTCGAGTTCTGGAAGACCGCGAAGGCGGGCGGCGTCAAGCCGATCATCGGGACCGAGGCCTACATCACGCCGCGCACCCACCGGTCGGACAAGACCCGTGTGCGCTGGGGCGACGGTGGCGGTGACGACGTCTCGGGTGCCGGTTCGTACACGCACATGACGATGTTCGCCGAGAACACCACGGGCATGCACAACCTGTTCCGGTTGTCGTCGAAGGCGTCGCTCGAGGGGTACTACTTCAAGCCCCGCATGGACATCGAGCTCCTGCAGGAACACCACGAGGGCATCATCGCGACGACGGGATGCCCGTCGGGCGAGATCCAGACGCGTCTGCGGCTCGGGCAGTACGACGAGGCCGTCCAGGCCGCCGCGGACTACCGCGACATCTTCGGCAAGGAGAACTACTTCGCCGAGGTCATGGACCACGGACTCGAGATCGAGCGCCGGATCATGAGCGACCTCATCCGCCTGGCGAAGGACCTCGACATCCCGCTGGTCGGCACGAACGACCTGCACTACACGCACGCGCACGACGCCACCTCGCACGCGGCGCTGCTCTGCGTGCAGTCGGGGTCGACGCTCAACGACCCGAACCGCTTCAAGTTCGACGCCGACGAGTTCTACCTGAAGACCCCGGCGCAGATGCGGCACGTCTTCCGCGACAACCTCGAGGCGTGTGACAACACGCTCCTCATCGCCGAGCGCTGCGACGTCGAGTTCGACACCTCCGCCAACTACATGCCGAAGTTCCCCGTGCCGGAGGGGGAGACCGAGCACTCCTGGTTCGAGAAGGAGGTGGCGAAGGGGCTGCAGTACCGCTACCCCGGCGGCATCCCGGCCGAGGTCCAGGAGCGTGCCGACTACGAGGTCGGCATCATCAACCAGATGGGCTTCCCGGGGTACTTCCTGGTGGTCGCCGACTTCATCAACTGGTCGAAGAACAACGGCATCCGGGTCGGCCCGGGTCGCGGGTCCGGCGCCGGCTCGATGGTCGCCTACGCGATGCGCATCACCGACCTCGACCCCATCCGGCACGGGCTCATCTTCGAGCGGTTCCTCAACCCGGACCGCGTCTCGATGCCCGACTTCGACGTCGACTTCGACGACCGGCGCCGCGGTGAGGCGATCAAGTACGTCACCGAGAAGTACGGCTCGGAGCGCGTCGCGCAGATCGTCACGTACGGCACGATCAAGGCGAAGCAGGCCCTCAAGGACTCGTCGCGCGTGCTCGGGTTCCCCTTCGGGATGGGCGAGAAGCTCACGAAGGCGATGCCGCCGCCCGTGATGGGCAAGGACATCCCGCTCACCGGCATCTTCGACAAGGACCACCCGCGGTACAAGGAAGCCGTGGACGTCCGGACCGTCGTCGAGACCGACCCGGAGGCCAAGACGGTGTTCGACACCGCGCTGGGGCTCGAGGGGCTGAAGCGGCAGTGGGGCGTGCACGCCGCCGGCGTCATCATGTCGAGCGACCCGCTGATCGACATCATCCCGATCATGAAGCGGGAGCAGGACGGCCAGATCGTCACGCAGTTCGACTACCCGGCAGCGGAGTCGCTCGGCCTGATCAAGATGGACTTCCTGGGCCTCCGGAACCTCACGATCATCAGCGACGCCCTCGACAACATCAAGAGCAACCGCGGGATCGACCTCGACCTCGAGACCATGGGCCTCGAGGACCCCGAGGCCTACGCGCTCCTGCAGCGCGGCGACACGCTGGGCGTGTTCCAGCTCGACGGCGGCCCGATGCGCGGGCTCCTCCGCCTGATGAAGCCGGACAACTTCGAGGACATCTCCGCGCTCATCGCCCTGTACCGACCGGGGCCGATGGGTGCGAACTCGCACACGAACTACGCGCTGCGCAAGAACGGTGAGCAGGCGATCACCCCGATCCACCCCGAGCTCGAGGAGCCCCTGGCGGAGATCCTCGGCGGGACCTACGGCCTGATCATCTACCAGGAGCAGGTCATGGCCATCGCGCAGAAGGTCGCCGGGTTCTCCCTCGGCCAGGCGGACATCCTCCGCCGCGCGATGGGCAAGAAGAAGAAGTCCGAGCTGGACAAGCAGTACGCCGGGTTCCAGCAGGGCATGAAGGACAACGGGTACTCCGACGCGGCAATCAAAACGCTGTGGGACATCCTGCTGCCGTTCTCCGACTACGCCTTCAACAAGGCGCACTCGGCCGCGTACGGCGTCGTGTCGTTCTGGACCGCGTACCTCAAGGCGCACTACCCGGCCGAGTACATGGCGGCGCTGCTGACGAGCGTCGGCGACGCCCGTGACAAGCTCGCGCTCTACCTGAACGAGTGCCGCCGGATGGGCATCCGGGTCATGCCGCCGGACGTGAACGAGTCGATCGGGTTCTTCGCCGCCGTCGGGGACGACATCCGTTTCGGCATGGGAGCCATCCGCAACGTCGGGTTCAACGTCGTCGACGACATCGTCGCGGCGCGCACCGAGAAAGGCGCCTTCGAGTCCTTCCACGACTTCCTCCGCAAGATCCCGATCTCGTCGGCGAACAAGCGGACGGTCGAGTCGCTCATCAAGGCGGGCGCGTTCGACGGGTTCGGCGACAGCCGCCGTGCCCTGGTCGAGATCCACGAGGGCGCGGTCGAGGCCGCGGTGAAGGTCAAGCGCGACGAGGCCAACGGCAACGTCGGGTTCGACTTCGACTCCCTGTTCGCCGAGGTCGCGGAAGAGCAGCCGGCATCGCTCACGGTGTCCCAGGTGCCGGAGCGGCCGGAGTGGTCCAAGCGCGACAAGCTGGCGTTCGAGCGGGACATGCTCGGGCTCTACGTGTCGGACCACCCGCTCGCCGGGCTCGAGATCGAACTCGCGAAGCACCAGTCGATCACCATCGCCGACCTGCTCGGAGCGGACGACTCGGTGGAGGGCGAGACCGTCACGGTCGCCGGGCTCCTGACGAGCGTGCAGCACCGCGTGGCGAAGACGAGCGGCAACCCGTACGGGATCGTCGACATCGAGGACTTCGGCGGCCAGATCGGCGTGATGTTCCTCGGCAAGACGTACCAGGAGTTCGGGCCGTCGCTCGTCCCGGACTCGATCGTGGTCCTGCGCGGCCGCGTCAACGTCCGCGACGACGGCAAGGCCCTGCACGCCGTGAGCATGTTCCAGCCGAACGTCGGCGACGCGATGGGGTCCGGGCCGCTCACGCTGTCCCTGCCGGAGCGCCAGGCCACCACACAGACGGTGACCGAACTGGCGGCCGTGCTCGGTCGGCACCAGGGCGACACCGAGGTGCGGTTGAAGCTCCTCAAGGACGACGTCGCCCGGACGTTCGAGCTGCCGTTCCCGGTCGCGCTGACACCGGACCTGTTCGGCGAGCTGAAGAGCCTGCTCGGACCGCGCTGCCTGGTCTGACGGCTCCGGTACCAACCGCGACCGAGCACCCCCGTCGTCCCCGGTCGACGGTGGTGCTCGGTACGCTGGGGGCCTCATGATGCAGCGAATCGACCTCCGCGGGGGGCTCCCGCCCCGCGCCGAACTCCTCCGTCTCATGCCGCGTGCCGCCGGTGACGTCAGCAGCGCCACGGCCGCGGCCCGGGACCTCGTGGACGCCGTCCGCGAGCACGGCGCGGCCGCGCTGCACGAGCAGGCGGAACGCTTCGACGGTGGAGCGCCGGAGCACGTGAGGGTCCCGGCCGCCGAGATCGACGCGGCCGTCGCGGGCCTCGCGCCCGAGCTCCGGGTCGCCCTCGACGAGGCGATCCGCCGGGTCCGGGCCGCCAGCGCGGCGCAGGTGCCCACCGGGTCCGTGACCACGCTCGCCGACGGAGCCGAGGTGCACCAGCGGTGGCAGCCCATGCGTCGCGTCGGCCTCTACGTGCCCGGCGGCAAGGCCGTTTACCCGTCGAGCGTCGTCATGAACGTCGTCCCCGCGCAGGTCGCCGGCGTCGGCTCCATCGCCCTCGTCTCCCCGCCGCAGCGCGACCACGGGGGACGCGTGCACCCGACGATCCTCGCCGCGGCCGGACTGCTCGGCGTGGACGAGGTCTACGCGATGGGCGGCGCCGGCGCGGTCGGCGCGCTGGCGTACGGCGTGCCCGAGATCGGTCTCGACCCGGTCGACCTGGTCACCGGCCCGGGGAACAACTACGTCGCCGCCGCGAAGCGCCTCGTCCGGGGCGTCGTCGGCATCGACTCCGAGGCCGGTGCCTCCGAGATCCTCGTGATCGCCGACGACACGGCCGACCCCGGGTACGTCGCCGCCGACCTCATCAGCCAGGCGGAGCACGACGAGCAGGCCGGCAGCGTGCTCGTGACGACCTCGGCCGCGTTCGCCGACGCGGTGGAGGCGGTGATCCCGGAGCGCACGGCGGTGCTCGGGACGGCCACGCGCCTCCAGGCCGCGCTCGACGGACCGCAGTCCGCGATCGTCCTGGTGGACTCGCTCACCGACGCCGCGACCGTGAGCAACGCGTACGGGCCGGAGCACCTCGAGATCCAGACCGCGGACGACGACGCCGTGCTCGCGGACATCGACGCCGCCGGCGCGGTGTTCGTCGGGCCGCACGCGCCCGTCAGCCTCGGTGACTACCTGGCCGGGTCGAACCACGTCCTGCCGACCGGCGGCCAGGCACGGTTCGGCTCCGGGCTGTCCGCGTCCACCTTCCTCCGGCCGCAGCAGGTGGTGCGGTACACCGCGCAGGCACTCGCCGAGGTGGTCCCGCACATCGTGGCGCTCTCGACCGCGGAACAGCTGCCGGCGCACGGAGCGGCCGTGTCGGAACGCACGAACCGCTAGCCTGGGGGCGCCATGTTCTGCCCCTTCTGCCGCCACCCGGACTCCCGCGTCGTCGACTCCCGGACGAGCGACGACGGAACTTCCATCCGCCGCCGCCGCCAGTGTCCGAACTGCGGGCGGCGGTTCTCGACGACCGAGACCGCGTCGCTCAGCGTCGTCAAGCGCAACGGCGTCCTCGAACCGTTCAGTCGCGAGAAGATCATCTCCGGCGTACGGAAGGCCTGCCAGGGGCGCCCGGTGACGGACTCCGACCTCGCGGTGCTCGCGCAGCGGGTGGAGGAGATCGTGCGGTCCTCCGGCGCGAGCCAGATCGAGGCGAACGACATCGGCCTGGCCATCCTCAGCCCGCTCCGCGAGCTCGACGAGGTCGCGTACCTCCGCTACGCGAGCGTGTACCAGGCGTTCGACTCGCTCGAGGACTTCGAGGACGCGATCGGGCAGCTGCGGATCGACCACCACGCCGGCCCCCGGGAGCTCCGCGCCCCCGACCGCAGCACGGACGGCGCCAGCGCGTGAGCGGCGTCGAGACGCTCGTCCGCGCCGGCTACGGCGTGGTGTTCCGCACGGTCTTCGCGAAGATGGACCCCGAACGGGCGCACCACCTCGCGTTCGCCGTCATCCGGTGGCTGCCGAAGGTGCCCGTCGTCGCCGGCGCCGTCGAGCGCTCCGCCCGGCCGCCCGCCGAGGACGGGATCACCACGATGGGCATCCACTTCCCGTCCCGTTTCGGGATGGCCGCCGGGTTCGACAAGGACGCCCGCGCGATCGCCGGACTCGGCGTGCTCGGGTTCGGGCACGTCGAGGTCGGCACCGTCACGGCGCGACCCCAGCCGGGCAACGAGCGTCCGCGGCTCTTCCGACTGATCGCCGACCGTGCGCTCATCAACCGGATGGGCTTCAACAACCACGGCGCCGTCAAGGCCGCCGGACGCCTCGAGCGTGCCCGCCGGAACCCGGGGCGCCCGGTCATCGGCGTGAACATCGGGAAGAGTCGGGTGGTCTCGGTCGAGGACGCCGTCGAGGACTACCTCGAGTCGACGCGCCTGCTCGCGCCCTTCGCCGACTACCTGGCCGTGAACGTCAGCTCGCCGAACACGCCGGGCCTCCGCGGACTGCAGGAACTCGACCACCTCCGCCCGCTGCTCGCCGCCGTCCACGAGGCCGCCGGACGGACCCCGGTCCTCGTCAAGATCGCGCCGGACCTGACGGACGAGCAGATCGACGCCATCGCCGGACTCGCGGTCGACCTGGGCCTGGCCGGGGTCATCGCGACGAACACCACCGTCGAGCGCGGCGGACTGACCACCCCGGCCGCCGACGTCCGGGCGATGGGTGCGGGCGGGCTGTCCGGCGCACCGCTCGGGGAGCGCTCGCTCGCGGTGCTGCGACGCGTCCGTGCCGCCGTGCCCGCGGGGTTCTGCGTCATCGCGGTGGGCGGCGTCACGTCGGAGGCGGACGTCCAGGCGCGGATCGAGGCCGGTGCGACGCTCGTGCAGGGCTACACCGCGTTCCTCTACGAGGGGCCGACCTGGGCGATGCGGATCAACCGGCTCCGGCGGCGGCGACTGCGCCACAGCTGACGCGACTGCGCCGCAGCTGACGCGACTGCGCCGCAGCTGACGCGACTGCGCCACAGCTGACGCGTCAACGGCTCCGCGGACGACGCAGTGCGTCGTGCTGCTCCGCTGACGACCCGTCCCATGCCGGACCGCGACCTGCGTCCCGCGTTGCGCACCGTCGGCCGGGAGGCGCGCGCCGGGCTGGTACCGAGCCGCCCGTCAGCGGGAGGTGCGCGTCGGGCTGGCGCCGCGCCTCCCGGCCGATCGCTCGACGCGATCGGCGCCCCCGGACGACGAGAGCGCCGCCGACCCGGAGGTCGACGGCGCTCTCGTCCGCCGGCTGCCGGCGGAAGGCCCTGTTTCAGAGCAAAGGGTCTGTGTCAGAGCGTCGGATCTGTGTCAGAGCGTCGGGTACTGCCCGCGCTTGACCTGCGGCTTGGGCAGGCGGAGGAACCGCAGCTGCCACCCGCGCGTGAGGATGTAGAGGAAGTTCCCGCGCTGGAAGGTCCGGCCGGCGGCGGCGAAGCGTCGACGCAGCATGAACCAGATGACCGTGCAGTCGAGCACGAAGAGCAGCACGAACGCCCAGATGAACAGCAGCGAGTACGAGGCCGCGGGCGTCTGCGCGGCGACGAAGCCGACGATCAGGAAGAGCACGAGGACGGGCATCATGACCTCGCCGACGTTCCAGCGGGCGTCGATGAAGTCGCGGATGAAGCGGCGCTCCTCGCCCCGGTCCTTCGCCGGGAGGTAGCGCTCCTCGCCGTTCGCCATGCCGACCCGCGCACGCTCGCGCTCCGTGTTCAGACGCGCCCGGGCGGCCTTCTTGTCCGCGGGGGAGTTGCCGACGATCGGACGCCGGTTCGCGGCTTCCCGCTCGCGTCGCGAGGGCGTCGGGCGACCCTTGCCGTGTGCGACGAGGTCGTCGTCACCGGGGTTCACGGTCACGTTGGTCTTGGGGGCTGCCTTCGCCACGGTGGTTCCTAACGGCGTTGTGCGGGCTGGACGTCCTCTAGATTACCGGCCATGACCGACTCCGAGAAGCACAGCCCCGACGCCGGGTCCCAGGCACCCGCGACCGACCCCGCCCTGCTCGAGGCGCTGCGCGAGCACGTGCACGGTGCACTGCCCACGACGATCGCCGACCTGTCCGCCCTGGTCCGCATCCCGTCGGTGTCGTGGTCCGCGTTCGACCCCGCCCAGGTGCAGCGCAGCGCGGAGGCGGTGGCCGACCTGGTGCGGTCGACCGGTGTGTTCGACGAGGTCCGCATCGTCCGCTCCGCCGTCGAGGGCGACACCCCGACCGACACTGCCGACACGGACACCGAACTCGGCCAGCCGGCGGTGCTCGCGGTGCGCCCTGCCCGCAACGGCAAGCCGACCGTGATGCTGTACGCGCACCACGACGTGCAGCCGCAGGGCGACGACGCGCTCTGGGAGACCCCGCCGTTCGAGCCGACGCTCCGCGGTGACCGCCTGTACGGGCGCGGCGCCTCGGACGACAAGGCCGGCGTGATGACCCACGTCGCGGCGCTCCGTGCCGTGCACGCCCAGTTCGGCGACGACCTGGACCTCGGCATCGTGCTGTTCGTCGAGGGCGAGGAGGAGTTCGGCTCCCGCTCGTTCCGCACCTTCCTGCGGGAGCAGCGTGACCACCTCGCCGCCGACGTCATCGTCGTCGCGGACAGCGACAACTGGTCGACCGAGGTGCCGGCGATCACGGTGTCCCTGCGCGGCAACACCACCTTCAAGCTCACCGTGACGACCCTCGAGCACGCGAGCCACAGCGGCATGTACGGGGGAGCGGCGCCGGACGCCATGATGCCGATGGTGCGTCTGCTCGCCTCGCTGCACGACGACGACGGAGCGGTCGCGGTCGCGGGGCTGACCGCGCACGACGCGCCCGTGCCGGAGCGCTCCGAGGCGGACTTCGCGGCCGAGGCCGCCCTGGTCGACGGTGCGCGTCCCGTGGGCAGCGGTCCCGTGCTGTCCCGGATGTGGTTCCAGCCGTCGATCACCGTGACCGGTCTCGACGTCCCGAGCGTCGCGAACGCGTCGAACACGCTGCTGCCCACCGTCTCGGCGCGGGTGTCGGTGCGGGTCGCGCCCGGCCAGGCCGCCACCGAGGCGTTCGCCGCCGTGGAGGCCCACCTCCGCGACCGCGTCCCCTTCGGCGCCCGGATGGAGATCACGGAGGTCGACACCGGTGACGGTTTCCTGGTGGACGCGTCCGGCTGGGCGGTCCGCGAGGCCCGCACCGCGATGTCCGAGGGCTGGGGCGCCGACCCGGTGGAGCAGGGCATCGGCGGGTCCATCCCGTTCGTCTCGGACCTGGCCGCGGAGTTCCCGGAGGCGCAGATCCTCGTGACCGGCGTCGAGGACCCGGACACCCGGGCGCACAGCCCCAACGAGTCGCAGCACCTCGGCGTGCTGCACCGTGCCGTCCTGTCCGAGGCCGTCCTGCTCGCCCGCCTGCAGGGCCGCGCATGAGGTGTCTCCTCCACAGGTGCTGGACCGGGGTCCCGGAGGTCGGTTCGCGTGCTTAGAATCGACGCGACGGCCGGTGAACGTCACCGCCAACGAGGGAGACGCCGATGAGCGACACCATCACGACCGAAGCAGCGACCGACGCCCCGTCGCACGGTGTGCTGCTGAGCGACGCGGCTTCGGCGAAGGTCGCGAGCCTGCTCGAGCAGGAGGGCCGCGACGACCTGCGCCTGCGCCTCGCCGTCCAGCCCGGCGGCTGCTCGGGCCTGATCTACCAGCTGTACTTCGACGAGCGGCTCCTCGACGGTGACGCCACCGCGGAGTTCGACGGGGTGGAGGTCGTCGTCGACAAGATGAGCGTGCCCTACCTCGACGGCGCCACGATCGACTTCGAGGACACCATCCAGAAGCAGGGCTTCACGATCGACAACCCGAACGCGCAGGGCAGCTGCGCGTGTGGCGACAGCTTCCACTGATCGTCCGACGATCCGACACGCGAACGGGGAGCGACCGACACGGTCGCTCCCCGTTCGCGTCCCCGGACCGGTTCCCCGACGTCGATGACCAGGGGAAACCGGCTTCCGCAGCCCTCGTTCCGTCCACAACGCGTGTCGGTTGTGCGCTCGGTGTCGACGGCTGCGAGTAAGCTAGGAGTGTTCCAACCAAGCTGGGAGCCACCCATGTGCCGGCCTCGTGCCGACCGCGGAGCTCGTCGACGGGATCCTCGTCGTCAGCCAGTCGACCACCGACTGGATCCGGCCCACGTCTTTCCGAGAGGTAACAGTGCGTTCGAATCGCCGTATACGTTGGGCGGCCGTCCCGGTGGCCGTCGGTCTGGTCATCGCACTGGCTGGTTGCTCGCAGCAGCAGCTGAACGGATGGCTCCCCGGCACGGAGGAGACGAAGGACGTCACCAACCACACGAGCCGCATCGTCGGCCTGTGGACGACGAGCTGGATCGTCCTGCTGGCGGTCGGTCTGATCGTGTGGGGCCTCGTCATCTGGGCCGCGATCGTCTACCGCCGCCGGAAGGGCCAGACCGGCCTGCCCGTGCAGATGCGGTACAACATGCCGCTCGAGATCTTCTACACGCTCGTGCCGCTCATCCTCGTGCTCGGCTTCTTCGCCTTCACCGCGAAGGACCAGGAAGCGATCGAGAAGCCCTTCGCGCAGCCGGACGCCACCGTGCACGTCTACGGCAAGCGCTGGGGCTGGGACTTCAACTACATCGACCAGAAGAACCCGAACGACAGCGTCTACTACCAGGGCATCCAGGCCCAGGAAGAAGAGAACGGCGGCGGGGCGGTCGACGAATCGCTGCTCCCGACGCTGTACCTGCCGGTCGGCAAGAAGGTCGAGATCGAGCTCAGCTCGCGCGACGTCAACCACTCCTTCTGGGTCATCGACTTCCTCTACAAGAAGGACATGCTCCCGGGGAAGACGAACTACGAGTACTTCATCCCGGAGAAGGAAGGCACGTACCAGGGCAAGTGTGCCGAGCTCTGCGGTGAGTACCACTCGCTGATGCTCTTCCAGGTGAAGGTCGTGTCGCAGGCGGAGTACGACGACTACCTCCAGTCCCTCGCGGACGAGGGCAACGTCGGTCTGCTCGGCAACGAGTACGACACCAACACGAACCAGCCGAACAACGAGGCGCCTGCCGAGGCGTCGAGCGACAAGAAGTAAGGGCGCGTCTCAATGACAACGTCATTCGTCGGCCAGGCGACCACCAGGCCCTCGACGCCGGACTTCCAGGCATCGAAGGTCGGTCGCAAGGGCAACATCATCGTGCGGTGGGCGACGTCCACCGACCACAAGACGATCGGGTACATGTACCTGATCACCTCGTTCCTCTACTTCCTGCTCGCGGGCATCATGGCGCTCGTCATCCGCGCGCAGCTGTTCGAGCCGGGTCTCCAGGTCGTGCCGACCAAGGAGCAGTACAACCAGCTCTTCACGATGCACGGCACGATCATGCTGCTGATGTTCGCGACGCCGCTCTTCTCGGGCTTCGCGAACGCGATCATGCCGCTGCAGATCGGCGCGCCGGACGTGGCGTTCCCACGTCTGAACGGCCTGGCCTTCTGGATGTACTTCTTCGGCAGCGCCATCGCCGTCGGCGGCTTCCTCACCCCGCAGGGTGCAGCTTCGTTCGGGTGGTTCGCCTATGCGCCACTGAGTGACACGACGTTCACACCAGGGTTGGGTGGCACGTTGTGGGTGTTCGGTCTCGGCATGACCGGCTTCTCCACGATCCTCGGTGCGGTCAACTTCATCACCACGATCATCACGATGCGTGCCCCGGGCATGACGATGTTCCGCATGTCGATCTTCACCTGGAACGTCCTCGTGACGAGCCTCCTCGTGCTGATGGCCTTCCCGGTCCTCGCGGCAGCGCTGTTCGGCCTCGGTCTCGACCGCGTGTTCGACGCCCAGATCTTCAACCCGGCCAACGGTGGGGCTCTGCTCTGGCAGCACCTGTTCTGGTTCTTCGGGCACCCCGAGGTGTACATCATCGCGCTGCCGTTCTTCGGCATCGTCTCTGAGGTCTTCCCGGTCTTCAGCCGCAAGCCGATCTTCGGGTACAAGACCCTCGTCTACGCGACCATCACCATCGCGGCCCTGTCGATCACGGTGTGGGCACACCACATGTACGTCACCGGCGGCGTGCTGCTGCCGTGGTTCTCGCTCATGACGATGCTCATCGCGGTCCCGACCGGCGTGAAGATCTTCAACTGGGTCGGCACCATGTGGCGCGGCTCGGTGACGTTCGAGACCCCGATCCTCTGGGCGATCGGGTTCCTCGTCACCTTCACGTTCGGTGGCCTGACCGGCGTGATCCTCGCCTCGCCGCCGCTCGACTTCCACGTGTCCGACTCGTACTTCGTCGTCGCGCACTTCCACTACGTGGTCTTCGGCACCGTCGTGTTCGCGATGTTCTCCGGCTTCTACTTCTGGTGGCCGAAGTTCACGGGCAAGATGCTCAACGAGCGTCTCGGCAAGATCCACTTCTGGCTGCTCTTCGTCGGGTTCCACACGACGTTCCTCATCCAGCACTGGCTCGGTGTCGTGGGCATGCCCCGTCGGTACGCGACCTACCTGCCGGACGACAACTTCACGTGGATGAACCAGGTGTCCACGGTCGGCTCGATGATCCTCGGCATCTCGTTCCTGCCGTTCATCTTCAACGTCTACGTGACGGCTCGGAACGCGCCGAAGGTCGCCGTGAACGACCCGTGGGGCTACGGCCGCTCGCTGGAGTGGGCGACCTCCTGCCCGCCGCCGCGGCACAACTTCACGTCGATCCCGCGGATCCGTTCGGAGTCCCCGGCGTTCGACCTGAACCACCCGGAAGCCGGCGTGCCGGTCGGTGTGGGACCCGCGAAGGACGCTCCCGACGCTCCGACCTACGACGCCGCGAAGGGCGAGGTGAAGTAACACGCCATGCGCGCCAACACCAATCTGTTCTGGATCCTGTTCATCTTCTTCGTGATCGCGGACGCCGCGTACACGATCTGGTCGGTCATCTACTACGGCAACATCGAGTGGGTCGGTACCCTCTCGATCGGCCTGACCGGGATCATGTCCGCGTTCATCGCCTTCTACCTGGGCCGCGTCATGTCGGCACAGGGCGGGGTGCTGCCGGAGGACCGCCAGGACGCGAACATCGAGGACGGCGACGCCGAGCTCGGGCACTTCAGCCCGTGGTCGTGGTGGCCGATCTTCCTGGCCGCAGCCATCGCGGTCTGCTTCCTCGGCGTCGCCGCTGGTCTGTGGATCGTGCCGATTGGTCTCGCGCTCGTCGCGATCACCCTGGTCGGCTGGGTCTACGAGTACTACCGCGGCAACTTCGGTCACTGACCTCCACTCCACGCGCTTCGGGCGGCACCATCTCGGTGCCGCCCGAACTGCGTCCGGGGTGATCCGGGCCTCCACAGGAGAGCTCGACGCCCCGGTCATCCACATCGCCCACTTCTCGACAACGGCCCGGGAACAACCCGGGCACGATGGGCCTTGGGTCCTGAGGACCGCATGCTCGCGGCCTGAGGTCCAGCGGACCGTCCACAAGCGAAAGGAGTCACCTCAGGTGACCGACAAGCGCACCCTCATCATCTTCGGCGCGACGGGCGACCTCGCCTCCCGCCTCCTCCTGCCCGGTCTCGGCACGTTCCTCCAGAGCGGCCGGTCGGTCCCGGTGCAGCTCATCGGCACGGGTCGCAGCGCCCGCAGCGAGGAGCAGTGGAAGGACATCGTCACGAAGTCGTTCGCGTCGCAGGACGTGACGGGCCCGGAGGTCGACGCGACCATCGAGTCGACGCAGTTCATCCAGGGCGACCCCACCGACCCGGAGCACCTGAAGGCGCTGCTCGCCGCGGCCGACGCCGAGCCGATCCTGTACTTCGCCCTCCCGCCGCAGATCGCCTCGGACATCTGCGAGGCCCTGCAGGGCGTCGAGCTCCCCGAGGGCACCACCCTCGCGTTCGAGAAGCCGTTCGGCACCGACGTCGCGTCGGCCGAGGCACTCAACAAGACCGTGCTCGAGCTGGTGCCGGAGGAGCGGGTCCACCGCACCGACCACTTCCTCGGTCGCACGACGGTGCTCAACATCATCGGCCTGCGCTTCGCAAACCGCCTGTTCGAGCCGATCTGGAACGCCGAGAACATCGAGAAGGTCGACGTCTTCTACGACGAGACCCTCGGCCTCGAGAACCGCGCCCAGTACTACGACGAGGCAGGCGCCCTCGTCGACATGATCCAGTCGCACCTGCTGCAGATCCTGGCCCTCGTGACCATGGACGCACCGGCCGCGATCGACTCGGTCGAGTTCCGGTCCTCGTTGGCCCGTGTGCTCCGCTCCACCCGCCTCAAGGGCGACGACGCCACCATCGCCTCGCGCCGGGCGGTCTACACCGCCGGCACGATCGACGGCAAAGAGCTCCCCTCGTACCAGGAGGAGGACGGCGTCGACGCGTCGCGCGCGACCGAGACGCTCGCCGAGATCGAGGTCGAGGTCGACACCGCCCGCTGGGCCGGCGTCCCCTTCACCCTCCGCTCGGGCAAGGCGCTCGGCGCGAGCCGCAAGGAGGTGCTCATCACCTTCAAGCCGGTCACCCGCCTGCCGTCCGGCCTGACCGGTCGCCCGAAGGCCGACACGCTGCGCATCGTCCTCAACCCGGACGAGATCGAGCTGTCGGTTTCGGCGAACGGCGGCGGCAACCCGTTCGAGATGGGGCAGGTCACCCTGTCGTCGTCCTTCGACGACGGCGAGCTGACGCCCTACGGCGAGGTGCTCAACGGCATCTTCCACGACGACCCGCTGCTCTCCATCCGCGGTGACGTGGCGGAGCGCTGCTGGGAGATCGTCGAGCCGGTCGTCACGGCGTGGAAGTCCGGAGCGGTCCCGCTCGAGGAGTACCGCGCCGGTTCCCGTGGGCCGGCTGACTGGGTCAGCTCGTCCTGACGCACGGCACGACGTCTTGACAGGAGGCCCGGTACCAGTCGGTACCGGGCCTCCCGTCCGTTCCGGGCACGAGCCGGGCGCTGGTTACGGAGCGGACCGCTGGTTGCCGCGCGGGCCGCCGTTGCCGGGCCGGTGGTGGGCTGGGCGTGTGCTCGTCGAGGTTCCTGGACACGCCGTGCGCGCACGGCGGGGTTCCGCAGTTCCGGAACCTGGCCGGGCAGGGTTCCGACATTGCGAAACCTCGCGGAGCCGGTCTCGACGTTGCGGAATCTCGCCGAGCGGCGTTCCGACATTGCGGAACCTCGGGGGCCGACGGCGGAGCAGCCCGCCCGCGGGTCAGGCGGTGTTCCCCGCTCGGGCGCCGGCACCGGTGACGCTCGCCGTGCCGCCGCTGTGCTGCGCCGCGCGCGTCCGGTGCCCCGCGGCCGCTCCCTGCGCCCGCGCGATCGCGTCGGCCGCCGTGACGAGGGTGAGGTGCGACAGCGCCTGCGGGGTGTTGCCGATGTGGTGCCCCGTGGCGACGTCGACCTCCTCGGAGAGCATGCCGACGTCGTTCGCGTAGCCGACGAGCACGTCCATGAGCCGCTCGGCGTCGGCCAGGCGCCCGGAACCGGCGTACTGCTCGACGAGCCAGAACGAGCAGGCGAGGAACGGGTGCTCCGTCCCGCTCAGTCCGTCGAAGCCGGAGGACGTCCGGTACCGCAGCACGAGGCCGTCGTCGCCGACGCGCAGGTCCTCCTCGATCGCCGCGACGGTCCCGAGCATCCGCGGGTCGTCCGGCCGGCAGTACCCGATCTGCGGCAGGACGAGCAGGCTGGCGTCGACCTCGTCGGTGTCGTAGTGCTGCCGGTAGGAGCCACGCTCGGCGTTCCAGCCGTGCTCCTCGATCTCGGCGCGCACCTGGTCGCGCAGGGACCGCCACCGTTCGACCGGTCCCTCGAGCCCGAACTCCTCGCAGGCGGCGACCCCGCGGTCGAAGGCGGCCCAGATCATCGCCCGCGAGTGTGTGAAGTGCCGCCGCGGCCCACGCATCTCCCAGATCCCGTTGTCCGCGTCCTGCCAGTGCTCCTCGACGTGCGCGAGCAGGGCGCGTTGCAGCGACCACGAGGCCCCGCTCTCCTCGACGCCGAGCTCCCGGGCGTCGTGCAGCGCCGACAGCACCTCGCCGAACACGTCGCCCTGGTACTGCGTGTACGCGCCGTTGCCGACGCGGACCGGCGTCGAGTCGGCGTAGCCGGTCAGGTGTTCCAGGGTCCGTTCCGGCAGCTCGCGTTCGCCGGCGATGCCGTACATGATCTGCACGTCGTCCGGGTCCCCGGCGATCGCACGGAGCAACCACCTGCGCCAGTCGGCGGCTTCGTCGCGGTACCCGTGGGCGATGAGGGACGCGAGCGCCATGGACGCGTCGCGGAGCCACACGAAGCGGTAGTCCCAGTTGCGTTCGCCGCCGGGGTCCTCCGGGAGGCTCGTGGTCGCGGCCGCCACGACGCCGCCGGTCTCGGCGTGGGTCATCGCCCGCAGGTACATGAGCGAACTCCGGACGGCGGGCGCGTACGTGCCCTCGGCCCGCGTCCGGGACGTCCAGTCGTGCCACCAGTCGCGGGTCCGGTGGAGTGCATCGTCGACGTCGAACGGCTCCGGGGGTTCGCGGTGCGACGGGAACCAGGTGAGCGTGGTGTCGAGGACGTCACCGTCGTGGATGGTCGTCGTCACGACGTGCCGGTGGTCGTCCGCGCGGAACCGGGGTCCGCGGACGACGACGGCGTCCGGGCCGGCCGTGGCGACGAGCACGGGCTCGTCGTCGTCCCCGACCTGGCGGATCCAGGGGAGGACGTCGCCGTAGCCGAACCGGATGCGGAGCACCTGTCGCACCTCGACGGAGCCGGTGAGGCCGCGCACCCGCCGGACGATCGAGGCGCGGTGCTCGTCGACCGGCATGAAGTCGGTGACCTCGACGACGCCGGTCGGGGTCGTCCACACCGTCGACAACACGAGGGAGTCGCCGTCGTGTCGGCGGACGGGGGTCGCGGTGCCGTCGGTCGGGCGGAGCGACCACTGCCCGTCGTGCTCGTCGCCGAGCAGCGCGGCGAAGGTGGAGGCACTGTCGAACCGGGGTAGGCACGCCCAGTCGACGTCACCGTCCCGCGTCACGAGAGCAGCGGTGTGGCAGTCCCCGATGAGGGCGTGGTCCTCGATGCGCTGAGCCATGTCCTCGATCGAACCACCCGGTCCCCGTGGGCACCTGCGCTGAGGGTGCGTTCAGATCACACCCGGCATGACTTCGGGCGAAGCGGCGCGGTCCGGACGAGCAGGGCGGGCGGTCGGTCAGTCGACGTCGGCGATCCCGACCCGGCCGAGCTCCGTCCAGAGCCCGGCACCGTCGGGTGCGTAGACCCAGGGCTTCGTCGAGTCCCTCGTCCGCTCCTGCGCCCGGGAACGGCCACCGGCGAGGACGGCCTCGCTCGTGGAGAGCTGCCGGATGGCGACCGCGGCGACGTTGTCGGGGTGCTCGCGGACGAACTCGCCGTACAGGTGCTCGTCGTGCTGGCCGTCGTCGCCGACGAGGAGCCACTGCACGTCCGGGAAGTCCCGGGCGAGGCGCCGCAGGTTGTCCTGCTTGTGCTGCTGCCCGCTGCGGAAGAAGCGGTCGTGCGTCGGGCCCCAGTCGGTGAGCAGGAGCGTGCCGGACGGGTACATGTTGCGGGAGAGGAACCGCCCGAGGGTGGGCGCGACGTTCCAGGCACCGGTGGACAGGTAGACCGTCGGCGCGCCCGGGTGCTGCGCGAGGACGCGTTCGTAGAGGACCGACATGCCGGGCACCGGACGGCGGGCGTGCTCGGTCAGCACGAAGGAGTTCCACGCCGCCAGCATCGGACGGGGGAGGCTCGTGACCATCACGGTGTCGTCGATGTCGGAGAGCAGGCCGAAGCGGGTGTCCGGGTGCACCACGAAGACGTCGGCGTCGACGTCGCGCATGCCGCCGGCGGACAGCCGGATCTTCTGCCAACCCGGTTCGAGGTCGATCGGGACGATCGTGTCGACCACGCCGCCGCGGTCGCTCGTCACGGTGTGCGTCGAGCCCCCCGCAGTGATCGTGACCTCGGCGTGGTCGACGGCGACGCTCGTGAAGCTGCGCCAGCCGCGGACCCCGGAGTACGACACGTCCGACGCCAGGCCGCGGCGGGTCAGGAGCACCCGGCAGAGCACGCGGACCCATCCCGGCGCGCCGTACCCCGTGTACGGGATCACGGTCGGGACCAGGCCGCGCTTCCGGGCGTGCTGCTCGCGGAACTCCTGCACGGCGTCCTCGATCCGGGCCGCGCGGTGCAGGATCGGCTCGGGGATCGCCGTCTCCCACTGCTGGATGCCCCACGGCGCCTGCTCACGACGGTCGTGTTCCCGTTCGACGGACCGGGCGTCGCGCTGCGGGGGAGTGCTGGTGTCCCGGGGCGCAGAAGGGTCCGGAGGCGTCGTCTCGGGCATCGCACCATCATCCCATGCAGGGGTGTCCAGGAGGCCCGCCAGCGTCCGACACCCCGGGAATCGCAGCCAAGACCAAGGCGGTCTCTGTCAGAGTTGCCGTCTCAGTCATTCAGCCCGCGGTCACCGCGAGAAGGAGAACACGTGCTCGTCACCGAGGTTCCGAACGCTCTGCCAGGGGGATCTTCACTGCTCAGGAACGAGCCGGTCCAGGCACGGAGCTCGGCCCGCCTCGCAGGTCTGCTCGACGCCGCCGCGGCGGTGATCGACGAGATCGGGTTCGAGCGCCTGACGACCGCCATGGTCGCCGAACGTGCCGGAGCGTCCATCGGCACGGTCTACCGGTACTTCCCGGATCGGATCGCCGTCGTCGAGGCGCTCGCGATCCGCTGCACCCAGCGCCTCGCCGCTCGGTTCGTCGAGACGCTCGACGCGTCCGGCGCCACCACCTGGCAGGAGGGCTGCGACGCCCTCATCGAGATGACCGCCGAGATGTACCGCACCGAGCCCGGCTTCCGGGCGATCCGCTTCGCCGACATCGACACCACCTCCGGGGACGAGGACGCCGACCGGCTGGCGGCCCTGGGCGGTGCCGTCGGCGTCGTCATGCGGGAGCGCTTCGACCTGCCGCAGTCGGAGGCGCTGAGCCGCGCCTGGGTCGTGCTCGCCGAGTCGGCGCACGCCGTCCTGGCCCGTGCGCACGTCGACCGCGAGAACCCGGACCACGCGCTCATCGACGCGTACCGCGCGATGAGCCGGCCCTACCTGGAGTCGGTGATCCGAGCCTCCTGACCGGTCGTTCGCCGGACCGAACCGCGACGCCCGTCCCTCCGAACACGAGGGGCGGGCGTCCGTGCGTCCGGACCTGTCCGGACTGCGCGGGAACCGCACCGATGTCCGCCAGGCGTCATGCGCCGACACGACCGGACCGGTATGGGCCCGGACCTGTACTGTCTCCGGAGTCGGGCTACCTCCACCAAGAAGGGCACCCATGATCGAGTTCCGCTCGGTGCGCAAGACCTACCCGGACGGCACGACCGCCGTCGAGTCGTTCGACCTCGTGATCCCCTCGCGGACCACGACGGTGTTCGTCGGATCGAGTGGATGCGGCAAGACCACGCTGCTCCGGATGATCAACCGGATGATCGACCCCACGGCGGGTTCCGTCCAGATCGACGGCGAGGACATCGCCGGCGTCGACCCCGTGCAGCTCCGCCGCCGGATCGGCTACGTCATGCAGAACGCCGGCCTGCTGCCGCACCGGAAGGTCGCGGACAACATCGCCACGGTGCCGGTGCTGACCGGGGTCCCGAAGGCGGACGCGCGGGCGCGTGCCCTCGAGCTCATGGACACCGTCGGCCTCGACCGCTCCCTCGCGGACCGGTACCCCTCCCAGCTCTCCGGCGGCCAGCAGCAGCGGGTCGGTGTGGCCCGCGGGCTCGCCGTCGACCCGAACATCCTCCTGATGGACGAACCGTTCGGTGCCGTCGACCCCCTCGTGCGCAACGACCTGCAGGACGAGCTGATCCGGCTCCAGCGCGAGCTCGGCAAGACCGTCGTCTTCGTGACGCACGACATCGACGAGGCGTTCAAGCTCGGCGACCAGGTCGTCATCCTCAAGAAGGGCGGCGAGATCGCCCAGCTCGGCACCCCGGCGGAGATCCTGTCCGCGCCGGCCGACGACTTCGTCGCGAACTTCATCGGAGCCGGGCGGGGGCGCCGCGCGCTCCGGGTCGAACAGACCCCGACCGGTCCGATCGTCGTCGACGGGGACGGCCGCGCCGCCGGCGTCCTGACCGGTCCCACAGGCGTCGTCGACGCCGCTGCCGCTGTCCGCTCCGAGGCCGGGACGCCCGCACGCGTCCCGGGTGCTGCGGCGCAGGGTGGGAGCACCCGGTGAAGTGGGTGCTGTCGAACCTCGACACGATCGGGGACGACACGCTGGCGCACCTGGCCGTCGCCCTGCCGCCGATCGTCATCGCGTTCCTGGTGTCGATCCCGATCGGGTGGCTGGTCGTCCGACTCCGTCGTCCCGGCGCCGCGCGACTCAGCAGCGGGTTCGGCGGCGGCATCGTCACCGTCGCCGGGCTGCTCTACGCCGTACCGTCACTCCCGCTCTTCATCGCGCTGCCCGGCATCATTGGCACCGGGCTGCAGGACCCCGTCAACGTCGTCGTCGGGTTGACGCTGTACGGCCTCGCGCTCATGGTGCGGTCGACCGTGGACGGGCTCGGGTCGGTCGACCCGGCAACCACGTCGGCGGCGACGGCGATGGGCTACTCCGGCGTGCAGCGCTTCTTCCGCGTCGACCTGCCGCTCGCCGGTCCGGTCCTGCTCGCCGGTCTCCGGGTCGTGTCGGTGTCGACCATCTCGCTCACCACGGTCGGCGCGGTGCTCGGCATCCGGAGTCTCGGGTCGCTGTTCACCGACGGCATCGGGCGGAACATCCCGGAGGAGATCGTGGCGGGCATCGTCATGGTCCTCGTCCTCGCGTTCGCGATCGACGGGCTGCTCGTGCTGATCGGCCGGATGGTGATGCCGTGGACGCGCGCGTCGACCGGGTCGGAGCGGGCCGCGCGGCGCGTGCTGCAGACCGCGGAGGTGTCCTCGTGATCATCGGACAGGCCTTCGCGTGGGTGCTCGACCCCGCCAACTACCCGGGCCCGAACGGCATCCCGGTCCGGCTGTGGGAGCACGTCTGGATCTCTCTGGTCGCCGTCGTCATCGCCGCGGTGATCGCCGTGCCGATCGGGTACCTCATCGGCCACACCGGCAGGGCGCGCGGCGTCGCGATCGCGCTCTCCGGCGGCGTCCGCGCGCTGCCGACCCTCGGCGTGCTGACACTGTTCGGCCTCCTGCTCGGCGTGAACCTGCAGGCGCCGCTGCTCGCGCTCGTCATCCTGGCGATCCCGTCGGTGCTCGCCGGTGCCTACGCCGGGATCGAGTCCGTCGACCCGGTCACCGTCGACGCGGCACGCGCACAGGGCATGACCGGGTGGCAGATCCTGACCAAGGTCGAGATCCCCCTCGGGCTCCCACTGCTCGTCGGCGGCATCCGTGCCGCCGTGCTGCAGGTCGTCGCGACCGCCACCCTCGCCGCGTACGTCGGATCCGGTGGCCTCGGCGGCTACGTGTTCCTCGGGCTCAAGACCCAGGACTACGCCATGATGCTCGGCGCCTCCGTCCTCGTGATCGTCCTGGCGATCGCGTTCGAAGTCGTCTTCGCCGTGCTCCAGCGGGCGGTGGTGCCCGCGGGCGTCGCCGAGCGCGGGTCACGACGACGCTCGGGATCGCGTGAGCGGCCCCGCAAACCCATCCCGGAAGGAACCCCCTCGTGATCACAGCACCCAAGCTCCGCGCCGGCCTCGCCGCAGCGGTCGCCCTGGGCGCGGCAGCGGCACTCGCCGGCTGCTCGTCCAGCAGCCCGCTCGACAGCGGCTCCAGCGCCCCGTCCGACTCGAAGACCATCGTCGTCGGGTCGCAGGCCTACTACTCGAACGAGATCATCGCCGAGCTCTACGCGCAGGTCCTCGAGAAGGACGGCTTCACGGTCGAGCGCAACTACCAGATCGGTCAGCGCGAGGTCTACCTTCCCCAGCTGCAGAAGGGCGCGGTCGACGTGATGCCGGAGTACAGCGGCAACCTGCTGCAGTACTACGACAAGGACTCGACCGCGAAGAGCGAGTCGGACATCGCCGACGAGCTCGAGTCGGCGCTGCCGAAGGGCATCCGTGCCCTGGACGCCGCCGAGGCCACCGACCAGGACAGCTACACCGTGACGAAGGAGTTCTCCGAGGAGAACGACGTGACGAGCCTGGCCGACCTGAAGAACGTGAAGGAGAAGCTGACCGTCGGGGCGAACTCCGAGAACCAGACGCGGCCGTACGGCCCGAAGGGCCTCAAGTCCGTGTACGGCGTCGACGTCGAGTCGAAGGCGATCGAGGACTCGGGCGGCGCGCTCACGGTCAAGGCGCTCAAGGACGGCACCGTCCAGCTCGCCGACATCTACACCGCGGACCCGAGCATCAAGGCGAACGGCTTCGTCACGCTGAAGGACCCGGAGAACCTCATCGTGCCGCAGAACGTCACGCCGGTCGTGTCCGACAAGGTCGACGAGAAGGCCGCCGACGCGATCGACGAGGTCAGCGAGGTCCTGACGACCGAAGCGCTCATCGACCTGAACACGAAGAGCACGGTCGACAAGGAGAAGTCCGCGGACATCGCCAAGGAGTTCCTGACGGAGAAGGGTCTCCTCTAGGAGGCGGATCCTCGTTCTCGAAGACAGGCGTCGGGCCTCCAGCCCGGCGCCTGTCGCCGTTCCCGGGAGGGGTGTCGACGGGCACAGCTGTTCCGCACGGATGTGCCCCCGGAGTGACATGTGTTCCGCACGGTTGTGCCGTGCAGGAGCCGTGCACGTATGTGCAGGAGGGGTCTCTACAACTTGTCGAAGTGGGGCGTCCAGCAGTACCGTCGAAGGGTCCCGACGACGTGACGGCAACGAGCAGAACCCCTTCCACAGGAAGCATCTCAACGTGCACGAACAGCGCGCGGCGATCCCGACGGGCCCGGCCGCATGAACGACCTCCTCGATCCGCTCCTCCTGTCGCGGTGGCAGTTCGGTCTGACGACGATCTACCACTTCCTCTTCGTCCCGCTGACGATCGGCATGGCGGTCGTCGTCGCGGTGTTCCAGACGGCCTGGGTCCGCACCGGTCGCGCGCACTACCTGCAGCTGACCCGCTTCTTCGGGCGCATCTTCCTCATCAACTTCGCGATGGGTGTCGTCACCGGCATCGTGCAGGAGTTCCAGTTCGGGATGAACTGGTCGGACTACTCGCGGTTCGTCGGCGACGTCTTCGGTGCCCCGCTCGCGCTCGAGGGCATCCTGGCGTTCTTCTTCGAGGCGGCCTTCATCGGCGTCTGGATCTTCGGCTGGGACCGCCTGCCGAAGAAGCTCCACCTGGCGAGCATCTGGTGCGTCAGCGCGGGCACGATCATGTCGGCGTACTTCATCATCGCCGCCAACGCCTTCATGCAGCACCCGGTCGGGTACGCGCTGAACGAGGCCAAGGGCCGAGCGGAGCTCACCGACATCTGGGCCGTCCTCGGCAACAAGGTCGCCCTCGCCGCGTTCCCGCACACCGTCTTCGCGTGCTTCATGGTCGCGGCCGGCGTGATCATCTCGGTCGCCGCGTTCCACCTCTCGCGCAACCAGAACCTCGAGACGATGATGCCGGCGCTCAAGTTCGGGCTGTGGACGATGGTCGCGGCCGGGGCGCTCACCGTCCTCACCGGGGATCAGCTCGGCCTGACCATGGTCGAGACGCAGCCGATGAAGATGGCCGCGGCCGAGGCACTCTACGGCACCGCGACCGGCAAGGACGCCTCGTTCTCGGTCTTCACCCTCGGCACCCCCGACGGTGTCCGCGAGCTGTTCTCGATCCGCATCCCGTACCTGCTCTCCTTCCTGTCGACCCACACGTTCACCGGCACGGTCGAGGGCATCAACGACCTGCAGGCGCAGTACACGCAGGTGTACGGCCCCGGGGACTACAAGCCGGTCATCTGGGTGACCTACTGGTCCTTCCGCTGGATGATCGCCCTCGGCGTCGGCGCCGTGATGGTGTCGCTCGCCGGGCTGTGGCTCACCCGCAAGGGCCGCTTCCCGCAGCAGCGCTGGATCTGGCGCATCGCGATCTGGGCGGTCCCGCTGCCGATGGCCGCGATGATCGTCGGCTGGGTCTTCACCGAGATGGGCCGCCAGCCGTGGCTCGTGTTCGGACTGCTGAAGACCGCCGACGGCGTCTCCCCGAACGTGACCGGCCTCGAGGTGCTCATCTCGCTCGTCGTGTTCACGCTCATCTACGGATCCCTCGCGGTGGTCGAGTTCCGACTCATCAAGAAGGTCGCCCAGGAGGGCCCGGCCGCTCCGGCCGCGGTCGACGAGGAGACCGGCGAGGTCGAGCACGAAGTGACGGTGTACTGAGATGGACCTGCCTGTTCTCTGGTTCGCGATCGTCGGACTGTTCTTCGTCGGGTACTTCGTGCTCGACGGGTTCGACTTCGGTGTCGGGATGTCCCTGCCGTTCCTCGGCAAGGACGACACCGACCGACGCGTGCTCATCAACACCATCGGCCCCGTCTGGGACCTCAACGAGACCTGGGTCATCGTCGCCGGAGCGTGCCTGTTCGCGGCGTTCCCGGAGTGGTACGCGACGATGTTCTCCGGCTTCTACCTGGCGCTGCTGCTCATCCTGGCCGCGCTCATCGCCCGCGGGGTGTCGTTCGAGTACCGCCACCAGGACAAGCGCCTCGAGTGGAAGCGCCGCTTCGACCTCATGATCATCGTCGGCAGCGCGGTGCCGTCGTTCCTGTGGGGCGTCGCGTTCGGCAACGTCGTGCGGGGGATCCCGATGGACGCTGGGCACGACTACACCGGCACCCTGTTCGACCTGCTCAACCCCTTCGCCCTGCTCACCGGCGTGACGACGCTCCTGGTGTTCTTCACGCACGGCGTCGTCTTCGTCGCGCTGAAGACCGAGGGGGAGATGCGTGAGCGGGCCATCCGGCTGGCGAAGCGCTCCGGTGTCCTCACCATCGCGGTGGCCGCCGCGTTCCTCGTCACGATGGCGTCCGTCCGCGCCACCCCGGCGTCGCTCGTGCTGTCCGCCGTCGCCGCGGTCGCGCTGGTGGTCGCGGTCCTCTGCGCCGCCCGCGGGCGGGAGGGGCGAGCGTTCACGCTCATGGCCGTCACGATCGGCGCGGTCGTCCTGGCCATGTTCACCGCCGTGTTCCCCGACGTCATGCCGGCGTCGAACGACCCGGCGAACAGCCTCACCGTCGCGAACGCCTCCTCCGGCGACTACACGTTGACCGTGATGAGCTGGGTCGCGGTGGTGTTCCTGCCGCTCGTGCTCGCGTACCAGGCGTGGACGTACTGGGTCTTCCGCAAGCGGGTCTCGCGCGCGACCGTCGCGCAGGCCGCGCACTGACCAGGAGGCCCGGATGAAGCCGCTCGACCCCCGTCTGCTCCGGCTGTCCCGGACCGCGCGCGGGTTCGTCCTCGCCGCCGCCGGGACGGGCGTGGTGCGGACGACCGCCACCATCGGGATCGCCTGGGGCATCGCCGCGGCGGTGACCCAGGTCGTCGACGCGGTCCGGGACGGGCAGGTGCCCGGGACGTTCCCGGCCACACTCGCGCTCCTCGGCGCGGCGTTCCTGCTCCGCGCGCTCGCGGCATGGGCCACCGACGACCTGGCGGCGCGCGCGGGGGCCCGCGTGAAGAGCGAACTCCGCGCCGCCGTGCTCCGGCGCGCGGCCGACCGGGGCCCCGGGTGGCTCGCCGGTCGGTCGAGCGCCGGGTTCGCCACGACGCTCGGTCCGGGTCTCGACGCCCTCGACGCGTACTTCGGCCGCTACCTGCCGCAGCTCGCGCTCACGGCGGTCGCGACCCCGGTCCTCGTGGTCGCGATCGCGCTCGGGGACCTGACGAGCGCCGTCGTCATCGTGTGCGCGATGCCGGTCATCCCGGTCTTCATGGTCCTCATCGGTCTGGCCACGCAGACACTGCAGCGCCGTCAGGCGGACGCGCTCGCCCGACTCGGCGGGGCGTTCACGGAGGCGGTCGAGGGCCTGGCGACCCTCAAGGTGTTCGGACGGGCCCGGCGGCAGGTCGGTCGGATCGACCGGGTCACCGACGAGTACCGCCGCGGCACCCTGGGCGTGCTCCGACTGTCGTTCGTCAGCGGGTTCGCGCTCGAACTCGCCGCGAGCCTGTCCGTCGCCCTGGTCGCGGTGTCGATCGGCATCCGGCTCGTGGACGGGTCGCTCGGCCTCGGCGCGGCGATGTTCGTGCTCGTCCTCGCACCCGAGGCGTTCGCCCCGATCCGGCAGGTCGGCGCCGACTTCCACGCGGCCCAGGACGGGGTCGAGGCCTCGCAGGCCGTCCTCGACGTGCTCGCCGAGCCTCAGCACGCCGACCCGCAGCAGGCCGTCCCCGAGTCGTCGACGGTGCCCAGCCGGCCGACGGGGACCGGGGACGCCGGCGCGCTGGTCCTCAGCGGCGTGACCGTGCACCGGCCGGACGTCGTCATCGGCCCGGTCGACCTGACCGCTCCCGCCGGGACCGTGGTCGCGCTCGCCGGACCGAGCGGATCCGGCAAGTCGAGCCTCCTCGCCGCACTCCGCGGTGTGCTCCCGCACGAGGGCACGGTCGTCGTCCCCGGTCCGGCCGACGTGTCCGTGGCGGACCGGACCACCTGGGTGGACCAGCGGGCGCGGCTCGTCCGCGGCACCGTCGCCGAGAACGTGACCCTGTCCGCCGCCGGAGGCGACGCCGCACAGGTACGGAGCGCGCTCGGTGCGGTCGGGCTGGGCGTGGACCCGGGCCTGGCGGTCGGCTCCGGCGGTGCCGGACTGTCGGGCGGTGAGGCGCAACGCGTCGCCGTGGCGCGCGGGCTGTACCGGGCCGCGACCGCCAGCACGCCGCTGGTGCTCCTCGACGAGCCGACGTCGGCGCTCGATGCCGAGTCCGAGGCGCTCGTGGTCGCCGCCGTGCGGCGGCTCGCGGACGGCGGCGCGGTCGTGGTCGTCGCCAGCCACCGTCCGGCCGTCGTCGCAGCGGCCGACGTCGTCGTGTCGACCACCCCCGACGGCTCGGTCGCCGTCCGGACCGCGCAGGCGGTGTCCGCATGAGCGCGCCCGACGGCACGACCGGGACCGCCCGGGAGGCCCGTCCTCCGTCGGTCCTCCGGCTCGCGATGCCCCGTGGTCGCGGATGGGCGAAGGCGGTCGCCGCCGGCGTGCTCAGCGCGTTGTGCGCCGTCGCGCTCCTCGCCGCGAGCGGGTACCTCATCACCCGGGCCGCCGAGCACCCGCCGATCCTGTACCTCACCCTCGTCATGGTCGGCGTCCGCGCCTTCGCGCTCGGCCGCGCCGCCCTCCGGTACGTCGACCGCCTGTCCGGTCACGACGCATCGTTCCGGCAACTCGCCGTCGTGCGCACCGAGATGTACCGCAGACTCGCCTCCGTCGCGCCGGCCGGACTCGGGTCGTCCGGTCGCGGCGACCTCCTGACACGGCTGGTCACCGACACCGACCGCCTGCAGGACCTGCCCATCCGGGTGGTCGGCCCGCTCGTCTCGGCCGGGGTCACGGCTCTGCTCTCCGTGGTCGCGGTCGCGTTCGTGTCCCCGCCGGCCGCCCTCGTGCTCCTGCTGGCGCTCGGCGTCACCGCGCTCGTCGGCACGGTCGTCACGAGCGTCGTCGCGACCCGGTCGGACCGGGAGACCGCTGCGGACCGCGGGCACGTCGCCGACCTCGTGCTCGACACCGTGCGGACGCTCGACGTCTTCACCGCGTACGGCACCCTCGAGGAACGGCTCGCGCACATCGCGCGGCTGGACGACCGCGTCACGCGTGCCGTCCGTCGCCGCGGGGCGGTGGAGTCCCTCGTCGGCGCGCTCGTCGGGCTCGTCGGCGGTGCCGCCGTCCTCGGTGTCCTCGCCGTCGGTGCGCCCGCGGTGGTGTCGGGTGCCCTCGACGGTCCGCTCTGGGCGCTGGCGGTGTTCGTCCCGCTCGCCCTGTTCGAGGTCGTCGGCGTCGTGCCGCTGGCGGTCCTGACCCTGCGCCGGGTGCGCGCGGCCGCGGAGCGTGTCGAGCAGGTCGTGCCCGCCGAGCTGCCCGCAGGCCTGGTACCGGAGCCGGACGCCGCGGCCCCCGCCGAGGAACTCGCCGCGCCCGCGACCGTGGCCGTCCGCGTGCGGGACCTCTCCGTCCGGTGGCCCGGTACCGCGGCACCTGCGGTGGACGGGGTGTCGTTCGACCTCGAGCCCGGCGAGGTCGTCGTGCTGCGCGGGCCGAGCGGGTCGGGCAAGTCGTCCCTCGTCGACGCACTCGTCCGCTTCGTCGAGCACACGGGCAGCTACACGCTGGACGGCGTGGAGGCGCGGACGCTGCACCCCGACGCCGTCCGCGCCCGGGTGGGGCTCATCGAGCAGGACCCGTTCGTGTTCGACCAGTCGGTCCGCCAGAACCTGCTGTTCGCCAGGGACAGTGCGACGGACGCGGACCTGCTCGCGGTGCTCGACCGCGTCGGTCTCGGCGAGTGGGTGGCCCGACGCGGTGGACTCGACGCGGGCGTGGGGGAGCGCGGGACGCTCGTGTCCGGCGGGCAGGCCCACCGACTGGCGCTAGCGCGAGCGCTCCTGCACGCGTTCCCGGTCCTCGTGCTCGACGAACCGACCGCCGACATCGACCCCGACCTCGGCGACGCCGTCCTGCGCGACCTGGTGTCGGCGGCCCGCGCAGCGGGGCGCACACTCCTCGTCGTCTCCCACGTGCCGGTGCCGGCCGACCTCGTCGACCGGACCCTCCGGATGGCGGACGGACGCCTGCTCGCGGCGTGAGCCGACCGGAGGACGCAGGAGGAGCCTCCCGGCTTGTATCGTTGTGGACCGTGACCATCGAGCAGCACGTCGAGGACCCGCACACCTACGACTTCCGGCGCATCCAGGAGAAGTGGCAGGCACGGTGGGAAGAGCTCGGCCTCTTCACCGCCGACCCCGACGACAAGCGCCCGCGCAAGTACATCCTCGAGATGTTCCCGTACCCGTCCGGTGACCTGCACATGGGGCACGCCGAGAACTGGGCGCTCGGCGACTTCGTGGCGCGGTACTGGCGGCAGCAGGGCTTCAACGTGCTCCACCCCATCGGCTGGGACTCGTTCGGGCTGCCCGCCGAGAACGCGGCGATCAAGCGGGGCGTCGACCCGAAGGACTGGACCTACGCGAACATCGCGCAGCAGAAGGCCTCCTTCAAGCGCTACGCGCCGTCGTTCGACTGGTCCACCGAGATCCACACCTCGGACCCCGAGTACTACAAGTGGAACCAGTGGCTGTTCCTCAAGATGTACGAGAAGGGCCTGGCGTACCGAAAGGACAGCTGGGTCAACTGGGACCCGGTGGACCAGACCGTCCTGGCCAACGAGCAGGTCCTGCCCGACGGCACCTCGGACCGTTCCGGCGCCGTCGTCGTCAAGAAGAAGCTCACGCAGTGGTACTTCAAGATCACCGACTACGCGGACCGGCTGCTCGACGACCTGAACCAGCTCGAGGGACGGTGGCCGTCGAAGGTCATCGCGATGCAGCGCAACTGGATCGGCCGCTCGGTCGGCGCCGACGTCGACTTCGTCATCGAGGGTCGGGACGAGCCCGTCACGGTCTTCACCACCCGCCCGGACACCATCCACGGTGTGACCTTCCTGGTCGTGGCGCCCGACTCGGACCTGGCCGCGGAACTCGTCGCCGACCCGTCCGTCGACGACGCCACCCGCGCCGCCTTCCAGGAGTACCTGGTCGCCACGCAGAAGGCGTCGGACATCGACCGGCAGAACGCCGACCGCCCGAAGACCGGTGTGCCGCTCGGCCGCTCGGCGATCCACCCGCTCACCGGGGAGCGCCTGCCGCTCTGGGCTGCCGACTACGTCCTCGCCGACTACGGGCACGGAGCCGTCATGGCCGTCCCCGCGCACGACCAGCGCGACCTCGACTTCGCCCGCGCCTTCGACCTGCCCGTCAAGGTGGTCGTCGACACGAACCAGGCCGTCACCGGCGCGATCCCGGTCATCCCCGAGGGCGCGACGCTCGAGGACCTGCCGGCGCTCGACCCGGTCTCCACGGGGGAGGCACTCACCGGGCAGGGCCGGATGATCAACTCCGGACCGCTCGACGGCATGAGCAAGCAGCACGCCATCACCGCGGCGATCGGCCTGCTCGAGGAGCGCGGCACCGGACGCGCCGCCAAGACGTACCGCCTGCGTGACTGGCTCATCTCCCGCCAGCGCTTCTGGGGCACCCCGATCCCGATCATCCACGGTGAGGACGGCACCCAGTACCCGGTGCCCGAGGACCAGCTGCCCGTGGTCCTGCCGGACACCGAGGGCCTCGACCTCAAGCCGAAGGGCACGTCGCCCCTCGGTGGCGCGACCGAGTGGGTCAACGTGCCGAACCCGGTCGACGGCAGCCCCGCCCGCCGCGACCCGGACACGATGGACACCTTCGTCGACTCGTCGTGGTACTTCCTGCGCTTCCTGTCCCCGCAGGACGAGACGCAGGCGTTCGACCCGGCGCTCGTCAACAAGTGGGCCCCGGTCGACCAGTACATCGGCGGCGTCGAGCACGCGATCCTGCACCTGCTTTACGCACGCTTCGTCACGAAGGTGCTCTTCGACCTCGGCTACCTCGACTTCACCGAGCCGTTCTCGGCGCTGCTCAACCAGGGCATGGTGCTCTCCGGTGGCTCGAAGATGTCGAAGTCGAAGGGCGGCGTCTCGCTCGGCGACGAGCTCGACGCACACGGCGTCGACGCGATCCGTCTCGTGATGGGCTTCGCGGGGCCCCCCGAGGACGACATCAACTGGGAGGACGTCTCGCCGGCGGCCTCCGCACGCTTCCTGGCCCGCGCGTACCGCATCGCCGTCGACGTCACCTCGACGCCCGACGCGGTGTGGTCCACCGGGGACCGTGGTGTCCGCCAGGCCACCCACCGTTTCCTGTCCGACGCCCCGGGCCTGATGGAGTCGTTCAAGTTCAACGTCGTGATCGCGCGGCTCATGGACCTGGTGAACGTCACCCGCAAGGCGATCGACAGCGGGCCCGGTGCCGCCGACCCGGCCGTGCGCGAGGCCGCCGAGACCATCGCCCTGGGCCTCAGCGTCTTCGCGCCGTACACCGGCGAGGAGATGTGGCAGACGCTCGGCTACGACTCCCCGGTCGCGACGTTCGGGTGGCGGAAGGCCGACCCGACGCTGCTCGTGCAGGAGACCCTGACCGCGGTCGTGCAGGTCAACGGCAAGGTGCGCGACTCGTTCGAGGTGTCGAAGTCCATCGAGGCGGACGAGCTCGAGCAGCTCGCGCGTGCATCGAAGTCGGTGCAGCGGTACATCGGCGACCGCGAGATCGTGAAGGTCATCGTGCGGGCGCCGAAGCTCGTGAACATCGCGATCAAGGGGTAGCAGCCGGGGCATGCCGTACGCCAGGACTGCCGACACCGCCTCCGGTGTCGTCGCCGTCGGGGACGGCACCGAGATCGCGTGGGAGGAGTCCGGCACCGGGTTGGGTACGCGTCGCCTGCACGGGATCGGTACGATCACGACGTGACGACACAGCGCCCGTGGCCCCGTTGGTTCGCGTGGACCACGGTGGTCTCGTCGAGCCTGCTCCTGTTCGTGGCCCTCGTGAACGCCGTCCTCAACACCGCGAACATCGCCTCGTGGCTGTTGTTGCTGCTCGTGGCGCCGATGACCCTGCGCCGAGCCGTCTGGAGCCTGAAGAACCAGGACAAGCGCTGAGGCCGCAGGTCAGTCCGAGGATGCCCGTCATTGAGCGGAGGACGACCTTCCACATCTGACCGAGGGTGGGCGGTCGTCCACAGGTGCATCCTGCGTGGGCGGATCGATGAACCGGGCTCCGTAGCGTTCCGGCATGTCCCGCTTCGCGCTCCCGCCCCGTGCCGCCCTGGTGCTCGTCGGCATCGTGGTGCTGGTCGCGGTCGGCGTGGTCTGGCTGGGCGGGCGCACTGATGGCGACGGCGGCGCCGACACGGGCGTGACGGTGGTGTCCGGCGCCCCGACGGTGGCGGCGTCCGACGGCGACGGCGACGGAGGTGCCGGTGCAGGGTCGGCGGCTGCGCCGACTGGAACTGGTGCTGGTGCTGGAACTGGTGCTCGTGCCGGTGCTGGTGCCGGCAGCGTGGGTGCGGAACCGTCAGCGTCGGCCGCCGTCGCCGTCGTGTACGTGGTCGGGGCGGTGGCACATCCCGGCGTGGTCCGGTTGCATGCCGGTGACCGGGTGACCGATGCCCTCGACGCAGCCGGGGGAGCCGCGGCGGACGCCGACCTCACGCGCCTGAACCTGGCGCGCCCCGCGGTGGACGGTGAGCGGCTGTACGTCCCTCGTGCCGGCGAGACCGAGGTGCCCGCCGAGCTGCCGGCGGGCGATGGTCCCGGAGGCGCGAGCGGGGGCGGAACAGCCGGGGGAGACGGCACAGACGGGAGTGTGCCGGCGGACACGGTCGTGGACCTCAACACCGCCGATGCCATGACACTCGAGACGCTCCCCGGGATCGGTCCGGCCATGGCCCAGCGCATCCTGACGTGGCGGGAGGAGCACGGTGGGTTCCGGACCGTCGAGGACCTGCTCGAGGTCAGCGGCATCGGTGACGCGCGCTTCGCCGAGCTCCGGGACCGGGTGCGGGTGTGAGCGCGGGGACGACGGGTGCGAGTACGGACTTGACGACGGGTGCGAGTACGGGCTCCACGGGGGTCGGGTCATCTCTGTGGGCACCCCAGGGTTCCCGCTCCTGCGAAGCGGATGCACATGGTCCCGCCCCAGGAGGTACTGCCGGGTCGCACCGCGCTTCGGTCGCCGATCTCCGGCTGGCCGGTCCGGTCGCGGTGACGTGGGTCGTCGTCGCGGTGCTGGTCGGCGCTCCTCGCGTTGCCGTCTTGGTCGGTGTGGTGGCGGCAGCCGTTGCGGTGGTGGCGCTCGGGACCATCGCGCTCCGGCCCGGACGCGGACCGGCGCCGTTCGGCGAGACCGTTCGAGCTCGGCGACTGTCCGGACCGGCGGCTGGCTCCTCGGTGCGGGCGGTGGCCGCGCTGGTGCTCACGGCCGCGCTCTTCGTCGCTCTGGTGGCCGTGGCGGTCGCGGTGGGTCAGGGACGACGAGAGCCGCCGGGTGTCCGCGATGCCTCCGGACGTACCGTCCACGCGCAGGTGCTTCTCGATCGTGACCTCGCGCCCGCTGACCGGTCTGTGGTGGGGACGCTCCTGGCGGTCGGCCAGCGGGCCTCCCTGCGGGACAGCATCCGGGTCCCGGTGAGGCTCGTTCCCGCGCGCGACGATCCGCGTCGGCAGGCGCTCGCGGCCGGATCGGTCGTCGAGATCCGGGGTCACCTGGACGAGGACGAGCCCGGGGCTCCGACGGCGTTCGTCCTCTTCGTCCGCGGCGACCTCGGCACCGCCGCGCCACCGCACGGGCTGCTCGGTCGCACCGCAGTGGCCCGGTCCGCCTTCGTCGCCGTCACCGCCGACCTGCCGGAGCCCGGCGCAGCGCTGCTCCGGGGACTGGCGATCGGTGACCGCTCCGGACTCGACCCGGAGACCGAGCAGGCCATGGAGGCCACCGCCCTCACCCACCTCACCGCCGTGTCCGGGTCGAACTGTGCCGTCATCGTCGCGCTGGTGGTGCTGCTCGGACGTGCGGTCGGTGCTCCTCGTGTGGTGCGTGCCGGCTCTGCGGTCGTCGTGTTGCTCGGGTTCGTCGTGCTCGTCCGACCGGACCCGTCGATCACCCGGGCGTCCGTGATGGCGATCGTGGTGCTCCTCGTGCACCTGACCGGGCGGCCGGTGCGTGGTGTCCCGCTCATCGCACTCGCCGCGATCGGGATGCTCGTCGCCGACCCGTGGGTGGCGCGGTCACCCGCGTTCGCGCTCTCGGTGCTGGCGACCACCGGGATCGTCGTCCTCGGCCCGCCGCTGACCGATCTGTTCACGCGACGGCTCTGGCCCCCGGTGGCGGCCGCGGTCGCCGTGCCCGTCGCCGCGCAGATCGCGTGCTGGCCGGTCACCGTCGCACTGTCGCCCACCCTGCCGACGTACGCCATGCCGGTCAACCTGCTCGCCGAGGTGCTCGCGCCGGTCGCCACCGTCGTGGGGCTCGTGGCGTGCCTGCTCGCGCCGGTGTGGCCGCCAGGAGCGCAGGTGCTCGCGACGGTCGGGTGGGTCCCCGCCGCCGGCATCGGTGGGATCGCGCACCGTGCCGCGGGACTGCCGGCGGCCTCGATGCCGTGGCCGGCTGCTCCGGTCGGGGTCGTCCTCGCAGCCGCGGTCTGCATCGCGCTGGTGGTCGCGGTGCTCCGTCCGGGGCGCGTCCGCCGAGTGGCCTGCATCGGAGCGGCGATGACGGTCGTCCTCGGCATCGGTGCGGTCACCGTGCCCGACGTGCTCGTCCGCAGCACGGTGCCGACGGGCTGGACCACCGCGATGTGCGACGTCGGCCAGGGCGACGCGACCCTACTCAGGAGTGACGGGCAGACAGCGCTCGTCGACACCGGCGACGACCCCGAGCGACTCCGGGCATGCCTCACCCTGCTCGGCATCCAGCACGTCGACCTGCTCGTCCTCACGCACTTCGACCGCGACCACGTCGGGGCGGTCGACGAGGTCGCTGACCAGGTGGACACCGCCCTCGTCGGCCCGGTCGGCAGACCCGCGGACACCCGCGTCGTGTCCGAGCTCCGGTCTGCCGGCGTCGACGTCCGCCAGGCCGCAGACGGGACCGGGGGCGTCCTCGGAGACCTGCGCTGGCAGGTGATCTGGCCACCCTCGGGCGACGACCGTTCCGGGAACGCAGCGAGCATCGTCATCCGCGTCGACCCGGCACCCGGCAGACCCTGTCCGGGGTGCATGACGGCACTGTTGCTCGGAGACCTCGGAGAGGACGCGCAACGGCGCCTCCTGCGGACCGCGCCACCGGAGACCCTGTCGCCGGTGGACGTCGTCAAGGTCGCGCACCACGGATCCGCCGACCAGGACCCCGAGCTCTACCGGGCGCTCGCCGCCCGCGTCGGCCTGATCGGGGTCGGGGCGGACAACGACTACGGGCACCCGACCGCCAGGGCACTGGAGATGCTCGCGGCGGCCGTCACGATCCCGTACCGGACGGACCGGTCGGGCACCATCGTCATCCGGAGCGGCGAACACGCCGACGGGAGGCCCGGCGACGGTAGCGACGGGAGGCCCGGCGACGCGTCCGACGGGAGCGCCGGCGACGGGGCCGACACGGGAGGCAACGGCGGCCCGGCCGGCACGACGACTCCTCGCCCTCTCGAGGTGTGGACCGAACGCCACGATGACGGAGCCGACCCGGACCAGGGCGTGCCCGGCGACGGAAGCGGGCCGGCGACGCCGCGAGGTGGCCGGCGGCCCGGCTCGTCGGTTGCCGCCCGTAGGATCGGAGCGACCCCGCCCGGCCCCTGCCCGCTGTGCAGCGGCAGGGTCGGCGTCGCCACCGAGCACCACCGGAAGGACCCGCATGCCCGCCAAGAAGCCCGCGCGCGCCGCAGCGAAGATCGACCAGGTGCCGTGGTCCGCGATCCGTCCCGCACCGGTCGTCCTGGTCACCGGCGCCGAGACCTTCCTGGCCGAGCGCTCGATCGGCATGCTCCGCGACCTGCTCGTCGGCGAGGACCCGGCACTCGAGGTCCACGACCTCGAGGCCGACGAGTACGCCCCGGGCTTGCTGGCGACCCTGGCGAGCCCGTCCCTGTTCGGTGAACCACGCCTGGTGCGCGTCACGAACGTCGAGAAGTGCACAGACGCCTTCATCACCGAGAGCATCTCGTACCTGCAGGGACCCGCTGACGACGTCACCCTCGTGCTCCAACACGGTGGGGGAGTCCGGGGCAAGAAGCTGCTCGACACCATCCGCAGCGGGGTCGGTGGCGGCATCGAGGTCCAGTGCGACGAGATCAAGCGCGACACCGACCGGATCGACTTCGTCAACGCCGAGTTCCGTGCCGCCCGTCGGAAGATCGCGCCGTCGGCGGTGCGGACCCTCGTCGCGGCGTTCGCCGACGACCTCGCCGAACTCGCCGCGGCATGCCGGCAGCTCCTGGCCGACGAGGCCGACGAGATCACCGACCGCACCGTCGACAAGTACTACGGCGGACGCGTCGAGACGAACGCCTTCAAGGTGGCCGACATCGCCCTCGCCGGTCGCTCCGCCCCGGCGATCGTCGAACTACGGCACGCCCTCGCGACCGGTGAGGCACCGGTCCCGATCGTCGCCGCCTTCGCGAGCAAGATCCGCACGATGGCGAAGGTGAGTTCCTTTCGCGGTTCAAGCGGGCAGGCCGCTTCCGCCCTCGGCCTGGCGCCGTGGCAGGTGCAGCGCGCGCAGCGCGACGTCGCCGGGTGGAGCGAAGCCGGCCTCGCCAACGCGATCACGAGCATCGCGGAGGCGGACGCCGCCGTGAAGGGCGGCGCCCGCGACGCCCATTTCGCGCTCGAGCTCATGGTCCGCACCATCGCCCGGCGCGGCGAGGCCCGCTGACGGCCCCGGGCCTCCCTCCCGAGCGCCGACGCCCCGCCGTCCCGGCGCTGGAGCCGGGTCGCCCGGCCTCCGGGCGAGCCGCGGCGCCGCGGCGCCGGCCCGCTCAGCCGTGGTTCCGTTTGCCAGCGCACAACAACTTCCCGTTCGAACCGCTGATCCCCGTGGTGTGGACCGGATGCGGTGGGCGGAAACCAGCTGACGCCGCACCGCACCGCACCGCGGCGCGACGCCGCAGCACCCCGCGAACGACGAAGGCCCCGCACCACCGGTGCAGGGCCTTCGGTCGTCAGCGACTCAGATCAGAGCGCCGAGACCTTCTTCGCGATGGCCGACTTGCGGTTCGCGGCCTGGTTCTTGTGGATGACACCCTTGCTCACGGCCTTGTCGAGCTTCTTCGCGGCGAGCGACAGGGCGGCGACGGCCTTGTCCTTGTCGCCCGAGGCGATGGCCTCGTTGGTGTGACGGATGTACGTCTTCAGCTCCGACTTGTACGCCTTGTTGCGGTCGGTGGCCTTCTGGTTGGTCTTGATGCGCTTGAGCTGCGACTTGATGTTCGCCATGCGTGTTGCTCCTGGTTTCGTCTCGGACGGGTGGTTGCGATCCCGGGTAGAGGGGCCCTTCGTCGCATCGCGTTCCACCCGTGGGCGACGGAACGCGTAAGCCAGCCAGCAACGTTACCAGGCCGACCCCGCGTCACCAAAGCGCAACACGTCGGACACGCGGCGGGATCGTGACGGGTTACGGTGACGGGATGCCGTCCCTCGCGCCCCGCATCGACACCGTCCCGCCCTCGGGCATCCGCCGGGTCTTCGAGCAGGCGTCACTCCTCGACGACGTGACGATGCTCGTGATCGGCGAGCCGGACGTCCCGGTCGCGAAGCACATCGGTGACGCCGCCCGCCGTGCATGGGCCGAGGACCGCACGGACTACGGCCCGAACGGCGGCATCCCGCAGCTGCGCCAGGCGATCCAGGAGAAGCTCCGGCGCGAGAACCGGGTGGACGTCGACCTCGAGCAGGTGTGGGTGACGGTCGGGGCGACGCAGGCGCTGTTCACCGCGATGACGCTCGTGCTCTCGCCCGGGGACGAGGTCCTCGTGCCGGATCCCGGGTACACGACCTTCACGATGAACGCGCACATCATCGGTGCCGACCCGGTGCCGTACCAGTTGTCGCCGGCGCACGGTTTCGAGCCCGACCTGGCCGCCCTGGAGGCGCGGATCACCGACCGCACGCGCGCCATCGTCGTCAACTCGCCGTCCAACCCCCTCGGCTCCGTCTTCGGCGAGCAGACGCTGCGGGACCTGCTGGCCCTCGCGAAGCGCCACGACCTGTGGGTGATCAGCGACGAGGTGTACGAGTACTTCACCTACGGCACCCGGCACGTCAGCCTGGCGTCGCTCGACGAGGACGACCGGGTGTTCTCGGCCTTCTCGCTGAGCAAGACGTACGCGATGACCGGCGTCCGGGTCGGGTACCTCGTGACCCCGAAGGGCCTCGGTCCGACGATGCGGACCGTGCAGGAGTCGATCATCAGCTGCGTGGCCGAACCCGACCAGTGGGCCGCCCTCGCGGCGATCGTCGGCGACCACTCGCCCGTGCAGGACGCCCGCGAGCACTACCGCCGGAACCTGGAGGTCGCCACCGGCGTGCTCGACGCCGCCGGCATCCGGTACAACGACCCGAAGGGCGCGTTCTACCTCTGGATCGACGTGTCGCACGCGACGGACGGGGACGTCGCCGAGTGGGCGCTCGCGTTCCTGCAGCGTGAGCGGGTCGCCGTCGCACCGGGCAGCGCGTTCGGTCGGACCGGCGAGGGCTGGATCCGCGTCTGTCTCGCGGCGACGCCGGAGGACCTCCGTCGCGGTCTCGGGGCCCTGCCGACGCCCTGACCGTCCACGGACACCCGCACACTGCGCGCCGCCGAGGCGCGAGCATGGGACAATCGTCGGACCGTCCGACCCACCCCGAGGAACCGTGAGCCCACAAGCATCTGCGCCGCTCGAGCCCGCCTCGACGCCGGCCGCCGCGATCCGCAACTTCTGCATCATCGCGCACATCGACCACGGCAAGTCCACGCTGGCCGACCGCATGCTGTCGATCACCGGCATCGTCGAGGACCGGGCGATGCGTGCGCAGTACCTCGACCGGATGGACATCGAGCGTGAGCGCGGCATCACGATCAAGTCGCAGGCCGTGCGCATGCCGTGGGAGCTCGACGGCGAGACCTTCGCGCTGAACATGATCGACACGCCGGGCCACGTCGACTTCTCGTACGAGGTCTCCCGCTCCCTGGCCGCGTGCGAGGGCGCGATCCTGCTCGTCGACGCCGCACAGGGCATCGAGGCCCAGACGCTCGCGAACCTGTACCTGGCGCTCGAGAACGACCTCGAGATCATCCCGGTCCTCAACAAGATCGACCTGCCGGCCGCCGAGCCGGAGAAGTACGCCGCCGAGCTCGCGCAGCTCATCGGCGGGGAGCCGGAGGACGTGCTGCGGGTCTCCGGCAAGACCGGACAGGGCGTCGCGGAGCTGCTCGACCGCGTGGTGCGGACCGTCCCGGCGCCCGTCGGCACGGTCGACGCCGCACCCCGCGCGATGATCTTCGACTCCGTGTACGACAGCTACCGCGGTGTCGTGACGTACGTGCGCATGATCGACGGCTCGATCAAGCCGCGCGAGAAGGTCCAGATGATGTCGACCAAGTCGACGCACGAGATCCTCGAGATCGGGGTGTCGAGCCCGGAGCCGACGCCGACCAAGGGGCTCTCCGTCGGCGAGGTCGGGTACCTCATCACCGGCGTGAAGGACGTCCGCCAGTCCAAGGTCGGTGACACGGTCACGAGCGCGCAGCGCCCGGCGACCGAGGCGCTGTCCGGGTACACGGACCCGAAGCCGATGGTGTTCTCGGGCCTCTACCCGATCGACGGCAGCGACTACCCGGTGCTCCGTGAGGCCCTCGACAAGCTGAAGCTGTCCGACGCGGCGCTGGTCTACGAGCCGGAGACGTCGGTGGCCCTCGGCTTCGGCTTCCGCTGCGGCTTCCTCGGCCTGCTGCACCTCGAGATCATCACCGAGCGGCTGCGGCGCGAGTTCGACCTCGACCTCATCACGACCGCGCCGAGCGTGGTCTACGAGGTCACGACCGAGGACAACACCGTCACCGAGGTCACGAACCCGTCGGAGTTCCCGACCGGCCGCATCGTCGAGGTCCGCGAACCGATGGTCCGCGCGGCCATCCTCGCCCCGAAGGACTACGTCGGCGCGATCATGGACCTCTGCCAGCAGCGGCGCGGGTCGCTGCTCGGCATGGAGTACCTCGGCGAGGACCGGGTCGAGATCCGCTACGAGATCCCGCTCGGCGAGATCGTGTTCGACTTCTTCGACCAGCTGAAGAGCAAGACGCAGGGCTACGCCAGCCTCGACTACGAGCCCACCGGCGACCAGGCGGCCGACCTCGTGAAGGTCGACATCCTGCTGCAGGGCGACCAGGTCGACGCCTTCAGCGCGATCGTGCACCGTGAGAAGGCCTACGCGTACGGCACGCTGATGACCGAGCGCCTGCGGAAGCTCATCCCGCGCCAGCAGTTCGAGGTCCCGATCCAGGCCGCGATCGGCGCCCGCATCATCGCCCGCGAGAGCATCCGCGCGATGCGCAAGGACGTCCTGGCGAAGTGCTACGGCGGTGACATCACCCGGAAGCGCAAGCTCCTCGAGAAGCAGAAGGAGGGCAAGAAGCGCATGAAGACCATCGGTCGGGTCGAGGTGCCGCAGGAGGCCTTCATCGCGGCGCTCTCCGGCGACGTGGAAGAGAAGAAGAAGTGAGCCGCGGGCAGCACCGGACCGCCCTGACGTACGGCGCGGTCGGCGCGACCCAGGCCTCGGACCTGATGACCTACCCGCCGGAGGGCTTCACGCCCGCCGAGTCCCGCGCCCGCATCGGGCACGGTGACCAGCGCTTCGAGACCGCCGTCATGCAGGCGCTGACGTGGCAGATCCAGGAGCGCAGCGGCATGGGCGTGCGGGTCGAGGACGCGCCCGAGGACGACGAGGTGCGGTACAACCCGGTCACGTTCGACGAGCACGGCGTCCCGATCGCCCCGGCCTCCATCGGGTCGGCCCGGGTCGAGCGGACGACGCCGGACGGCACCCCGCTCGTGACGGCGGGCACGACGGCGACGCTGACGATGCACGCATTCGGGCAGACGGTGCACGCGCCGGTGCGGGTCGTGGCGATCATCGACGAGCGCGACCGGAAGGGCTTCGCCTACGGCACCCTCGAGGGGCACCCGCTGTCGGGCGAGGAGTCCTTCGTCGTCGAGCGCACGCCGGACGGGTCGGTGTGGCTGCAGGTCCGGCAGTTCTCGCAGCCGGCGAGCCGGAAGTGGCGTTTCGTGGCCCCCCTGGTGCGCCGCCAGCAGCGCGTGATGGCCGAGAAGTACCTCGCCGCCCTGCGCGGCGACTGACCAGGCCGTCACCCACCCGGGCGACCCACCTGACGGACCGACGTCGGGCCTCCCGGCCTGGAGGCCCGCAGCGGGTCCGACGCTCCGGTCACCCCTCCCTAGGCCAGCGGCGCGAGACGCGCGATCGCGTCCTCGATGAGGCGTGCGTCCGCGACGCAGTCGCGGGCGACCGCCACAGCGCTCGTCGCCCGGAGTGCGTCGACGTCGTAGACGCCGGTCGCGACCGCGAGGAACGGGATCCCGACGGCGTCCGCGGCCTCGCCGTCGCGGGGCGTGTCGCCGACGATCACCGCCCGGGTCCCGCTGAGTGCGGCGGCCGCGAGGGCCGTCACCCCGGACCGCTCGACCTGCTCGTCCCCGAAGTACGAGTGGTCCCAATCGAAGGCGTCGACGTCGAAGCCCGCGCCGAGCAGCTTGATCCGGGCACGGTGGGCGGAGTTGCCGGTGAGCAGGCCGTTCCGCCAGCCGATCGCGGCGAAGTGCCGGACGAGGTCGATCGCGCCCGGGGCGGGTGTGCGGCGGTCCCCGGACCGGTGACGCTCCTCCGACAGGTCGCGCAGATGCCCGCTCACCGTCGGCACGAGCTCGTCCTCCAGGTGGTGCGCTCGGACGTGCTCGACGATGATGCCGGCGTCGGTCCGGCCGTGCTGGTGGCCGACGAGCAGCGGTAGGTCGCGACCGAGCGCCCGCTCGAGCGCCAGGTGGTACAGGTTGCCCGGTGACGCGGCGTTGCGCACGAGCGTGCCGTCGATGTCCCACAACACCGTGGTGGGGACGGGGGCCGGGGGAGTGACGGGCTGGTGCTCCATGCCGTCCATGATGACGGAGAATGGACCCCATGCCGAGTGCTCTCCCGATCGCCGACCCCGCTCCCGCGGACGGACTGGTCGAACCGGCCCCCGGGACCGGCGAGGTTCCCTTCGGCGTCTACGTCCACGTGCCGTTCTGCCGGGTGCGCTGCGGGTACTGCGACTTCAACACGTACACCGCGTCCGAGCTCCGCGGGGTGCGGCGTGACGACTACGCCGGGCACGCGCTGCGGGAGATCGCCTTCGCGGACCAGGTGCTCGAGCGCTCCGGCGTCCCGCGCCGCCCGGTCTCGACGGTCTTCTTCGGCGGTGGCACCCCGACGATGCTCCCGGCGTCCGACCTGGCGATGATCCTCCGGGCGATCGACGACACGTGGGGCATCGTCCCCGGGGCCGAGGTCACGACCGAGGCGAACCCGGACTCCGTCGACGCCGACTCGATCGCCACCCTGCAGCGGGCGGGCTTCACGCGGATGAGCTACGGCATGCAGTCCGCGGTCCCGCACGTGCTCGCGACCCTCGACCGCACGCACGACCCCGAGCGGGTGCCGGTCGTCGTCGACCTCGCGAAGCAGCAGGGTCTCGACGTCAGCCTCGACCTCATCTACTCGACGCCGGGGGAGTCCCTCGACGACTGGCGGACGTCGCTCGACGCCGCGATCGCCTGCGCGCCGGACCACGTCTCGGCGTACTCGCTCATCGTCGAGGACGGCACCGCGATGGGCCGCGCGGTCTCGCGGGGGCAACTCCCCGCACCCGACGACGACCTCGCCGCGGACATGTACGAGCTCGCCGACCGGGTGCTCCGGGACGCCGGGTACGACTGGTACGAGGTCTCGAACTGGGCGCGCGGCCCGCAGCACGCGAGCCGGCACAACCTGTCCTACTGGAAGGGCCACGACTGGTGGGGCGTCGGCCCCGGTGCGCACTCCGCGGTCGCCGGGACGCGCTGGTGGAACGTCAAGCACCCGGCCGCGTACGCGAACCGGGTGCTGCAGGACGTGTCGCCGGCGGCCGGTCGCGAGACGCTGGACGCCGAGACACGGTACGTGGAGCGCGTGCTGCTCGCCGCGCGGGTGCGCGGTGAGCTGCGCATCGACGAGCTCCGCCAGGAGGCCCGGAGCCGCGTCGCCGGGCTCATCGCACGTGGGCTCGTGGACGGTCGGGCTGCGCTCGGCGGCTCCCTGGAGCTGACGTTGCAGGGCCGCCTGCTGGCGGACGCCGTCGTGCGCGACCTGCTCGACGAGCTCCCGGACGAGGTCAGGGCTTGAAGAACTCGATCGAGAGCGGGTACTTGTAGAACTGGCCCTGGTTCGCGGCGATGGCCGCCATGATGCCGAACACGATCGACACGATCGCGGCGGCCGCGATGACGAGGAACCCGACGCCGAGCACGGACGTCAGGCCGCCGGCGAAGTAGGCGATGGCCATCGTGATGTGGAAGTTCAGTGCCACCCGGGTGTGCTCGCGGACGAACTGTCCGCGGTCCCGCAGCACGAGGTAGGCGACGAGCGGGACCAGGATGTTGAAGAAGATGCCGCCGACGTGCGTCAAGGTCGCCCAGAGGCGCTGGTCCTCGGGGGTCATCGGCTGCGGCGGCTGGTACCCGGCCGGGTACTGCTGCCCGGGGCGCTCCCACCCGCCGTACTGCTGACCGTTGCCGGGCTGCTGACCACCCGGGTACTGCCCACCGGGGTACTGCCGTCCGTCGGGCTTGCCGTCCCGGTGCTGCTCGGGGCCGCCGGGCTCCTGTCCGTAGCTCATGCCCGCAGCGTACCGAGCCGCCTGTGCAGAAGTCCCGCGACGTCGGCGGTCAGGCGTAAGATCAGCACTCGACCGGTGAGAGTGCCAGCCGGTCGCAGGTCAGCACGAGCGGAAGGGGAACCGGTGGTCAGCGAACGCAGTCTCGAGGTCCTCAAGGCCATCGTGCGCGACTACGTCGCCTCCCGTGAGCCCGTCGGCTCGAAGACGATCGTCGAGCGGCACGCGTTCGGCGTCAGCGCGGCCACGATCCGGAACGACATGGCGCAGCTCGAGGACGAGCAACTCATCATCGCGCCGCACACCTCGTCGGGGCGGGTGCCCACCGACAAGGGCTACCGGGTGTTCGTCGACCACCTCGCGGCCGCACGACCGCTCTCGGGTGCCCAGCGCCAGGCGATCGAGACCTTCCTCGGCGCGTCGAACGACCTCGACGACGTCCTCACCCGGACGGTCCGGCTGCTGAGCCAGTTGACGAACCAGGTCGCGCTCGTGCAGTACCCCACGATGGGTCACGCCCGCGTGCAGCACGTCGAACTGGTCCGTCTCGCCGACACCCGGCTCATGGTGGTCCTCATCACCGACACCGCCCGGGTCGAGCAGCGCGTGATCGAGACCGACGTCCCGTTCGACGAGTCCGCCCTGACCGAGGTGCGGTCCGTCGTGAACGGCGCCACGGTGGGCCTGCCGCTGCAGGATGCACCGCACGCGCTCCGCGCCATCCCCGGTCAGCTCCGTCCGGAGGTCCAGCCGCTCGCCGGTGTGGTCGTGGCGAGCCTGGTCGAGCAGGTCGCGGCGAACCGTCAGGACCGCCTGCTGATGGCCGGCGCGGCGAACCTGGCAAAGAGCGAACAGGACTTCTCCGGCGGACTCTTCCCGGTGCTCGAGGCGATCGAGGAACAGGTCACCCTGCTCCGCTTGTTCGGGGAGATGCAGGTCGACGACATCGCGGTCGCGGCGAGCATCGGTGCCGAGAACGCGGAGTACGGTCTCGACGCGACGAGCATCGTCGCGGGCGGCTACCTCGCCGCGCGCGGTGAGATCGCCAGACTCGGCGTCCTCGGTCCGACCAGGATGGACTACGGCACGAACATGGCCGCTGTCCGAGCGGTCGCCCGCTACCTGTCGCGGCTGCTCGGCGAGAACTGACCGCCGCGTCCGTCACCACCCCCGCCCACCCACGCACCCCCTGAGGAACACTTGGCAGACCACTACGACGTCCTCGGCGTCCCGCGCGACGCCTCCGATGCCGACATCAAGAAGGCGTACCGGCGGCTCGCGCGGGAACTCCACCCCGACGTGAACCCGAGCCCCGACGCGGCAGAGCGCTTCAAGGACGTCACGCACGCGTACGACGTCTTGAGCGACCCGGAACAGCGTCGTCGCTACGACGCCGGTGGGCAGGACAGCCCCTTCGGCGGTGGGGGCGCCGGCTTCAGCGACATCTTCGACGCCTTCTTCGGGGGCGGCGGCGGCGGTGGCGGCCGGGGGACCGGTCCGCGCAGTCGTGCCGAGCGCGGCGGCGACGCCCTGCTCCGGCTGGAGGTCGACCTCGACGAGGTCGTCTTCGGCACCCACAAGGACCTCGAGGTCGACACGGCGGTCCTCTGCGACACGTGCGGTGGCTCGTGCTGCGCGCCCGGGACGAGTCCGCAGACGTGTGACATCTGCGGCGGCTCCGGACACATCCAGCGCCAGGTCCGCTCGCTCCTCGGCAACGTCGTGACGAGCGCCCCCTGCGGCACCTGCCGCGGCTACGGCACCGTGATCCCGAACCCCTGCCCGACCTGCCAGGGCCAGGGCCGTGTCCGGGCCCGTCGGACGGTTCCGGTGGACGTCCCCGCCGGCGTCGACACCGGTCTCCGGTTGCAGATGCCCGGCCAGGGCGAGGTCGGTCCCGCCGGTGGTCCCGCCGGCGACCTGTACCTCGAGGTCCGGGTGCGCCACCACGACGTGTTCAGCCGCGACGGCGACGACCTCCTCGCCACGCTCGAGGTGCCCATGACGGACGCGATCCTCGGCGCCACGACGACCATCGACGGGCTGGACGGTCCGGTGGAGCTCGAACTCCGTCCGGGCGTGCAGAGCGCCGACGTCCTGGTGATCAAGGACCGCGGCGTCACGAAGCTGCGCGGCTCGGGCCGTGGCGACCTGAAGGTCGGCGTGCACGTGGTCACCCCGACCAAGCTCTCGCACAAGGAGCGGCAGCTCGTCGAACAGCTGGCGAAGACGCACAAGGCCGGCGCCCCGCAGCTGTCCCGCTTCCAGCAGGGCATGTTCGGCAAGCTCCGCGACCGGTTCTTCAACTTCTGATGGCCTCGCTGTACCTCGTCGACGCGCTCGACGACGTCGCCGTGGGCGCCCGGGTGTCGCTCGACGGCGCCGAGGGCCGGCACGCGGTGTCGGTGTCGCGGGTCCGCGTCGGCGAGCAGCTCCGGCTGTCGGACGGCCGGGGCACGGTCGTCACGGGACCGGTGGCCTCGGTCGGCAAGGACTCGCTGGTCCTGACGGTCGAGGCGGTGGAGGTCGACGAGGCCCCGCGGCCGTCGCTGACCCTCGTGCAGGCCCTCGCGAAGGGCGGACGGGACGAGATGGCCGTGCAGGCCGCGACCGAGATCGGCGTCGACCGCGTCGTGCCGTGGGCGGCCGCCCGCAGCGTCTCGCGCTGGGACGGCGCGAAGATCGAGAAGGGCCGTGCCCGCTGGGCGGCCATCGCGCAGGAGGCGTCCAAGCAGGCGATCCGGTCACGGGTCCCGCAGGTGCTCGCTCCGGTGACCACGGCGCAGCTCGCCGGAGGGGCAGGAGCCGCTCCGGCGGCACCCGGACGGGAGGCGCGGCGCACGCTGGTCCTGCTGGAACCGACCGCGACGGTCCGGTTGGCCACCTGGGAACCACCGGCGGAGACGGACGAGATCGCGCTCGTCGTCGGCCCGGAGGGGGGCATCGACCCGTCCGAACTCGAACGGCTCGAGACGGCCGGCGCCGTCCGGGTGCGCCTGGGCGACACGGTGCTGCGGACCTCCACCGCCGGACCGGCCGCCCTCGCGGTGCTGCAGGCACGGCTCGGACGCTGGTGAGCGGCCACCGCGTTGATCGGACCCGGCTCGGACGGCGGGAAGGCGTGGCATCGGTCGCGCGTTCTACGATGGTGCCATGACCAGCACCGAGCCCAGCGTCTTCACGAAGATCGTCGCGCGTGAGATCCCGGCCACGATCGTCGCCGAGGACGACCGTGTCATCGCCTTCGAGGACATCGCGCCGAAGGCCCCCGTCCACGTGCTCGTCGTCCCGAAGACCCAGGAGTACGCGACCGTGAGCGAGCTCGCGAGCGCGGACCCCGGACTGCTCGCCCACGTCGTGGCGACCGCCCAGCGCATCGCCGACGAGCGTGCGGGCGGTCAGTTCCGACTCGTGTTCAACTCCGGCGAAGCCGCCGGTCAGACCGTGTTCCACGTGCATGCGCACGTACTCGCAGGAGACCTGCAGGAAGGCACCCTTGCCAGCTGACGAACCAGCCACCACCGAGCCGGAGTCCGTCTCCGAGCCCGTGTCCGTCTCAGAGCTCACCGTCGACGGCATCGCCATGGTGCAGTTGCTCGGGCCGCAGGACCGCCTGCTGAAGACCGTCGAGCGCCAGTACCCGAACGTGACGGTGCTCGTGCGCGGCAACCAGGTCTCGCTGTCCGGTCCGGAGCGTGACGTCACCCGCGCGCGTGCGCTCGTCGACGAACTCGTCGGCATGGTCCGGCGCGGGCAGGACATCGGCCAGTCGGACATCCCGAACTCGGCCCGCATCATCGACGCGGACCGCAGCCCGTCCGATGTGTTCGGCACGCCGATCGTGTCGAGCCGCGGCAAGTCGGTCCGTCCGAAGACGGACGGGCAGCGGGCGTACGTCGACGCGATCGACGAGAACACCATCACGTTCGGCATCGGGCCGGCCGGTACCGGCAAGACGTACCTGGCGATGGCGAAGGCCGTCCAGGCCCTGCAGCGCCGTGAGGTCTCCCGGATCATCCTCACCCGCCCCGCGGTCGAGGCCGGTGAGCGGCTCGGGTTCCTGCCGGGGACGCTGACCGACAAGATCGACCCGTACCTCCGCCCGCTGTACGACGCGCTCAACGAGATGATGGACCCGGAGCTCGTCCCGAAGCTCCTCGCTGCCGGCACGGTGGAGGTCGCACCGCTCGCCTACATGCGCGGGCGGACGCTCAACGACTCCTTCGTGGTGCTCGACGAGGCGCAGAACACCACGCCCGAGCAGATGAAGATGTTCCTCACCCGTCTGGGCTTCGGCTCGAAGATGGTGATCACCGGCGACATCACGCAGGTCGACCTGCCGGGCAACGTCTCGGGACTGCGTCTCGTGACGCGGATCCTGCGGGACGTCGAGGACATCCACTTCGCCCGCCTCGGCAGCGAGGACGTGGTCCGCCACACCCTGGTCGGGAAGATCGTCGACGCCTACACGGTCCACGACGAGGAACGGCTCGCCGAGCAGGCCGCGAAGCGCTCCGAGCACCAGGACGACCGCCGAGGAGGCACCCGGTGAGCATCGAGCTCAACAACGAGTCCGGCGTCGCGGTGGACGAGGACACCGTCCAGCGCCTCGCCGCCTTCGCGCTCGACGCCATGCACGTGCACGCCGACGCCGAGCTCGCGATCGTCTTCGTCGACGAGGGCGCGATGGAGCAGCTGCACATCCGGTGGATGGACGAGCCCGGCCCCACCGACGTCCTGAGCTTCCCGATGGACGAGTTGCGTCCCGGCACCGAGGACGAGCCGACGCCGGCCGGGCTCCTCGGTGACATCGTCGTCTGTCCGCAGGTGGCCGAGGAGCAGGCGCGGACCGCGGGGCACTCCACCCTCGACGAGATCCTCCTGCTCACCTGCCACGGCATCCTCCACCTGCTCGGGTTCGACCACGCCGAGCCGGACGAGAAGGCCGAGATGTTCGGCCTGCAGGGCGAGATCCTCCGCGGTTTCGCCGCCCAGCGTCGGGGGCGGTGACCGCAGTGCTCCTCGTCACCGGTCTGCTCGCGGTGGCGTTCGTGCTGGTGGTCCTCGGTGGACTGCTCGCGGCCGCCGACTCCGCGCTCTCCGTGCTGTCCCGCGCGGACCTCGAGGAGATCGCCCGCGGGAGCAAGCGCCGCCGTGCCGTCGAGGCGCTGGCGGACGACCCCGGCGCGCACGTCAACGCCCTCAACTTCTTCCGCGTGCTCGCCGAGACGGCCGCCGCGGTCCTCGTGACGATCGCCCTCGTCCGGGTGACCGACACGTGGTGGGTCGCGCTGATCCTGTCCGCGGCGATCATGACCGCGGTGTCCTTCGTGCTCGTCGGCTCGAGCCCGCGCAGTGTCGGTCGCGCGCACGCCGAGGGCATCATCGCCGCGACGGGCGGCCTCGTCCGCGGTGTCCGCATCGTGCTCGGTCCGCTCGCCGGGCTCCTCGTGGCGATCGGCGACCGGGTGACACCGGGCCGGGTCCGGAGCGCCTCCAGTGTCTCGAGCGAGGAGCAGCTGCTGTCGCTCGTCGACGAGGCCACGGAGAGCAACGTGCTCGAGGCCGACGACCGCGAACTCATCCACTCGGTCTTCGCGTTCAGCGACACCCTGGTCCGCGAGGTGATGGTGCCGCGCACCGACATGGTGACGGCCGACGCGCACGACACGGTCGCCGCCGTCATGGAGCAGTTCCTCGCCACGGGCGTGTCCCGGATGCCGGTGACCGGTCGCGACAGCGACGACGTGCTCGGCGTGGCGTACCTCCGCGACCTCGCCCGTGCCCTGTACGAACGGCCCGAGGTCGGGTCGCGGTCGGTCCGCACGATGCTCCGACCGGCGGAGTTCCTGCCGGAGTCGAAGCCCGCGGACGACACCCTCCGCCACATGCAGCTCGCGAAGAACCACCTCGTGCTCGTGGTCGACGAGTACGGCGGGGTCGCCGGCCTGGTGACGATGGAGGACCTCATCGAGGAGCTCGTCGGGGACATCTCGGACGAGTACGACCGTGCCGTGGTCGACCGCGCCGAGGTCGAGCCGGGGCGCTGGCGCATCTCGGCGCGGCTCCCGATCGACGAGCTCGGCGACCTGTTCGGCATCGAGCTCGACGACGACGACGTCGACACGGCCGGCGGTCTGCTCACGAAGGAGCTCGGCCACCTGCCGTCCGCGGGGGACACCGTCACCGTGTCCGGCGTCGTGCTCACCGCCGACCGCGTCGAGGGCAAGCGGCGCCACCTCATCACGGTGCTCGCCGAGCGCACCACCGACCTCGCGTCGGCCGAGCAGGCCTTCGGCGACACCGACACCACCACGACGGGAACACGAACCACATGACGGACCCCGGAACCGACGCCGCCCCCGAGACGACCACCCCCTACCGCGCGGGGTTCGTCTCCTTCGTCGGCCGGCCGAACGTCGGCAAGTCCACGCTGACGAACGCCCTGGTCGGGCAGAAGGTCGCGATCACGTCCTCGAAGCCGCAGACGACGCGCCGCGCCATCCGCGGGATCGTGCACCGGCCGAACGGACAGGTCATCGTCGTCGACACCCCCGGGGTGCACCGTCCGCGCACGCTGCTCGGTGAGCGGCTCAACGACCTCGTGCAGTCGACGCTCGGCGACGTCGACGTCATCGGCTTCTGCGTGCCGGCGAACGAGCCGATCGGCCCGGGCGACCGCTTCATCAACGACACCCTCGACCAGTACCCGCGCGCTCGGAAGGTCGCGATCGTCACGAAGATCGACCGTGCCGGCAAGGAGAAGGTCGCCGAGCAGCTGCTCGCGGTCTCGCGACTGCGCGAGTGGGACGCGATCATCCCCACGTCGGGCACCGAGGGCCTGCAGCTCGAGGACCTCCTCGACGAGGTCGTGTCGCTGCTGCCGGAGTCGCCGCAGCTGTACGACGACCAGGCCGTGACCGAGGAGACCGACGAGGAGCGCATCGGCGAGCTCATCCGGGAAGCCGCGCTCGAGGGCGTGCGGGACGAACTCCCGCACTCGCTCGCGGTCGTCATCGAGGACGTCGTCGAGCCGGACGCGGACGACGACCCGGACGGCCCGCTGCGGGTCTTCGCGAACCTGTTCGTCGAGCGGGACAGCCAGAAGGCCATCGTGATCGGTCACAAGGGCGGTCGGCTCAAGGACGTCGGCACCCGTGCCCGCGTCGAGATCGAGGGGCTCCTGGGGCGGCACGTCTACCTCAACATCCGCGTGAAGGTCGCCAAGGAGTGGCAGCGGGACCCGAAGCAGCTCGGACGCCTCGGGTTCTGACCCGGACCAGGCCGATGCGGACCGCGGAGCAGGGGTCATCCCGTCGTCGGACGCGCGCGACGCATCCCGCCGCCTACCGTGGTCAGGTGTTCCGTCCGATGCTCCGCAACCAGGTCGTGGTCGACGTCCTGATCGCCCTCTTCGCCGGCGGGGTCTTCGCCGTGCTGTCGGTCGGCGGGGTCGACCAGGTCGTCATCCTCGCGGCCATCGGCGGCTTCGTCGTCGCGCTCGCGCTGCGGCGGGCCGCTCCCGGTCTGGCGCTCGCGCTCGCGTGGCTGACCGCGGTGTTCCAGATGGTGACGGCGCAGCGCGGCAACCTCTTCGACATCATGATCGCGGGCGTCATGTACACGACGAGCGCGTACGGCGGTCGGAAGACCCGCGTCGCCGGGCTCGTGTCGGCCGTCCTCGGGAGCGTGGTCGCGGCGGTCTACTCGGCGGCCCAGGAGTGGGCCCGGCAGGTCGACTACGGGTCCTCGCAGGCCGACGCGTGGGACCAGACGCTGAAGACGCTGCTGGCGTACCTCGTCATCGTCCTCGCCGTCCTCCTCCTGCCGTGGCTCGGTGGTGTCGTCGCCCGCGCCCGGCGTGCCGCGGGCATGAGCCGGGAGGCGCAGCTGCTCGCCGAGCGTGACGCCGCCCGGGCCGACCGCGCCGTGGCGATCGAGCAGGAACGGGTACGCATCGCCCGCGACATGCACGACATCGTTGCGCACTCACTCGCGGTGGTGATCGCCCAGGCCGACGGCGCACGGTACGCCCTGCGCGCCGACCCGTCCCTCGCCGACGAAGCACTCGGCACGATCGGGTCGACCGCACGTCGGGCCCTCGGGGACGTCCGCGAGCTGCTCGGAGCACTCCGCCACGAGCAGGGCACCGCGCCCACGCCGGACGTCGACGACATCGAACAGCTCGTCGGCCAGATGCGGGAGGTCGGCCTCGACGTGCACGTCGAGCGCGAGGGCGACCCGTCCGCGCTGCCGACGACCACGCAGCTCGCCGTGTACCGCATCGTGCAGGAGAGCCTGACGAACGCCTACAAGCACGGCGCGCGCGGTGCACCCGTCCGGGCCAGACTGGCCTACCGCCCGGACACGGTCGAGATCGCCGTCGTGAACCGCCGCGCCGAGGACGACCGACCGGGACCCGGCACCGGACACGGACTCGTCGGCATGCGCGAGCGTGCCACCATGTCCGGCGGGAGCATGACCGCGGGACCCCGAGGCGACGACTTCGCCGTCGAGGTACGGATGCCCGCCCAACCCGCCACCGGGCAGATGCCCCGGGCCACGATCCCGTCCACCGATCAGGAGCGCAGCACGAGATGACCACCGCGGACAGCACGAGCAGCACCGAGCCGGCACGGATCCGCGTCGCCCTCGTCGACGACCAGGCACTCTTCCGCACCGGGATCCGGATGCTCATCGGGTCGCAGCCCGACCTGCAGTTCGTCGGCGAAGCGGGTGACGGCGCGGAGGGCGTGGAACTCGTCCGGCAGAGCCGTCCGGACGTCGTGCTCATGGACGTCCGGATGCCGGTCATGGACGGCATCACCGCCACGGCCCGGATCGTCGACAGCGGTGCGTCCGCCAAGGTGCTCGTCCTCACCACCTTCGACTTCGACGAAGCCGCCGCGAAGGCCATCCGGGCCGGGGCGAGCGGCTTCGTGCTGAAGGACGCCGACCCCGAGTTCCTGCTCGCGGCGATCCGCACGGTGCACGCGGGCACGACGGTGTTCGCGGCCTCGGCGACCCGCGAGCTCCTGCGTCGCTACGAGGACCCGGCAGAGCAGCGGCAGAGCGTGCCGCCCGCCTTCGCGGACCTGACGCCCCGCGAGCGCGAGATCTTCGACCTCGCGGCCCGGGGGTTCAGCAACGCCGAGATCGCGAAGCACGAGTACGTCAGCGAGGCGACCGTGAAGACCCACATCTCGCGGGTCCTGACGAAGCTCGAACTGCGGGACCGCGTCCGCCTGGTCGTCTTCGCCCACGAGTACGGGCTCGTCACCAAGGGCGACTGAAACATCATCCGTCAGGCGGACCCGGACGGGGGAACCGAGCCGAACGGATGACGGACGCGAGCCAGGCGACGGACGCGGGACGGTCCTCCCGGACGCGATCGTGGAGCCATGACCAACCACGCTCCGATCATCCGTCTCGACCACGTGTCCAAGCACTACGGTGACGCCTCGCGCCGGGTGACGGCGCTCGACGACGTCAGCGTCGACATCGGCGCGGGCGAGTTCACCGCCGTCATGGGCCCGTCCGGCTCCGGCAAGTCCACCCTCATGCACGTCGCCGCCGGACTCGACCAGGTGTCGTCCGGTCGCATCACCATCGACGGCACGGACATCACCGGCCTCGGCGACCGGGAACTCACCGAACTCCGTCGTCGCCGTCTCGGCTTCGTGTTCCAGTCCTTCAACCTCGTGCCGACGCTCGACGTCAGCGAGAACATCCGGCTGCCGTTCCTGCTCGGCGGCCACAAGCCGGACCGCGAGGAGTCGGCGTGGATCGACCGCCTCGTCGACATGCTCGGCCTCGGCAACCGTCTCACGCACCGACCCCACCAACTCTCCGGCGGGCAGCAGCAGCGCGTCGCCATCGCCCGCGCGCTGGCCTCCCGACCCGCCGTCGTGGTCGCCGACGAGCCGACCGGCGCGCTCGACTCCCGCACCGGCCGTGACGTGCTCGCCATCCTGCGCGGTGCGGTCGCCGACTGGGGGCAGAGCGTCGTGATGGTCACGCACGACCCCGTGGCGGCGGCGAACGCGGACCGGATCCTGTTCCTGGCCGACGGCCGGATCGTCGCCGACCGCCCCGCGATGGCCGCAGCGGACATCTCCGCCACGATGCTCGGGATGGAGGCCGCCGCGTGAACGGCCTCCGACAGTTCGCTCCGACCGTCCTCGTCGCGGCGCTCGGCACGACGTTCGGCTCCGCGCTCGTCATCGCACCCGGCATCGTCACCGAGGCGATGGCGATGAGCCCGCTGGACGACGTCGCCACCGTCAAGGCGATCCTCTCGGTGATCGGGTGGCTCTTCCTCGGCATCGCCCTGTACGTCGGGGCGATCGTCACCGCCAACACGTGCGCGACCCTCATCGCCGGGCAGACCCGCGTCATCGCCCTGCAGCGGCTCGTCGGCGCCACGGGGGCGTCCATCCGGTCCCGCATCACCCGCACCGGGCTGCTCGTCGGGCTGGTCGGCGGGGTCGTCGGCGCCCTGGTCGGCACGGGGCTGTCGGCGGTGTTCGTGACCGTCCTCCGCGGGAACGGCTTCCTGCCGGACCGCTCGTACACCCTCGTGCCGTGGGAGCTCGTCCTGCCGGTGGTCGCGGTGGTCCTCGCGACCTGGGGCGCCTTCGCCGCGGGGTCGCGCCGCGTGCTCACGGTCACCCCGCTCGAGGCCCTGTCGTCGAGCGTCGAGCCGAGCCACGACGACGTCCGTTCCGGCACCGCGCGCAAGGTCTGGGCGATCGTCCTCATGTCCGGCGGCGCGCTCCTCGCCGTCCTCGGGCTCGCGCTGAGCGCCGTCACCCCGCTCGCCGTCCTGCCGGCGGCGCTCGGCGGCTTCGTCTCCTTCGCCGGGGTCGCCGTCGGCGCGACGATCGTCATGCCCCCGGTGCTGCAGGCGATCGGCCGGATCGGCGCGCACGACCCGGTGGTCCTGCTCGCCGGACGCAACGCCATGCGTGCTCCGGCGCGGTCCGCCCGTGCCACCATCGGGCTCGTCATCGGCGTCACGCTGCTCGTGACCTTCGCCGTGGCGCTCGGCATCATGCAGCACGTCACCGAGTCGACCCTGTCCGGCGTGGACGGCATGACGCCCGCGATGCTCGAGGAGCAGCGGAGCTTCTTCGAGCAGCTCAACGCCGTCGTGAGCGTGATCGTCGGGTTCTCGGCCGTGATCGCCGCCGTCGGGGTCGTCAACGCCCTCGCGCTCGGCGTCCTGCAGCGCCGTCGGGAGCTCGGGCTGCTCCGCGTGCTCGGACTGACCGGTGTGCAGGTCCGTCGGATGATCGTCACCGAGGCCGTGCAGATGGTGGTCGCCGCCGTCGTCACCGGCCTCGTGCTCGGCACCTTCTACGGGTGGCTCGGCGGGCAGACGCTGCTCGGTGTGCTCGGCTCGGTCGTCACGCCCGTCCTGCCGCCGCTGACGATCGCGATCGTCGTGGTCGGGGCGCTCGTCCTCGCGGTCGTCGCGACGGTCGCGCCGGTGCGGCGCGCGATGCGCGTGCCGCCGACGGAGGCGCTCGCGGTCGACTGAGCGGCCGCCGGTCCGGTGCGACGCGCCAGCGGCGGGTCGACCGTGCCGGACGGGAGGCCCACCACCGGACCGGTGGCGGGCCTCCCGTCCGTGCGCCTCCCGTCACACAGTGCGCCGGCGGTCACCTCCGGTGCTAGCGTGAACCCGATGTCCTCGGCACTCCTCCTCCTTCGTCGCCGCGACGAGGCCTGACAACCGGCCCACCTCGTCGCGGAGTCCGTCGTGGCCGCTCCTGAACCACACCGACGAAAGCGAACCGATGCAGAACGCACAGCGCCCCTCCGGGATGCCGATCCACAAGTACGTCCCCTTCTCCGAGCAGATCACCGTCGACCTGCCCGACCGGACCTGGCCGACCAAGCGCATCGACCGTGCGCCGCGCTGGTGCGCCGTCGACCTGCGTGACGGCAATCAGGCCCTCATCGACCCGATGGACGCCGAACGCAAGCGGGCGATGTTCGACCTGCTCGTGCAGATGGGCTACAAGGAGATCGAGGTCGGGTTCCCGAGCGCCTCGCAGACCGACTTCGACTTCGTCCGGTCGCTCATCGACGAGGGCGCCATCCCCGACGACGTCACGATCCAGGTCCTGACGCAGGCGCGTGAGCACCTCATCGACCGCACGTACGAGGCGATCGACGGCGCGAAGCAGGCCATCGTGCACCTGTACAACTCGACGAGCATCGTGCAGCGGGAGGTCGTCTTCCGCACCGACGTGCAGGGCGTCATCGACATCGCCGTCGCCGGGGCGCACATGTGCAAGGCGGCGGAGGCCCGGCTGCAGCACGGCACGACGGTCTACTACGAGTACTCGCCGGAGTCCTACACGGGCACCGAGCTCGAGGTCGCGGTGCAGATCTGCAACGCCGTGCTCGAGGTCTTCGAGCCGACCGCCGAGCGCAAGGTCATCGTCAACCTGCCCGCGACCGTCGAGATGACGACGCCGAACGTCTACGCCGACTCGATCGAGTGGATGTCGCGCCACCTCGCCCACCGCGAGGACGTCATCCTGTCGCTGCACCCGCACAACGACCGCGGCACCGCCGTCGCCGCCGCCGAGCTCGGCTACATGGCCGGTGCCGACCGCATCGAGGGCTGCCTGTTCGGCAACGGGGAGCGCACCGGCAACGTCGACCTGGTCGCCCTCGGGATGAACCTGTTCACGCAGGGCATCGACCCGGAGGTGGACCTGTCGGACATCGACCAGGTGAAGCGCACGGTCGAGTACTGCAACCAGCTGCCGGTGCCGGAGCGCCAGCCGTGGGCGGGTGACCTCGTCTACACCGCGTTCAGCGGGTCGCACCAGGACGCGATCAAGAAGGGCCTCGAGGCGCTCGAGGCCCGTGCGGCCGCCGAGGGCGTCGGTGTCGACGACGTCGTCTGGGCCGTCCCGTACCTGCCGGTCGACCCGAAGGACATCGGCCGCTCGTACGAGGCCGTCATCCGGGTGAACTCGCAGTCCGGCAAGGGCGGTGTCGCGTACCTGCTGAAGACCGACCACGCGCTCGACCTGCCCCGCAAGCTGCAGATCGAGTTCTCCGGGGTCGTGCAGCGGCGGACCGACGCCGAGGGCGGCGAGTTCACGTCCGAGCGGATCTGGGAGCTGTTCTCCGACGAGTACCTGCCCGCGCACGTCGACGACGACAAGTGGGGCCGATACGAGATCACGAAGACCGCGACCTCGAGCGACTTCGACGGCACGACGAAGCTGTCCGTCGCGATGCGCGTCGACGAGGGCTCGGTCACATCCGAAGCGGTCGGCACCGGTCCGATCGACGCCTTCCTCTCCGTGATGGCGGAGCAGGGCGTCGCCGTCACGCTGTACGACTACTCCGAGCACACGATGAGCGCCTCCGGGGACGCGAAGGCGGCGTCGTACGTGGAGCTCGACGTCGACGGCGTCCGGCTCTGGGGCGTCGGGATCGACGCCGACATCGCCACCGCGTCGCTCAAGGCGATCGTGTCCGCGGTGAACCGTGCCGTGCGCGCGGGTGCGGCCTCCGGCGCGCCGGAGCTCGTCTCCGCGTAGCACCGCGGCGGACGGGAGGCGCGGTGCGGGCCCGCCCTGCGCCTCCCGTCCGTCCGCCGGTCCCGTCCGTGCGCCCATCCCGTCCGTCCGCCGGTCCCGTCCGTCCGCCGAAGTCGCACGACCTGCCGCCCGGAGCGCGCCGGGCCGGCACGTCCTGCGACCTCGGCGATCTGCGCGCGGCGCGTCGTGCGACCGCGGCGACCAGCGGGCAGGTCGTGTCGGTCGGGCGGGGGATACTGGGGTCATGCCGCTGTACCGGGACGAGTGCGTCGTGTTGCGCACCCACAAGCTCGGTGAGGCCGACCGCATCGTCACCATGCTGAGCCGGCAGCACGGCAAGATCCGGGCCGTCGCGAAGGGCGTCCGGCGCACCGCGTCGAAGTTCGGCTCTCGGCTCGAACCGTTCATGGTCGTCGACGCCCAGTTCTACGAGGGCCGGTCGCTCGACATCGTCACGCAGGCCGAGTCCCTGGGCGCATACGGCGCCCGCATCGTCGCCGACTACGGCGCGTACACGGCGGCGAGTGCGATGGTCGAGACCGCCGACCGACTGAGCGAGGCGGACGCCGGGCTCCAGCAGTACCTGCTGCTCGTCGGTGCCCTGCGGTCGCTGTCGCGCGGGGAACACCAGCCGAGCGCGACCCTCGACTCGTACCTGCTCCGCGCGATGAGCATCGCGGGGTGGGCGCCGTCGTTCAGCGACTGTGCCGTCACCGGGGAGCCCGGGCCGCACTCGGCGTTCGTCGTGCAGCTCGGCGGGGTCGTGGCGGACTCGGCCGCGCCTCCCGGCACACCGCGCCTGGACCCCGCGACGCTCGACGTCCTCGGGTCGCTGCTCGCCGGTGACTGGGGGACCGTCGACGCGACGGACGAGCGGACGAGATCCCGGGCCTCCGGCGTGGTCGCGGCGTACGCGCAGTGGCACCTGGAACGATCGCTCCGGTCGTTGCCGCACGTCGACCGCACCGAGCACCCGTCGCCCCTGGCCCCGCACCCGGGCGGGGTGCCGGCGGCGGTGGCAGCGGTGCCGGCGCCGCCGGTGCCGACGCCCGACCCGGCGGACCCCGACGCCGCCGGCGCCGTACCCGCACCGCCCGAACCCGAAGGAACCCGCGCATGAGCCCTCGCCGTCCCGCTGCCGAGCCGGAGTCCTTCCTGCCGGTCGACTGGACGGGCGAGCAGCCGCCCGCCATCCCGGGGCGCTTCGTCCCCGAGCACGTCGCGATCGTCATGGACGGCAACGGCCGGTGGGCGAACCAGCGCGGACTCACCCGCATCGAGGGACACAAGGCCGGCGAGGCCTCGCTGCTCGACGTGGTGGCCGGCGCGATCCAGATCGGCGTCACGCACGTGTCGGCGTACGCGTTCTCGACCGAGAACTGGAAGCGCTCACCGGAGGAGGTCCGGTTCCTCATGGGCTTCAACCGGGACGTCATCCGCCGTCGGCGCGACCAGCTGCACGAGTGGGGCGTCCGCGTCCGGTGGGCGGGTCGCACGCCGCGGCTGTGGCGGAGCGTCATCGACGAGCTGCAGACCGCCGAGGAGCTGACCGCGGGCAACGACGTCCTCACGCTCACGATGTGCGTCAACTACGGCGGACGCAACGAGATCGCCGACGCCGTGCGCTCGATCGCGGACGACGTCGCCGCCGGACGCCTCAAGCCGAGCCAGGTGACCGAGAAGACCCTGGCGAAGCGGCTGTACGTCCCCGAGCTGCCCGACGTGGACCTCTTCCTCCGGAGCTCGGGGGAGCAGCGGACGAGCAACTTCCTGCTCTGGCAGTCGGCCTACGCTGAGATGGTGTTCCTCGACCGGCTGTGGCCCGACTTCCGTCGCTCCGACCTGTGGGGCGCGATCGAGGAGTACGCCCGCCGCGACCGTCGGTACGGCGGCGCGGTGGACACCCCGACGGCCTAGGCCGCCCGCGCAGCCGAGGCCGGTGCGTGTGGCCGCCCGGTCAAGCGAGGAGGTGTGCCGCCGACCGCACGGCGTCGAGCGCGGCCCGCACGCTCGGCACGCGCTCGGCGCCGCGGGCGACGACGACCTCGACGCGTCGGGCCAGGTCGTCGTCCACGGGGTCGATCGCGACACCGGCGGGGATGACCGTCGTCGCGAGCGCCAGCCGGGGGAGCAGTGCCACCCCGAGCCCGGCGGCGACGAGCCCCACCACCGCGGCCGCGTTGTCGGTCTCGAGGACGATGTCCGGCGTGAACCCCGCCGTGGCGCACGAGGCGAGCAGGTGGCCACGGCAGCGCGGGCAGCCGCCGATCCACCGGTCGTCCCGATGCGCCGCGAGGTCGACGACGGCGGCGGCGGTGCGGTCGGTGTCCGGGCCTCCCGGCCGACCCGCGTCGACCGGCGTCACCAGCGCGAGCGGGTCGCGTCCGAGCGCCCGGGTGACGAGCCCGGGGTCGGGGACGGCGCCGACCTCGTCCCCGACGTAGGTGAACGTGAGGGCGACGTCGACCTCGCCACTGCGGACCAGGTCGAGCGCCTCGGGCGGCTCGACCTCGACGTACGAGGTCCGCACGCCCGGCGCCGTCACCGCCAGCCGCGCGAGCACCGTGGGCACGAGGCCCGAGGAGGCGCTCGGGAACCCGGCCAGCCGCACCCGGCCGCGGGTGAGGCCGCCGACGGCGTCCAGGTCCTCGCGCGCGGCGGTCAGCGCTGCCTGCACGTGCAGGGCGTGGTCGGCGAGCACCTGCCCGGCGTGTGTGAGCGTGGCACCGCGGCCGCCACGGAGGACGAGCGCGTGCCCGAGCCGCTGCTCCGCGCGGGTCAGCAGCTGGCTGACGGCGGGTTGGCTCGAGCCCAGGGAGGTCGCCGCACGCGTGATCGAACCGTGGTCCGCGACGGCGCGGAGGACCCGGAGCAGCTGCGGATCGATCTCGTCCATCACGTCATGTTACCGGTGGCACAAGCAGGATGCTCTGGCGTGATGGGTCGGTCGGGAGGACCCTGTCGGACATGGACTCGTTCCCCGACGGCCGCGGCTACCTCGCGGCGTGCACCGCAGGCCTCCCGACGCTCGGCACCCTCGCCGCCCAGCGCGCCGACCTCGACGCGTGGTCGCGCGCCGAGACCTCCCCGGCCCGCTACGGCGCCCTCGTGGAGGAGGGGCGCGCCCTGTTCGCGTCCCTCGTCGGCGTCCCGGCGGCGCAGGTCGCGACCGGCTCCCAGACGTCCGTGATGGCTGCCGTCGTCGCCGACGCCCTGCCCGACGGCGCCGAGGTCGTCGTCCCCGACGGGGACTTCAGCTCGGTCGTGTTCCCCTTCCTGGCGCAGGCCCACCGCGGCGTCCGCGTGCGCAGCGTCCCGCTCGACCGACTCGCGGCGTCCGTCGGACCGGACACCGCGCTCGTCGTCTGGTCCGCCGTGCAGTCGGCGAGCGGCGTCGTCACCGACCCGGACCCGGTCGTCGCCGCGGCCCGCCGGGTGGGTGCGCTCACGCTCTGCGACCTGACGCAGGCGGCCGGGGTGCTGCCGGTCTCCGCCGCGCCCTTCGACGTGACGCTCACGCACGCCTACAAGTGGTTGTGCGCCCCGCGCGGCGTCGCGTTCATGACGCTCTCGGACGAGGCACTCGGTCGGCTGCGCCCCGTACAGGCCGGGTGGTACGCGGGCGAGGACGTGTGGTCGTCCTGCTACGGCCCCGCCATGCGTCTGGCCGACGACGCACGCCGGTTCGACGTCTCCCCGGCCTGGCCGGCGTGGCCCGGCGCGGTGGCGGCGCTCCGGCACGCCGTGGCCCTCGACCAGCGCTCGACCTGGAGGCACGCCACCGCTCTGGCGGACCGGCTCTGCGATGCGCTCGGGTCGCCACGGCAGGGGCGCGGTGTCGGTGCTGCGGCCGGCGGCGGTGTCGAGGGGCAGGCGATCGTCACGTTCCCGGACGCCGACGGGACGGCACTCCGGGCGGTGACCGCTGCGGGGCTCACCGCCTCGGGTCGGGCCGGCCGCCTCCGCATCGCGTTCCACCACTGGAACGACGAGGAGGACGTGTCCGCCGTGGTCGCGGCGCTGGCGGGGGTGGAGCCGGCCACGTCGGAACCGTGACGAGCCGAGGAGGAGCCTGGGCGGGCCTCCCGGGCCGCTAGCATTGCCGGGTCCGCCCGCACACCGAGCACCCAGCTCGGCGAACACAGGAGCTCTCCGTGGCACAGCCCTCCCGTCTCGACAGCGTCATCGCCCTGGCCAAGCGCCGTGGCTTCGTCTTCCAGTCGGGGGAGATCTACGGCGGATCCCGCTCCGCGTGGGACTACGGGCCCCTCGGCGTGGAGCTCAAGGAGAACATCAAGCGCCAGTGGTGGCAGCGGTTCGTCCGCGGCCGCGGCGACATGGTCGGCCTCGACTCCGCCGTCATCCTGCCCCGCAAGGTGTGGGAGGCCTCCGGGCACGTCGCGACGTTCACCGACCCGCTCGTCGAGTGCCTCCACTGCCACCACCGCTTCCGCGAGGACCACCTGCTCGAGGCGTTCGAGGCGAAGAAGGGCCGCGCCCCCGAGGGCGGCATGGCCGAAGTCGCGTGCCCGAACTGCGGCACCCGCGGCGAGTGGACCGAGCCCCGCGAGTTCTCCGGCATGCTCAAGACGTACCTCGGCCCGGTCGAGTCCGAGGAGGGCCTGAACTTCCTCCGTCCGGAGACCGCGCAGGGCATCTTCGTCGACTTCGCGCAGGTCGTCACGACCAGCCGCATGAAGCCCCCGTTCGGTATCGGCCAGGTCGGCAAGGCGTTCCGCAACGAGATCACGCCGGGCAACTTCATCTTCCGCACCCGCGAGTTCGAGCAGATGGAGATCGAGTACTTCGTGCCGCCGGCCTCGGCCGAGGAGCACTACGAGCAGTGGATCGCGGACGCCGTCGCGTTCTACACCGACCTCGGCATCGACCCGGAGAACCTCCGCCGCTTCGACGTGCCGGACGGTGAGCGGGCGCACTACTCCGACGCCACCGCCGACATCGAGTACCGCTTCGGGTTCGCCGGCACCGAGTGGGGCGAGCTCATGGGCGTCGCGAACCGCACCGACTTCGACCTGAAGAACCACATCGAGGCGTCGGGCCAGGACCTCCGCTACTTCGACCAGGCCGCGAACGAGAAGTACGTCCCGTACGTCATCGAGCCGTCCTTCGGCTTGACCCGTGCCCTCATGGCGTTCCTGCTCGACTCGTACTCCGAGGACGAGGCCCCGAACGCGAAGGGCGGCGTCGACAAGCGCACGGTCCTGCGCCTCGACCCGCGCCTGGCACCCGTCAAGGCCGCGGTGCTCCCGCTGTCCCGCAACGAGCAGCTCTCGCCGGTCGCCCGCGGCCTGGCGGACGACCTCCGCAAGAACTGGAACGTCGACTTCGACGACGCCGGTGCGATCGGCCGCCGCTACCGCCGCCACGACGAGATCGGCACGCCGTTCTGCATCACGGTCGACTTCGACACGCTCGAGGACAAGGCCGTGACGGTGCGCGAGCGCGACACGATGGGCCAGGAGCGCGTCGGCCTCGACCGCCTGCAGGGGTACCTGGCGGAGCGGCTGCTCGGCGCGTAGCGCCGCCGGCGGTCGGCCGTGCCGTCGGCCGGCGCCGATCGGACTCGCACGACCAAGACCGCCTCGAACCACGGGATCCGTCGGTTCGGGGCGGTCCTGGTTGTGCGGTGCCGAACGACGCCGGCGGGGCGGGAATGGGGAACGCCGGCGCGCGTTGGGGTGAGCATGAGCGACACTGTCAAGGTCGATGTCTGGTCGGACATCGCCTGCCCCTGGTGCTACATCGGCAAGCGCAAGTTCGAGGCGGGCGTCTCCGCGTTCGGCGGCCCGGTCGAGGTCGAGTACCACTCGTTCGAACTGAGCCCGGACACCCCCGTCGACTTCGAGGGCACCGAGGCCGAGTTCCTCTCGCAGCACAAGGGCCTGCCGGTGCAGCAGGCCCAGCAGATGATCGACCAGGTCGCCGGCATCGCCGCCCAGGTCGACCTGCACTACGACTACGACGCCCTACGGCACACGAACACCGTCAAGGCGCACCAGGTCATCCACGTGGCCAAGCAGCACGGCAAGCAGCTCGAGATGGTCGAGCGGCTCTTCACCGCCTACTTCGAGCGCGGCGAACACGTCGGGCAGGACGAATCGCTCGCCGACCTGGCCGCCGAGGTCGGACTCGACCGTGACGAGGTGCTCGCCACCCTCCGCGACGACGCCCAGCTCGCCGCGGTCCGTGCCGACCAGGCGCAGGCCCAGGCGTACGGCATCAACGGCGTCCCGTTCTTCGTCATCGACGGCAAGTACGGCGTTTCGGGTGCCCAGGACCCGGCGGCGTTCGAGCAGGTCCTCCGCCAGGTGGTCGCCCTCCGGGAGTCGACCCCCGCCGAGGTGGCCGAGGCCGCCCAGCGCGCCGAGGACGACGCGGCAGCGGACGCCGAGGTGACCCGATGACGGGCGCGACGGGCCCGCTGGGTGCCGGGTCGGGCCTCCCGGCCGGCCTGGGCCCACGCGAGCCGGTACCGACGCGTCGCGAAGCGGCGGGGCGGCCGAGCTCGTGGGGAGAGGGACGACCCGCCCTCCTGACGTTGGTCACGGCCGGCGGCGCCCCCGTCTGCGAGGGCGACTCGTGCTTCGTGCCGGGCGCCGAGGGGGACTGGTCCGAGGTCCCGGACTGACGCGGGCTCCGTCAGGGGCGGGCGGGCTCCTCGTCGGTGATGTCCGCGATCGTCGCGCCGTAGGCGGTGACGAGTGCGTCGCCGTCGACGAACGCGCTCGCGCCCTGGCGACCCGCTCCCAGTGCGATCCGTCGGCCGAGCACCCGCTCGTCGGCGTACACCGGCAGGTCGCCGGTCGCGCCGATCGGGGTGATGGTGCCGCGCTCGTAGCCGCTGGCTTCGAGGGCCGTGGCCGCGTCGGGCATCGACAGCTTGTTCACGCCGACGACGGTGCGGAGCTTCTTCCAGGCGATGCTCCGGCCGCCGGGGACGAGGGCGAGCAGGAAACCACCGTCGTGCCGCTTCACGACGAGGGTCTTCACGATGTCGCCGGGGTCGATGCCGAGCAGGGCAGCGGCGCCCTCGAGCGAATCGGCCGCGGGACGCTCGACGACCTGGACGTCGAGGCCCCGGGCGGCAGCGTCGGCGTCGAAGCGGGAGACGGCATCGGGATCGGTCATGTGGAGAACGCTACCGGCGGCAGCCGACGTGGGAGAATGGGCGAGGTATGACGATCACACAAGCAGCAGCACCCCTGCGCATCGGCCCGATCCAGGTCGATGCGCCCGTCGTGCTCGCCCCGATGGCCGGCATCACGAACATGGCGTACCGCCGCCTCTGCCGCGAGTACGGCGCCGGGCTGTACGTGTGTGAGATGATCACCTCCCGTGCCCTGGTGGAGCGGACGCCCGAGTCGATGCGGCTGATCCGGCACCACGAGTCCGAGACCCCGCGGTCGATCCAGCTGTACGGCGTCGAACCGAACACCGTCGCCGAGGCCGCCACGATCCTGGTCGGCGAGGACCGCGCGGACCACATCGACCTCAACTTCGGGTGCCCGGTGCCGAAGGTCACGCGCAAGGGCGGCGGTGCGGCCCTGCCCTGGAAGCTCGACCTGTTCCGGGACCTCGTGACGAAGACCGTCGCGGCCGCGGGCGACGTGCCGGTCACCGTGAAGATGCGCAAGGGCATCGACGGCGACCACCTCACCTACCTCGACGCGGCGAAGATCGCGCGGGATGCCGGTGTGGCGAGCGTCGCCCTGCACGCCCGCACCGCCAACGAGCACTACTCGGGCCAGGCCGACTGGTCGGCGATCGCGACCCTCAAGGAGACGATCACCGACATCCCGGTGCTCGGCAACGGGGACATCTGGTCCGCGGCCGACGCCCTCCGGATGGTCGACGAGACCGGTTGCGACGGCGTCGTCGTCGGACGCGGCTGCCTCGGCCGACCGTGGCTGTTCGGCGACCTCGCCGCGGCGTTCCGGGGCGAGGACCTCCGCGCGGCACCGAGCCTCGGTGACGTCGCGGTCGCCTTCCGTCGGCACGCCGAGCTGCTCGTCGAGTTCTTCGAGTCCGAGGAGCACGGCTGCCGGGACATCCGGAAGCACGTGGCGTGGTACTTCAAGGGGTACCCGATCGGCGGAGAGGTCCGTTCCGGTCTCGCGATGGCGTCGAGCCTGCAGGAGATCGACGACCTGCTCGGCAAGCTCGACTGGAGCGCCCCCTACCCGGGCGCCGACGTCGAGGGTCCGCGGGGCCGTGCCGGCCACGCCAAGCGCACCGCACTGCCCGACCGGTGGCTCGAGAGCCGTGATGTGGACGCGGAGTTCCGCAAGGTCCTCGCCGCCGCCGAGATGCACCACAGCGGCGGATGAGCGCCACCTCGTCGTACGGTCCGGCCGACGCCGACCGGTGGTTCCCCGAGCAGCACAGCAGCCGGCGGAGCGACTTCGCGCGTGACCGCGCCCGCCTGCTGCACTCCAGCGCGCTGCGCCGCCTCGCCGCGAAGACGCAGGTCCTCAGCCCGACCACCGGGCTCGACTTCGCCCGGAACCGCCTGACGCACTCGCTCGAGGTGGCGCAGGTCGGGCGCGAGCTCGCCGACAGCCTGGGCCTCGACCCGGACGTCGTCGACACGGCGTGCCTCGCGCACGACATCGGGCACCCGCCGTTCGGCCACAACGGCGAGACCGCGGTCAACGCCTGGGCCGCCGGCATCGGCGGGTTCGAGGGCAACGCGCAGACGCTGCGGTTGCTCACGCGGCTCGAGCCGAAGGTCTACGGCGACGACGGCCGGGCCTACGGGCTCAACCTGACCCGGGCCTCCCTCGACGCCAGCTGCAAGTACCCCTGGCCGGCGTCCCAGGGCGTCGGCGAGGCGTCGTCGGGACGGACCAAGTTCGGCTTCTACGACGACGACCACGAGGCCTTCGCCTGGCTCCGCGCCGGCGCACCGCGACGACAGCGGTGCATCGAGGCCCAGGTGATGGACCTGTCCGACGACATCGCGTACTCGGTGCACGACTTCGAGGACGCCGTCGTCGCGGGCTTCATCGACGTCGCTGCGCTCGGCGACCGCGTCGGTGAGAACGACATCGTCACCGCCATGCACGCTTGGGTCGGCGACGACCTGAGCCGCGACGAACTGCTCGAGGCGTTCGACCGCCTGCGCGGGATGTCGCTGTGGATGACCTCGTACGACGGCTCGCGGCAGGACCAGGCACGCCTGAAGAACCTGACGAGTCAGCTCATCGGCCGCTTCGCCCGGACCGCGACCACGGCGACGCGGGAGTCCTACGCCTCCGGCTCGCTCGTCCGGTTCGCCGCGAGCGTCGTCACGCCGCCGGAGATCATCGGCGAGATCGCGGTGCTCAAGGGCATCGTCGCGGCCTTCGTGATGACGCACGGCGACCGGCAGCCCGTGTACGAGGACCAGCGGCGCGTGTTGACCGAACTGCTCGACGCGATCGCCGCGCGCGAGGACTCCGCACTCGAGCCCGGGTTCGCCGCCGACTGGCGGGCCGCCGGGGACGACGCCGGACGGCTCCGGGCCGTGGTGGACCAGGTGGCGAGCCTCACCGACCAGGGGGCGCTCGCCTGGCACAAGCGGCTGGTGGTCGGGGAGCGCGAGACGGTCTCCATCGCCGTCTGACCGGAGCGGGTCCGTTGCCCGCACGGACCGGTGTCCCGACGCGGGTGCACACGGTCCGCCGGCGTCGGCCCGCCGAACTAGAATCGTCGGGTGGCAGGCCTGATCGCGCGGAACGACATCGACGAGGTCCGCGCGCGCGTGAACATCGCCGACGTGGTCGGCGACTACGTCACGCTGAAGTCGGCGGGCGTCGGGTCACTGAAGGGCCTCTGCCCCTTCCACGACGAGCGGACGCCCTCGTTCCACGTCCGCCCGCAGGTCGGTCGCTACCACTGCTTCGGGTGCGGTGAGGACGGCGACGTCTTCAGCTTCCTGATGTCGCAGGACCACACGACGTTCCAGGAAGCCGTCGAGCGGATGGCCGCCAAGATCGGTTTCACACTCCACTACGAGGAGGGCGACGGGCCGCGGACCGACTACAACGCGCGCGCCCGGCTCATCGCCGCGAACGAGGCCGCGCAGGCGTTCTTCACCGCGCAGCTCACGACGGCCGCGGCCGAGCCGGCCCGCCGGTTCCTGGGCGAGCGCGGCTTCGACCCGGCGGCGGCGCAGCACTTCGGCGTCGGCTTCGCACCGAAGTCGTTCGACGCGCTCAAGGACCACCTGCGCGGCCTCCGGTTCAGCATCGACGAGATCGTCGCCGCCGGACTGGTCAGCCAGGGTGACCGGTCCCCGTACGACCGGTTCCGCGGACGCCTGATGTGGCCGATCCGGGACGTCACCGGGGCCACCATCGGCTTCGGCGCACGACGGCTGCTCGAGGACGACAAGGGGCCGAAGTACCTCAACACGCCGGAGACGCCGATCTACCACAAGAGCCAGGTGCTCTACGGGATCGACCTCGCCCGCAAGGAGATCGCGAAGGGCAAGCAGGTCGTCATCGTCGAGGGCTACACGGACGTCATGGCGTGCCACCTCGCCGGGATCACGACCGCGGTGGCCACGTGCGGGACGTCGTTCGGGGTCGACCACATCAAGGTCCTCCGACCGATGCTCGGCGACTCCGCCGCACAGCACGTCTCCCAGCTCGGGCAGATCGTCTTCACCTTCGACCCCGACGAGGCCGGGCAGCGCGCCGCCTCCCGTGCCTTCACCGAGGAGCAGCGGTTCGCGTCGCAGACCTACGTCGCGGTCGCGCCGGGCGGGCTCGACCCCTGCGACCTGCGCCTGGCCCGCGGCGACGACGCCGTCCGCCGGCTCGTCGAGAACCGTCGACCGATGTTCGAGTTCATGATCCGCCGTCGGTTGGACGGCCACGACCTCGACACGGTGGAGGGGCGCGTCGCGGGACTCCGTGAATCGGCGCCGGTCATCTCCGAGATCCGGGACCGCGCGCTGGCCGACGGGTACATCCGGAACACCGCCGGCTGGCTCGGCATGGACATCGACGACGTCCGTCGCGCCGTCTCTGCGGCGCGGCGACGCCCGGCCGACAGCGGCGCGGAGACCCGGTCGCCAGGTCCGTCCGGCGCCGGTCACACCGGCACGGGGAACGGCCACCCCGGTCACGGCGACGGACCGAGCGTGCCCGAGGAGCCGCAGGCGAGCCTCCGGTCCCTGCCGGACGACCCGATCGCGCGGATGGAGCGCGACGCGGTGATGGCGATGGTGCAGCAGCCGCAGTCCGTCGGTGTGCCGCTGCTCGGCCTGGCGGCGTCCGCCACGTTCTCGGCACGGATGCTCTCGGTCGTCCGCGACGCTGTCGTCGCCAACATCGATGCCGTGGGGGACCGGTCCTGGCTCGACAAGCTGCTCGCGGACGTGCCGGCGCCGTTCCGCTCGCTCGTGCAGGAACTCGCCCTGGCGCCGATCCCGGCGCGCTCCGACGAGGACCTGGCGATCTACTGCCGCGGCATCGTGGTGGCCCTGGTCGAGCGCGACCTGCTCGCCCGCAAGGCGTCGCTGCTCGGACAGCTGCAGCGCACCGACCCGTCCGACCAGGAGCGTCGGGCGGATGTGCAGCGGCAACTCGTCGACCTCGACGCCCAGCGGATGCGCCTCCGCGCGGACACCCCCGGAGCCTGAGGCCGGGCCCTCCCGACCGGTCGTCGCGGTCCGTCGCCAGGTCCTGACTCCCGCGGAGTACTGCGGAATTGCCGGACGCAACAAGGCGTCCCGAGCGCAACGAAGATGCGCGCCGCGCCGGGCACACCGACTCCGATGCTGCCCTCGAAGCTGCGATCGTGCGTTACAGCGGTGTAAACAATCCGTTCCCGGAGCGCTCCGTTGTCTGGCAGGGTGTGACCATTGAACGTCCCTGCGACCGGTCACAGCCCGTTCCACCTCGGTCCCAGGACTCCTGCAACCACACCAGAGAGGCAATCGGACATGGCATCCGTTCCCACATGGGGCAAGCGCACCCTCGCGCTGGGCGCCGGCGCGGCAGTGACCGCGCTCGTGCTCACCGGCTGCGCAGGCGGCACCAGCGGCGGCACCGGCGACCTGGACGGCCTGATCATCGGCACGACCGACAAGATCACGTCGCTCGACCCGGCCGGCTCGTACGACAACGGCTCGTTCGCCGTGCAGAACCAGGTCTTCCCGTTCCTCATGAACACCCCGACGGGCAGCCCGGACGTCGAGCCGGACATCGCCACGAAGGCCGAGTTCACCGACCCGACGACGTACGAGGTGACCCTGAAGAAGGGCCTCCAGTTCGCGAACGGCAACGACCTCACCTCGAGCGACGTCAAGTTCTCGTTCGAGCGTGACCTGAAGATCAAGAACGACAACGGCCCCTGGTCGCTGCTCGCGAACCTCAAGAGCATCGAGACCCCGGACGACACCACGGTCGTGTTCCACCTCGACCACGCCGACCAGACCTGGCCCCAGGTGCTCTCGAGCCCCGCCGGTCCGATCGTCGACGAGGACGTCTTCTCGGCGACCGAGCTCACCAGCGCCGAGGACATCGTCAAGGGCAAGGCCTTCGCCGGCCAGTACACGATCACCTCCTACAAGGAGAACGACCTCATCGCCTACAAGGCGAACCCGAAGTACGACGGTGTCCTCGACAAGGCGAAGACCAAGGACGTCACCGCCCAGTACTTCACCAAGGAGACCGACCTCAAGCTCGCCGTCCAGCAGGGCGACGTCGACGTGGCGTACCGCTCCCTGACCCCGACCGACATCTCGTCGCTCCGCAAGGACGACGCGCTGCAGGTCATCGACGGCCCCGGCGGCGAGATCCGCTACGTGGTCTTCAACTTCGCGACCCAGCCCTTCGGGACCGGCCAGGACGACGCCGACGAGGCGAAGGCCCTCGCCGTGCGTCAGGCCGTGGCGGACGTCGTCGACCGTGACGAGCTCGCCAAGGAGGTCTACAACGACACCTACACGCCGGTCTACTCGATGGTGCCGGACGGCCTGACGGGTGCCGCGACGCCGTTCAAGTCGCTCTACGGCGACGGCAACGGTGCCCCGGACGTCGACAAGGCGAAGAAGACCCTCGCCGACGCGGGCGTCACGGGCAAGGTCGAGCTCGACATCCAGTACTCGCCGGACCACTACGGCTCGGCTTCGGACGACGAGTACGCGACGCTCAAGACGCAGCTCGAGGACTCGGGTCTGTTCACCGTCAACATCCAGTCGACGGTCTACACGACCTACGCCGTCGAGCGCACGAAGGACGCCTACCCGCTGTACCAGCTCGGCTGGTTCCCGGACTTCTCCGACGCCGACAACTACCTGTCGCCGTTCTTCACGAAGGACAACTTCGTGCAGAACCACTACGACGACCCGACCATCCAGGGTCTGATCGCCGACGAGCAGGAGGAGTCGGACGCGGACAAGCGCGCCGCGATCATCGAGAAGGCCCAGCAGCGTGAGGCCGAGCAGATCTCGACCCTCCCGCTCCTGCAGGGCAAGTCGGTCGCCGTGGCCGGCAAGGACGTCAAGGGCGTCACGCTCGACGCGTCGTTCAAGTTCCGCTACGGGACCATCACCAAGTAACCAGACGGACGACCGGGGGTGCTCCCACGAGGGGCACCCCCGGTCGCGTCATGCGAAAGGCACCCACCCCGTGACCCTCACGAACCCCGAGGCGATCGACACGGAGCCGACGAAGCCACAGGCACAGCGACGTGCCAGTGGCGGCGGCGGACTCGGTCGGTACGTCCTCGTCCGCTTCCTCCTGATCTTCCCGACGGTCTTCATCCTGGTGACGCTCGTCTTCTTCCTGATGCGCGTCGTCGGGAACCCGATCACCGCCTCCGTCGGTGGTCGCCTCACGCCGACCCAGCTGCAGGAACGCCTGCACGCCGCCGGCTACGACCGACCGGTGATCGTCCAGTACCTCGAGTACCTCGGCCAGATCGTCCGCGGCGACTTCGGCACGACGTCGACCGACAACCGGCCGGTCACCGAGATCATCCTGCAGTACGGCGGCGCGACCGCCGAGCTCGTCTTCTACGCGCTCATCGTCGCCCTCGTGCTCGGCATCCCGCTCGGCATGCTCGCCGCCTACCTGCGCGACAAGTGGCCCGACGTGCTCCTCCGCGCGCTCGCGATCCTGACCTACGCGACGCCGGTGTTCTTCGGCGGCCTGCTGCTCAAGCTCGTGTTCTCCGTGTGGCTCGGCTGGCTGCCCCTCGGCGACCGCGCGTCGACCCGCGCGCAGCTCATCCTCGACCGGATCGAGAACCCGACCGGCATCTACATCATCGACGCCCTGCGGACGGGCAACGGTCAGATCATCAGCGACGTGCTGCAGCACGCCGTCCTGCCGGCGCTGACCCTCGGCCTGCTCACCGCGGGCATCTTCCTGCGCCTGGTACGCGCGAACATGATCGGGTCGCTCGGGTCCGAGTACGTCGACGCGGCCCGGTCGCGCGGTGTCCGGGAGTCCCGCCTGGTCCGGACGCACGCGTTCCGACCGGCACTCGTGCCGATCATCACCGTGATGGGCCTGCAGATCGCCATGCTGCTCGGCGGCTCGGTGCTCACCGAGACGACCTTCGGCTGGCGTGGCCTGGGCTTCGAGCTCAACCAGTACCTGTCCGCCCGTGACTTCGTCGCCGTGCAGGGCATCGTCGCGATGCTGGCGGTGATCGTCGCCGTCACGAACTTCGTCGTCGACGTCATCGCGGCGCTCATCGACCCGAGAGTGAGGTTCTGACGATGTCCGACATCACCCTCGTCGACCGCCACGAGCCGCTGTGGAAGCGACTCCCCGTCGTCGTCCAACTCCGTCGGAGCACCGGATGGCAGCGCGCCATGCTCATCGTCGGCGTCGTCATCTGCGCGCTGTTCCTGCTCGTCGCGCTCTTCGCCCCGCTCATCGCCCCGTACGGCTTCGGCCAGCAGCAGGGCGCGGACGGCGTGAACTTCCCGCGCACGGCGGCGCCGAGTGCCGAGCACATCTGGGGCACGACCGTCGGCGGGCTCGACGTCTTCAGCCGCGTCCTCTTCGGCACGCGCACCGCGGTGCTCGTCGTCATCGTCGCCGTGATCGTCTCGATCACCATCGGCGTCCTGCTCGGCATGGTCTCCGGTTACATCGGTGGCTGGCTCGACCGGATCCTCGTGGTCGTCGCGGACGCGATCTACGCGTTCCCGTCGCTGCTGCTCGCGATCGTCGTCTCGATCGTCGTCTCCGGCGGCCGGTCGACCTACTGGGGCGGCATCATCGCCGCGGCGATCTCGATCACGGTCGTCTACATCCCGCAGTACTTCCGCGTGGTGCGTGCCGAGGCCGTCCGTCTGAAGAACGACGCGTTCGTCGAGTCGGCGCGCGTGATCGGCACGAACCCGTGGCGCATCATGACCCGGCACGTGCTCCGGAACTCCACCCGGTCGCTGCCGCTCATCCTCACCCTGAACGCGAGCGACGCCGTGCTGACCCTGGCCGGCCTCGGCTTCCTCGGGTTCGGCATCGGACCGACGCAGGGTGCGGAGTGGGGCTACGACCTCAGCCGTGCACTGTCCGACGTCGCCAGCGGCGTCTGGTGGACGGGCGTCTTCCCGGGTGTCGCCATCGTGCTGCTCGTCCTCGGTGTCACGTTCATCGGTGAGAGCCTCAACGACATCTCCGACCCGCGTCTCCGTGCGCGTCGTCGGCTGAAGCAGCTGGTCTCCACGCGTCGCGCGGCGGCCATGACGGAAGGAGCGGGCTCGTGAGCGACGTCCCCTCGGGCCTCCGGTCCGACACCGGCCGGACGGCAGCCGACCCGGTGGTCGTCGTCGACGACCTGACCGTCACCTTCGCGACCGACGGCGGCGCCGTCGACGCGGTGAAGGGCGTCAGCCTCGACGTCCGCCCGGGTGAGGTGCTCGCCCTGGTCGGCGAGTCGGGCTCCGGCAAGTCCGTGACGGCGCGGAGCATGCTCCGGCTCATGCCGGAGACCGCGACGCTCGGCGGCGCGGTGCTGCTCGACGGCACCGACGTTGTGTCGGTGGGCGCGCAGAAGCTCCGCGACCTGCGGGGCACGGCCGGCGCGATGGTGTTCCAGGAGCCCTCCACGGCCCTCAACCCGGTGTTCACGGTCGGCTGGCAGATCGCCGAGGGCCTCCGGGCGCACGGCGGGATGTCGAAGAAGGAGGCACGCGCCAAGGCGATCGACTACCTCGGCCGCGTCGGCATCCCCGACCCGGAGACCCGCGTCGACCACTACCCGCACCAGTTCTCCGGCGGACAGAAGCAGCGCGTCGTCATCGCGAGCGCGCTGGCCCTCGAGCCGAGCGTCATCATCGCCGACGAGCCGACCACCGCGCTCGACGTCACCGTGCAGGCCGAGATCCTCGACCTGCTCCGCCGTTGCCGTGACGAGTTCGGTGCGGCGATCGTCGTCATCACGCACAACATGGGCGTCGTGGCCGACCTGGCCGACCGGGTCACCGTCATGTACCAGGGCGAGATCGTCGAGGAGGCGCCGGTGCACCAGCTCTTCGCGGCGCCCCAGGCCGACTACACGAAGCGCCTGCTCGCCGCGGTGCCCCGGCTCGAGGCGTCGACCGGCGTCGCCCGGCGTGCGGCGATCACCGAGGACGTGGAGCCCGTCGTGTCCGCGAAGGGCCTGGAGATCGTCTACCCGGGCCGGCTCGGCGCCGCGCCGTTCCGTGCCGTCAAGGGCGTCGACCTGTCGATCCGTCCCGGCGAGGTGCTCGGTCTGGTGGGGGAGTCCGGATCGGGCAAGACCACCATCGGCCGCGCGATCGCCGGTCTGACGAAGATCACCGGCGGCTCGCTCGAGGTGCTCGGGACCGAGATGCTCGGGTACAAGGAGCGCGACTTCAAGCGGCTGCGGAAGGACATCGGGTTCGTCTTCCAGGACCCGGCGACGTCCTTCAACCCGCTGCTGACGATCGCCGAGGCCGTCGCCGAGCCGCTCGTCGTGCACGGAGTGGCCTCGTCGCCGCGCGCGGCCCGCAAGCAGGTCGACGAGCTCATGGAGGCCGTGCAGCTGCCCGCGGCGTACGGCGACCGGTACCCGCACGAGCTCTCCGGCGGACAGCGGCAGCGTGCGTCGCTCGCCCGGTCGCTCGCGCTCCGGCCGAAGCTGCTCATCGCCGACGAGCCCACCAGTGCGCTCGACGTGTCGGTGCAGGCCCGCGTGCTGGAACTGTTCCTCGAGTTGCAGCAGGACTTCGGCTTCGCGTCGCTGTTCATCAGCCACGACCTCGCCGTCGTCGGCGCGCTGTCCGACCGGATCGCGGTGCTGTACCGCGGCGACCTGGTCGAGACGGGCACCACCGCGCAGGTCCTCGGCGCGCCGCAGCACCCCTACACGCAGCGGCTGCTGGCCTCGCTGCCGGTGCCGGACCCGGAGGAGCAGGCCGAGCGACGGCGTACGCTGGAGCGACTGGAGCAGGCCGGAGCCTGACCGCTCGGTCAGGACCGACGGCAGCACGACCAGCCTGGAGGCCCGGCCCCCGTCCGCGACGCACGTCGCGTCGGCGGGGCGGCCGGGCCTCCCGACACGGTGCCGCAGCAGGGTGCGCGCGGCACGAGAAGGGGTTGCATGACCGGGGAGAACGGGCCGGCCGTCGTCGCGGACGACGTCAGCATCGAGTACCGGGGCGGTGCGGTCACCAGCCCGATCCGCGCCGTCGACGGCGTGAGCCTGTCACTCGGCTGGGGTGAGGTGCTCGCGGTCCTCGGTGCGTCCGGTTCCGGCAAGTCGACCTTCGCGGCGGCGGTCGCGGGTCAGCTCGGCACGAACGGCGAGGGCGAGGGTGCGCACCGGCGTCGGGTCATCGGCGGGGAGCTCACCGTCCTCGGCGAGCGGATGCGCCGGATCCGGCCGTCCTCGCGACGCCACGCACGGCTGACCGGACAGATCGGCTACCTGCCGCAGGACGGCGCGGACCGCCTCCGCCCCGACCTGCTCGTCGGCGAGGCCATCGCCGAACCGATCTACGCGCGCGACCGCCGGTTCGACCGGAAGGAGGCCGGGCTCATCGTGGCGCGGCTCGTCGACGCCGTGCACCTGCCGCTCGGGGTCCTGCGGTTGAACACGTGGGAGCTCTCCAGCGGCCAGCGGCAGCGCGTGGCGCTGGCCCGTGCGCTCGTGCTCGAACCGCAGCTGCTCGTCGCCGACGAACCCGCGCGCGGTGTCGACGTCCTCGTCCGCCAGTCCGTGCTCGAGGCCCTGGTCGGCCTGCAGCGGAAGCGCGCGTTCTCGGCGATCGTGGTGTCGAGCGACCTGCGCGAGGCCCGGGCACTCGCGGACCGGGTGGCCGTCATGAACGAGGGCCGGCTCGTCGGGCTCGGGACCTTCGACGAGGTGCTCGACAACCCGCTCGACCCGTACGTCCGGACGCTCGCCGCGACGGCGTCGCGCCCGGTGAAGCGCAAGCCGGTCGCGGCCGGCCGAGGAGGGGTACGACAAGCATGAGCGAACAGCACCAGCACCGCGGACACCGGGCGGTCGTCACCGACGGCGGGCGTCCCCTGCCGGTCGGGCCGCCCACCCCGGGTGCCGTGACGATCCTGCCGACGCCCACCGATCTGCACGAGGACGCCGTGCGGCAGGCGGGCGGGACGCTCGCCGACCTCGGCGGTGACACGCGGGGCATCGTCTGGCTCGACGCGAGTGACCCCGACGGCCTGCAGCAGGCGCTGACGACCGCCCCGGGGGTGACGTGGGTGCAGCTGCCGTTCGCCGGCGTGGACGCGTTCGCCCACCTCATCGCGGAGCACGGCGACCGCGTGCTCTTCACCTCGGCCAAGGGCGCCTACGCCGAGCCGGTCGCCGAGCACGCCCTCGCGTTGACGCTCGCGACCCTGCGGGTGCTGCAGAAGCGCGCCCGCACGACGACCTGGGGCCGCGAACCGGAGGGCCTGTCGCTCTACGGCCGGCACGTCGTCCTCATCGGCGCCGGCGGGATCGCGCTCGAGTACCTGCGCCTCGTCGCGCCCTTCGACGTCCGGGTCACCGTCGTCCGCCGTTCCGCCGACGACGTCCCCGGCGCCGACCGCACCGTCACGACCGACCAGCTCGACGACGTGCTGCCGGACGCCGACGTCGTCGTGGTCGCCGCCGCGATGACGGCGGGGACGTCCGGCCTGCTCGGCGCGCACCAGTTCGCGCTCATGCCCGACCACGCCCGACTGGTGAACATCGCCCGTGGCGGGCTGGTCGACACCGACGCACTCGTGGACGCCCTGCGGTCCGGGAGCATCGCCGCCGCCGGACTCGACGTCACCGACCCGGAGCCGCTGCCCGACGGGCACCCGCTGTGGAGCGAGCCGGGCGCCCTCGTCACGCCGCACCAGGCGGACACCCCGGACATGGTCGCGCCGCTGCTGGCGGAGCGGGTCGGCACCAACGTGGCGGCGTTCCTCCGCGCCGACGGCACCGGCTTCATCGGCGTGGTCGACCCGGCCGCGGGGTACTGACGATCCGCCCCAGACCAGGGCTTCCCGTGCGGCACGCCCGGGATGCGCGACCGATGCGCGGGACGCTGGACGTTTGCTGCTATGCTGTTACCCGCTGTTCAACCGCTCTCCAGCGGAGGACACAGTGATCCTCGATAGCTCAATTGGCAGAGCAGCCGGCTGTTAACCGGCAGGTTGTTGGTTCGAGTCCAACTCGGGGAGCGACAGGCCCTCACCCTCCGGGGTGGGGGCCTCTTGCGTTCCGGCCCGGCTCGCCCGTCCTGGCCCGACTCGTGTGCCGCACGGCGCGGGCCTGCGGTTCCCGGGCGCCGTGGTGCGCATCCTCAGCCGATCGTCCGCCCGATGCTGTTAACGTCCACAGGTGCCCCGTCGTCCCCGCCGCTCCGCGACCACCGTCGCCGTGCTGGCGCTCGGGCTCGCCGTGACGGCGCTCACCGGTTGCTCCTCGGCCGACGACCTGACAGACCGCGCGGTCGCGGAGGAACCGACGTCGTCCGCGAGTTCCGCGACGTCCGGCCCGAGCGGGTCGGCACCGATCGTGTTCGCCTTCACCTGCGCCGTCGGCGACGGACCGGAGACCGAGACCTACACGACCGCCGCGGCCGTCTGGGAGGACGGCAGGACCTCGTGCACGGCGGCACCGATCACGGGCACCGAGCCGTCGGAGCAGCAGCGGTCCGCCCTGGCCGCCACGGAGGGCGACGCGACGCTCGAACAGCTCGCGGCAGCGTGCGCCGTCAGCGGGACGGCGCCGTGGACGGGTGCCGTGACGAGCCGGTCGCAGGCGCACCTGGCGGCCGGGCTCGAGCGCTACTGCCCGGGGCACCCCGAGATCGGCCGGCTCCGGGACGCCCTGGACACGTACCGGGGCTGACGCCCGGCTGCCGGACGCGGTGTGCCGGTGGAGCGTTCAGCCCTCGGGGTGGTCCCGACCCGGCAGCCACGACTTCCCCGGACCGCCCCAGCTGTTCTTCCGCACGGCCTTCTGCGCCTGCTTCGCGTACGGGTGCACCAGCCGGTCCGCGTACAGCAGGCCGTCCAGGTGGTCGTACTCGTGTTGGAACACCCGAGCGAGCCACCCGTGCGCCTCGATCTCGAAGGGTTCGCCGTACTCGTCGACCGCGCGGAGGAGGGCGCCCTCCGACCGGCGCAGCGGGAAGCGCTCCCCGGGGATCGACAGGCACCCCTCGGACTCCTCGTCCTCGTCGAGCTCCTCCACCGACTCCGGCAGCGGGGGAGTCGTCCACAGCACCGGGTTGACCGCGACACCCCGCCACAGCACGCCGTCGTCGTCCGTCCACGAGTAGACGAACAGCCGCTTGCCGACACCGACCTGAGGACCGGCGAGGCCGACACCGGGAGCGAGGTCCATCGTCTCGACCATGTCGGCCACGAGTGCGCGGAGGGCGTCGTCGAAGACGGTCACCTCGGTCGCGGGGGTGTGCAGGACGGGGTCACCGGTGATCCGGATCGGCAGGACGGGCATGCTCCCAGGGTATCCGCGCGGGTCGGATAGCCTCGACCCGTGACACCGGACCTGCCGATCCCCGACGTGGTGCAGAACCTGACCCCGTTCCAGGCCCTGATGATCCCCGTGGCACTGGTCGGCGCGGTGTTCCTGTCGCTCGGTGCGCAGTTCCAGAGCCGCGGCGTCCAGCGCGTCGAGGCCCGGCTGGGGCAGCAGTCGAAGGGCCTGTCCGTCCGACACGTCCTGGCCCTGCTCGGCAGCGGCAACTGGGTGCTCGGCACGCTCATGCTCGGTGCCGCCATCGTGCTGCAGCTCGTCAGCATCACCTACGCGCCGCTCATCGTCGTCCAGCCCCTCGGTGCGGTCGCCCTGGTGGTGACGACGTGGTTCTCGTCCCGCAGCAGCGGCGTCCCGCTCGGCACCCGGGCACGTCGGGCGGTGTGGACGTGCATCGGCGGCGTCGGCCTGTTCGTGCTCATCGCCGCGCTGTACGGCCGGGAGAGCCCGATCGGGCGCGGGCAGCTCATCACCGTCCTCGTGGTCCTGGCGGTCGTGCTGGGGCTCGTCGTGGTGTCGTTCCGGCTCGTGGCCAAGCGGCGGAACGCGCTGTACTACATCATCGGCGCCGGGGTCCTGTACGGCTTCGTCGCGACGCTCGCCAAGGTCACGCTGAACCGCATCGTGAACAGCACGTTCGACTGGGTGACGGTGTTCGCGATCGTGGGGGTCGTCGTCGCCTCGGCTGTCGGGGCGTACTTCGTGCAGAACGCGTACTCCAGCGGGTCGGCCGACCTGGTCATCGCCGGCCTCACGGTCGTCGACCCGATCGTCGCCGTCGGCATCGGCGTGATCGTCCTCGACGAGGCCGCCGGGGCGCCGGTCGGCGCCGGCATCGGCTTCCTCGTCGCCGGGGCGATCGCGATCACGGGCGTGTTCCTGCTCGCGAAGCACCACCCCGACACCCGCCGCTAGCGGGCGGACGGGAGGCGTGCCTCCCGTCCGGCACGACCCCGGGGATGACCCGGGTCAGCCGCGCGGCGGAGGCGGGCGGCCAGAGGGGTGCGGTAGCGTTCCGAACCGACCAGACCGGCCGTCCGCCAGGACGCGCGCCGGTGACCGCGACGAGAGGACGACCCCCGCCGTGTCAGCAGACGCCAGGACCGAGACGACCGACACCACGGCCGCCACCGGGGGGCGACGGCCGCTGCGGGTGCTCATCGCCGCCGACACCTTCGCGCCCGACGTGAACGGTGCGGCGACCTTCACCGAGGAACTCGCGGTCGGGCTCGCGCAGCGCGGGCACGAGGTGCACGTCATCGCCCCGTCCTGGAACCGGACGCACCACGGCTCCTTCGACGAGGAGTACCGCGGCGTCACGCTGACCGTCCACCGGCTGGCTTCGTACCGCTGGCCGGCACACGCCTGGTACCGGTTCGCGTGGCCGTGGACGGTCCGCAAGCACACGGCCCCGGTCATCGACGCACTGCAGCCGGACGTCGTGCACATCCAGTCCCACATCGTGGTCGGCCGCGGCGTCGCCCGCGAGGCACACGACCGGGGCATCCGGATCATCGGCACGAACCACTTCATGCCCGAGAACCTGCTCGAGTACACGCCCTTCGGCAAGCGGACGACGCCCATCGCGCTCAAGATCGCCTGGCGGGACGCGGCGAAGACCTACCGGCTCGCCGAGGCGATCACGACGCCCACCGAGCTCGCCGCCGACTACCTGCGCGACGCGATCGCCGGGCAGCCGGTGCTCGCCATCTCGTGCGGGATCGACGCCACGCGGTACACGCCGGCGACCGGACGGCCCGCGGGCAACGACATCGTGTTCGTCGGCCGGGTCGCGCCCGAGAAGAACCTCGACGTCGTCATCCGGGCGCTGCCGCTCCTGCCCGCCGCGCTCGACGCCCACTTCACGATCGTCGGTGACGGCGACATGATCCCGAAGCTCACCGCGCTCGCGCAGGAGCTCGGTGTCGAGGACCGGGTGCGCTTCCTCGGGTTCGTCCCCGACGAGGTCAAGCTCCGCACCCTGACCGAGGGCACCGTGTTCGTGATGCCGTCGACGGCCGAGCTGCAGAGCATCTCCTCGCTCGAGGCGATGGCCTCCGGGCTGCCCGTCGTCGCGGCGGACGCGATGGCGCTCCCGCACCTCGTCGACGGCAACGGCGCCCTGTTCGCGCCGGGCGACGAGCACGACCTCGCCGCGAAGCTCGCCGCGGTGCTCACCGCGCCCGACGACGAGTACGCCCGCATGCGCGCGCGCAGCCTGACGATGATCGAGGCACACGACATCAACCGCACCCTCTCCACGTTCGAGGCGCTGTATCGTGGGGAGCCGGTGGCCGCTGGCCCCGAGGGGCGGTAGCCAAGCTGGTCAAGGCAGTCGGCTCATAACCGAACGATTCGCGGGTTCAAGTCCCGCCCGCCCTACGTGCACCTGCCGTCCAAGAAGCGCCCTCCCGAAGACACGAGTCACGCGCCCACCCCGAACGTGATGTTCGAGGTGAGCCGGGCCGGCACCGGTGTGCGCGTCAACGCCTTCCGCATCGGGTTCATGGGTGCGATCGGGGTGCTCGTCGCACTGTTGGCCGGCACGCTCATCCACGAGCTGAGCACCGTCCTCGTCTACATCGGCGTCGCGCTGTTCATCGCCCTCGGCCTCGACCCGCTCGTGACCCTGCTCGAGCGGTACATCCCGCGGTGGTCGGCGATCCTCGTCGTCGTCGTCGCGGTGCTCGGCACGTTCGTCGGGGTCGTCTTCGCGATCGTGCCGCTGCTGGTTGAACAGGCCACGAACCTCGTCCAGAACTTCCCCGAGATCGTGGACGACATCTCGCGACAGGGCTGGGTGCAGGACCTCTCGCGACAGTTCGAGGGGTCGTTCGACGTCGACCACGCACTGGAGTCCGCGCAGAAGTTCGTCGAGAACCCGGGCAACCTGCTCTCCCTCGGCGGCGGGATCCTCGCCGTCGGCAGTGGCATCCTCTCCGGCCTGACCGGTGCCCTCATCGTCATCATCCTGATGCTGTACTTCCTGGCGTCGATGCGCGGCCTGAAGACGATGGCGTACCGGTTCGTGCCGGCGTCCCGTCGGGAGAACTTCGTCGCGGTGAGCGAGGAGGTCACGTCGTCGGTGGGCCGCTACGTCGTCGGCCAGATCACCCAGGCCGGCATCAACGGTGTGCTGAGCATCATCTGGTTGCTCATCATCGGAGCGCCCCTGCCCGTGCTGCTGGCGACGTTCGCGTTCCTCGGGTCGCTCATCCCGCTCGTCGGCACGATCGGCGCCGCGGTGCTCATCTCGTTGCTCTGCCTGTTCGCCTCGCCGGCGACGGCACTGGCTGCGGCGATCTACTACCTCGTGTACATGCAGGTCGAGGCGTACATCATCTCGCCGCGCATCATGTCGCGGGCCGTGCAGGTCCCCGGGGCCCTCGTGGTCATCGCCGCGGTCGCCGGAGCGACGGTGGGCGGGGTGCTCGGCGCGCTCGTGGCCGTGCCGGCAGCAGCGTCGGTGATCATCATCGTGCAGAAGGTCATCTACCCGCGTCAGGAACTGGCGTAGGGGATCCGGCTCCACGGTCTTCGTCCGGGTGCTTGCCGTTCCCGGTCGGCAGCTGGCATGATGAGCGTGTCCTGCGGGACATCACAATCGCATACCGATGGTCCCGAACGGGTCCTCCGCAGTCCAGGTCGATGGGGAAGTCGCACCTGACGATCGGAGGAATCGTGACTGGGACAACGTCAGGAGTGCTCTACGTGCACTCCTCACCACGCGCGCTCTGCCCGCACGTCGAATGGGCGGCAGGTCGCGCGATGAACCGCGCCGTGAACTTCTCGTGGCTCGACCAGCCCGCGCTCGACGGCTCACGTCGCACCGAGTTCACCTGGTCCGGCCCCGTCGGGTCCGGCGCGGCGATCGCCTCCGCCCTGCGCGGTTGGGAGCACCTGCGGTTCGAGGTCACCGAGGACGCCACCGCCCATTCCGACGGCGGCCGGTGGATGCACACGCCGGACCTCGGCGTCTTCTACGCGCAGACCGACGTCACCGGCAACATGGTCGTCCCCGAGGACCGGGTCCGCTACGCCATGGAAGTCGCCGGCAGCAACGCCCTCGACCTGCACCGCGAACTGCGACTCGCGCTCGGTCAGGCATGGGACGACGAGCTCGAGCCCTTCCGGCACGCGGCCGAGGGCAACCCGGTCGTCTGGCTCCACCGCGTGGGGTAATCCCGGGCCTGCTTCCTCCGATCGACGGCGTCGCCTCTGCCGAGGCGGCGCCGTCGTCTGCGTCGCGGGGCCGGGGTCCGACGCGCGCGGGCCCCTGCGTCGCGGTTCCGGAGTTCGCCCATCTCGCGCGCCGAGAGCAGCACTTTCCGGAACCACGACGGACGTGAGCGGCACGTCGTGCGACCGCGGGCGACCGCGGGCGACCTCGGGCAGCGGGGGGGCCGACGGGCAGCCGGGAGGCGCGGCGCGCCCGGGCGCAGACGTCCAGGTTCCGGGATCCGCGGACTTCGCGCGTCGAGAGCCGCACATCGTTGGACCTGGGCGGACGTGAGCGGCACGTCGTGCGACCGCGGAGGGGTCCCGGGAGCGCGCCGACCGGCCGCGCACGCAGGACGACGGAGGCCCGCCCCGCGACGCGGGACGGGCCTCCAGGCCGACGGCGGATCAGACCGAGCGGAACGCGACCACGGCGTTGTGCCCACCGAAGCCGAACGAGTTGCTCACCACGAGCAGGTCGCCCGCCGGCAGCTCCCGCGGAGCGGTCGCGACGTCCATCACGATCTCCGGGTCCTGCTGGGTGAGGTTGATCGTCGGCGGTGCGAGACGGTTCTCGAGCGCGAGGACGGTGAAGACCGCCTCGATCGCGCCGGCGCCGCCGAGCAGGTGCCCGGTCGACGCCTTCGTGGCGGACACGACGACCTGGTCGAGGTGGTCACCGAAGACCCGACGCATCGCGTGGTACTCGGCCACGTCGCCGACCGGGGTCGACGTCGCGTGGGCGTTGACGTGCGCGACGTCCGAACGGCTGGCGTCCGCGTGCTCGAGCGCCATGATGAGCGCGCGAGCGGCGGCGGAGCCCTCGGGGTCCGGAGCGGTGATGTGGAAGGCGTCGGACGTGATGCCGGAACCGGCGACCTCGGCGTAGATGTGCGCGCCGCGGGCCTCGGCGTGCTCCTTCGTCTCGAGGATGAGCGCGGCGGCGCCGTCGGCGAGCACGAAGCCGTCACGGGTGACGTCGTACGGACGTGACGCGGTCGCGGGGGAGTCGTTCCGACGCGAGAGCGCCTGCATCGCGGCGAACGCCGCGAGCGGCAGCGGGTGCAGCGCGGCCTCGGCACCACCGGCGATGACGATGTCGGCGTCACCGAAGGCGACGTGGCGATATGCCTCGGCCAGGGACTCCGTGGAGGAGGCGCAGGCGGAGAGGTAGGTGCGGGCGCCACCACGGGCGCCGAACTCCATCTCGATGGCGGCGGCCGGGCCGTTCGCCATGAGCATCGGGACGGTCATGGGCAGGACGCGTCGGGGACCGCGCTCCCGCAGGGTGTCCCACGCATCGAGCAGCGTGTTGACGCCGCCGATGCCGGTCGCCCAGTCGACGATGAGGCGCTCGGGGACGACGGACTCGGCGTCGATGCCGGCGTCGGCCCAGGCTTCACGAGCCGCGATGAGCGACAGCTGCGAGGACGGGTCGAGACGCTTCGCCTCCGGGCGGGTGAGCTGGTCGGTGACGAATCGACGCGCCTGACCGGCGAACTCCACGGGGAGCTCGAGCTCGGCGTAGCGCGTGTCCTCGATGCGGGTGATGCCGGACTCGCCGGCGAGCAGGGCCGCCCAGGATTCCTTGGCGGTCGCAGCGAGGGGACTGATCGCACCGATCCCGGTGACGACGACGGTTCTCTTGGTCATGGACGACGGTTCTTTCTGCGAGGGACAAGACGAGCGCCGCGGGCCACGACTCGAGGGTCAGCGGCCCGCGGCGCTCAGGAAGCTCGTTTCAGGCCTGGGCCTTGACGATGAAGTCGACGGCGTCGCCGACGGTCTTGAGGTTCTTGACCTCTTCGTCGGGGATCTTGACGTCGAACTTCTCTTCGGCGTTCACGACGATGGTCATCATCGAGATGGAGTCGATGTCCAGGTCGTCGGTGAACGACTTGTCAGCGGCGACGGTGTCGGTGGCGATACCGGTCTCGTCGTTGATCAGCTCGGCCAGGCCGGCGAGGACTTCTTCGTTGGACAGGGCCATGAGTGTTCTCCTTGAGGGGGGTGTCGTTTGACCGTGGGACAGCCTAGGGCACGGGCACTGCCCGCGCCCGGAGGCGCGAGGGGACTAGGGGAGGACGACCACCTGCGCGCCGAACACGAGTCCGGCGCCGAAGCCGATCTGCAGGGCGAGACCGCCCGACAGTTCCGGGTGCTCGGAGAGCAGGCGGTGCGTGGCGAGCGGGATGCTCGCGGCCGAGGTGTTGCCCGTCGTGGTGATGTCACGGGCGATGGCGACGGTGTCCGGGATCCCGAGCTGCTTGGCGAACTCGTCGATGATCCGGATGTTCGCCTGGTGCGGCACGAACGCCGCGAGCTGGTCGGCGCGGACACCGGCGGCCTCGAGCGCCTGGCGTGCGACCTTGACCATCTCCCAGACGGCCCAGCGGAACACGGTCTGCCCGGCCTGGCGCATCGTCGGGCGGGGGGCTCCCGCCGCCCACTCGTTGTAGGTCGCGGTCATGCCGATCGCGTCCCACTTCGAGCCGTCGGAGCCCCAGATGCTCGGCCCGATGCCGGCGGTGTCGCTCGGACCGACGACGGCCGCGCCCGCCCCGTCCCCGAGGAGGAACGAGATGGAGCGGTCGGTCGGGTCGACGACGTCGCTGAGCTTCTCGGCGCCGATGACGAGCACGTGGTCGGCGATGCCGGACTTGATGAACGAGTCCGCCTGCGCGATCCCGTACGCGTATCCGGCACACGCGGCGCTGATGTCGTACGCGGCGGCCGGTGCAGCACCGATCCGCTCGGCGAGCAGGGACGCCATCGACGGCGTCGCCACCGTGTGGGTGACGGTCGCGACGAGCACGACGCCGATCTGGTCCGGGGTGAGCCCGGCCTTCTCGATCGCCTCGCGCGCGGCGGCCTCCGCGAGGTCGACTGCTTCGACGTCGCGGCCGGCGCGCATGCGGGTCACGATGCCGGTGCGCTGGCGGATCCACTCGTCGGAGGAGTCGATCGGACCGACGAGGTCGTCGTTCGGGACGACGTTCTCGCCGCGCGCGGCTCCGAAGGCGAGGATGCGGGTGAACTCGTGGCCGCGTCGCTGGGACAGGACCGGTCGGTCGCCGGCCTGGAGGCCCGTGGTCGCGTCCGTCCCGCCGGTGGCGTCCGTCTCGACGGCGGTGGTGCTGGCGTCGGTCATCGGGCGGCCTCCGTGGACTGGGCTGCCTCCGTGGACTCGTCGGCGGCGCTCTGCAGCAGCTCGACGGCGGCGGGCAGGTCGTCCGGGGTCTTGATCGCGACCGTCGGCGTGCCGCGGAGACCGCGCTTGGCGAGGCCGACCAGGGCCCCGGCCGGTGCGAGCTCGATGATGCCGGTGACGCCGGCCTGCTGGAAGGAGGTCATGACGGCGTCCCAGTGCACCGGGTTGGCGATCTGCCGGACCATGAGGTCGACGAAGCGGCGACCGTCCCGGACCTGCGACCCGTCGGCGTTCGTCCAGAGCGGGAGGGTCGGGTCCTGCACGGTCGCGGCCGCGGCGACGGGTGCGACCCGGTCGACGGCCGGCGCCATGAAGCGCGTGTGGAAGGCGCCGGCGACGGCGAGGGGGACGACGCGGGCCTTCGCGGGCGGCTGTTCCGCGAGGCGGGCGATCGCGTCCGCCGGACCGGCGACGACGGTCTGCCCGCCGCCGTTGTGGTTCGCGGCCGTCAGCCCGAGGGAGTCGAGCAGGGCGGCGAGCTCGTCGGCGTCGCCGCCGAGGACCGCGGCCATCGAGGTCGGCTCGAGTGCGGCGGCGTCGGCCATCGCCCGGCCCCGCTCGGCGACGAGCGACACGGCGTCGGTCGGGGTGAGGACCCCGGCGACGGCGGCGGCGGTGAACTCGCCGACCGAGTGCCCGGCGACGCCACCGACGAGGGCGCGGCGGTCGTCGGCCAGCAGGGCGTCGGCCGTGACGAGCCCGGCGGCGACGATGAGCGGCTGCGCGAGGGCGGTGTCCTTGATGGTGTCCGCGTCGGAGTTCGTCCCGTGTTCGGCGAGGTCCACGCCGATCGCGTCGGACCACTGCCCGACGCGGTCACGGACGGCGGCGTCCTCGAGCCAGGGGGCGAGGAAGCCGGGGGTCTGGGAGCCCTGTCCGGGCGCGACGACGACGATCACCGCTCAATGATGCCGGGCGGTCACCGTCGGGCACGTGTGGACTCCCCACACGGATTGCCGGGATGCCTTGTAGGAACCCCACCCAGTGGGGTCGTCAGCGGCGCGTGGGGCGACGGCGCGTGGACGCCGCTTCGGACATCGCGCCGAGGATGAGCGCGGACTGCACGATGAGGGCGTCCCGCGCGTGCGTGGCGTCCCACCCGATGATGTCCGCGACCCGGCGGAGGCGGTAGCGGACGGTGTTCGGGTGCACGAAGAGTTCACGCGCCGTCGCCTCGAGCGACCGACCGGTGTCGAGGTAGCACCACAGGGTCTGCAGGAGCTCGGTGGACTGGTCCTTGAGCGGCGTGTAGATCCGCTGCACCAGGGCCGAGCGGGCGAGGGGGTCGCCCGCGAGCGCACGTTCCGGCAGCAGGTCGTCGGCGAGGGCCGGTCGCGGTGCGCCCCGCCAAGCCCGGGCCACGGCGAACCCGGCCAGGGCGGCCTTCGCGCTGGTCGAGGCGTCGACGACCCCGGGGACCTCGTTGCCGAGCACGAGGTGGCCCTCGCCGAACAGCGGTTCGAGCTCCTGCGCGATCGACATGAACGACACGGGTTCCTCGCCCTCGGGCACGTCGTCGCGCGGGGTCGCCCGTCCGATGACGACCACGAGCCGCGAGCCCTGCACGCCGATGAGCACGTCGGCGTCCTGGTGGCGGGCCGTCCGGCGGACCTGGTCGACCTCGAGCTGCTTCGGCGCCGTCCCGACCAGGACCGCGACCTCGCCGTGCCCGTGCCAGCCGAGGGCGGCGATGCGCGACGGCAGCTCGTCGTCGTACTCGCCCGACAGGATCGAGTCGACGACGAGGGCCTCGAGCCGGGCGTCCCACAGCCCGCGGGCCTCCGCCGCACGGGCGTAGACGTCGGCCGCCGCGAACGCGATGTCGCGCGAGTACTTGAGGATCGCCTCCTGCAGCATCTCGTCGTCGGCGGCGCGCTCCTCGACCACGGTCACCACGACACGGATGAGCTGCAGGGTCTGCTGCAGGCTCACCGAGCGCAGGAGTTCACGCGGAGCCGAGCCGAAGACGTCGGCGGCGGCGATCCACGGGGTGGAGGCGCTGCCCTCGAGCCACGAGATGAACGACGTGATGCCGGCCTGGGCCACCATGCCGACGGCCGAGCGACGGCCCGGGGGCATCTCGCTGTACCAGGGCAGGGTGTCCTCAAGCCGCTTGATCGTCGCGGTCGAGAGTTCGCCCGACACCTGCCGGAGCCAGGAGAGCGCCCGTTGCCGGTCGTCCTCCCGGCCCGCGGCGGTGGCGGTGCGGGGTGTGGTCACGCGGAGATCAGCTCTCGCCGCCCGCGCTGCCGGTCGTGCCGGCCGTCACGTCGTGCAGGCGGTACTTGTCGATCGCCTGCTGCAGGACCGACGCGTCGAGCTTGCCCTGGCGGACCAGCTGCTGCAGCGTCCGCACGACGACCGACGGGCCGTCGATGTGGAAGAAGCGGCGCGCTGCCGGACGGGTGTCCGAGAAGCCGAAGCCGTCGGCGCCGAGCGTGGCGTAGTCGGACGGGACGAACGGACGGATCTGCTCCTGCACGGCGTGCATGAAGTCGCTCACCGCGACGACCGGGCCCTCGGTCACGCGCAGGCGCTCGGTGACGTACGGGGTGCGGGGCTGTTCGTTCGGGTTGAGGAACGCGTGCTGCTCGGCGTCCACACCGTCGCGGTACAACTCGCCCCAGCTCGTGACACTCCAGACGTCGGCGGACACGCCCCAGTCCTCGGCCAGGAGCTGCTGTGCCTCGAGGATCCACGGCACGGCGACACCGGACGCGAGCAGCTGGGCCTTCGGGCCGTCGTGCTCGCTCGGCTTGAGCAGGTACATGCCCTTGACGATGCCCTCGACGTCGACGCCCTCCGGCTCGGCCGGCTGCACGAGCGGCTCGTTGTAGACCGTCAGGTAGTACATGACGTTCGGGTCGTCGTGCGACGGCGTCCCGTCCTCGTTCGTCCCGTACATCCGCTCGAGGCCCGTACGGACGATGTGCCCGATCTCGTAGCCGTAGGCGGGGTCGTACGAGACGACGGCCGGGTTCGTCGCGGCCAGCAGCGGCGAGTGTCCGTCCGCGTGCTGCAGGCCCTCACCGGTCAACGTGGTGCGACCGGCGGTTGCGCCGATCATGAACCCGCGGGTCATCTGGTCGCCGGCGGCCCAGATGGCGTCGCCGGTGCGCTGGAACCCGAACTGCGAGTAGAAGACGTAGACCGGGATGAGCGGCTCGCCCTGCGTCGAGTACGAGGTGCCGACGGCGGTGAACGCCGCGAGGGCGCCCGCCTCGTTGATGCCGACGTGGATGATCTGGCCCTGCGGGCTCTCCTTGTACGCCAGGAGGAGCTCGCGGTCGACGGACGTGTAGTGCTGCCCGTTCGGGTTGTAGATCTTCGCCGTCGGGAAGTACGCGTCCATGCCGAACGTGCGGGCCTCGTCCGGGATGATCGGGACGACGCGGTTGCCGAAGTCGGGCGAGCGGAGCAGGTCCTTCAGCAGACGGGCGAACGCCATCGTCGTGGCGACCTCCTGCTTGCCGGAGCCCTTCTTGACGATCTGGTACTTCGACTCGTCGGGCAGGTTGACCTGCGTGTACTTCGACCGACGTTCCGGCACGTAGCCACCGAGCTCACGGCGGCGCTCGTGCATGTACTGGATCGCCTCGTCGTCGTTGCCCGGGTGGTAGTACGGCGGCGTGTAGGGGTTCTCCTCGAGTTGCGCGTCCGAGATCGGGATGCGCATCTCGTCGCGGAACTGCTTGAGGTTGTCGAGCGTGAGCTTCTTCATCTGGTGGGTCGCGTTGCGGCCCTCGAAGCTCGGGCCGAGGCCGTAGCCCTTGACCGTCTTCGCGAGGATGACGGTCGGCTGGCCCTTGTGCTCGGTCGCCGCCTTGAACGCCGCGTAGACCTTGCGGTAGTCGTGGCCGCCGCGCTTGAGGTTCCAGATCTGGTCGTCGGTGTAGTCCTTGACGAGCTCGAGCGCCTTCGGGTCGCGCCCGAAGAAGTTCTCGCGGACGTAGGCACCGTTCTCGGCCTTGTACGTCTGGTAGTCGCCGTCCGGCGTCGCGTTCATCAGGTTGAGGAGCGCACCCTCGGTGTCGCGGGCGAGCAGGTCGTCCCACTCGCGGCCCCAGACGACCTTGATGACGTTCCAGCCCGCGCCGCGGAAGAACGCCTCGAGCTCCTGGATGATCTTGCCGTTGCCGCGCACCGGGCCGTCGAGGCGCTGGAGGTTGCAGTTGATGACGAAGTTCAGGTTGTCGAGGCCGTCGTTCGCCGCGACCTGGAGTTGGCCGCGGGACTCGACCTCGTCCATCTCGCCGTCGCCGAGGAAGGCCCAGACCTGCTGCTCGGAGGCGTCCTTGATGCCGCGGTTCGACAGGTACTTGGCCTGCTGCGCCTGGTAGATCGCGTTGATCGGGCCGATGCCCATCGACACGGTCGGGAACTGCCAGAAGTGCGGCATCAGGCGCGGGTGCGGGTACGAGGAGAGCCCACCGCCGGCGTGCGACTTCTCCTGGCGGAAGCCGTCGAGCTGGTCCTCGCTCAGGCGGCCTTCCATGTAGGCACGCGCATACATGCCGGGGGAGGCGTGGCCCTGGAAGAAGACCTGGTCCCCGCCGGACGGGTGGTCCTGCGCGCGGAAGAAGTGGTTGTAGCCGACCTCGTACATGGCGGCGCTCGACGCGTACGTCGAGATGTGGCCGCCGACGGCGATGCCGGGACGCTGCGCGCGGTGCACCGTGATGGCCGCGTTCCAGCGGATCCAGCGGCGGTAGCGGCGCTCGAGTTCCTCGTCGCCGGGGAACGTCGGCTCGTCCTCGGGGGCGATCGTGTTGACGTAGTCCGTCGTCGGGACCATCGGCACGCCGAGGTGCAGCTCGTTCGAGCGCTTCAGCAGGCTCTGCATGATCTCGCGGGCCCGCTGGTGCCCGTGCGTCGCGACGAGACCGTCGAGGGACTCACGCCACTCGGCGGTCTCCTCCGGGTCCTGGTCCTGCCCTGCGGTGCTGCGCGGGTCCTGGTCGTTCACCGTCACCGTTGACCTCGTTCGTTCTCGTGGTGGTGGACATGTCGAGCCGTCGGTGGTCGGATCACGACCGGGGACGGGCCGCGTCCACTCTAGGCCCACGCACCGACGGCGATGCTGATGACGACGCGGTCCGGACGGCACTTGCGTTCGCGGGCCGTCGGCGTAGCATGGCCGACCGTGCGTCCGCGACCGGTGGATGCGTGGAACCGACGGGCACACCCAACGCCCGGGGAGAGAAGCACCACCACGATGGCACTGGAGATCGGCTCACTCGCGCCGGACTTCGAGCTCCCGAACCAGTTCGGTGAGCACGTCCGACTCAGCGACCACCGCGGCCACCGCCCGGTCGCCCTCGTCTTCTTCCCGCTCGCGTTCTCGTCCACCTGCACCGACGAGCTCTGCACGCTGCAGGACAACATCGCGATGTTCCAGGACCAGCGCATCGAACTGATCGGCATCTCGGTCGACTCGAAGGCGACGCTCCGGTCCTTCGCCCAGGCGAACGGCTACGACTTCGAGCTGCTCGCCGACTTCTGGCCGCACGGTGCCGTGTCCAAGGAGTACGGCGTCTTCCTCGAGAAGAAGGGCTTCGCCACCCGCGCGACCTTCGTGATCGACGTGCAGGGCCGCATCAAGGCGTCGATCATCACCGAGCCGGGCGTCGCCCGCGACGTGACCGAGTACCGGGCCGCCCTGGACCGCCTCGCCGCGTGCTCCGCGCCGGTCCCGGTCAGCTGACCCGGGCCTCCCGGCCGCTGCGCCCCCGCTGACGGACGCCCACCTGCCCTCCCCGGCACGGTCTGCTCCGAACCCCTGACGGTGCCCGAGCGCACCGGACTGGAGGCACGGTGACCGCCACCGACACCGGCTCGGCCCCGCAGGTCGGCGGGGTCCCGGACGGCCGCTACGCGCCGTACCCCGTGGTCGACGACCCGGCCCGCTGGGGGCTGACCACGACGACGATCGCGACGGACGCCGGGCCGGCCGTCGTCCACCACCGCCGCGGTGTGCGGCCGCTGCTGTTCCTGCACGGTGTCGCCGGGTCGTGGTCGACGTGGACGCCGCTCCTGGCGGCAGCGGACGGGCTGCCGGGCCGCGGCCTCGTGTTCGTCGACCTGCCCGGGTGGGGGGCGTCGCCCCCGCCGGAGGTCCCGCTCGACGTGGACGACTCCGCCCGGGTGCTCGTCGCGGTGCTCGACGCGCTCGGCCTCGACCACGTCGACGTGGTCGGGCACTCGATGGGGGCCTTCGTCGGCCTGCACCTCGCCGTCGACCGACCCGCTCGGGTGCGGTCCCTCGGGCTCGTCTCGGGGACGACGTTCGCGACCGCGGCGGCATCGCGACACCCCGTGCGGGCGCTGCGGTCCCTGCCGGCGTTCACCCTGTTGCGCGCCGGGCTCGCCGTGACCCGCGGGTCCGCGCACACCGTCCTGCGGGCGTTCGCCCGGGTCGGGCTGCTCCCGCTCCTCGCGGCACCCGTGTTCGCGGCCGTGCGCCGACTCGACCGCAGCGTCCTCGACGCCTTCGTCGAGGAGTTCCGGCCGGCCGGGTTCCTCGGCGCAGCCCGCTCCGCGGCACACTACGACACCCGTCGCTGGTCCGCCGTGCGGTGTCCGGTGGTGGCGGTCGCCGGGCGGCAGGACGTGTTCGCCCGGACCGACGACCTCGACCGGTTGCGGCGGGCGCTGCCGGACGTGCGGACCGTGCTGCTCGAGGACTGCGGGCACTTCGCGCACGTGGAGCGGCCGGACGCAGTCGTCCGGGAGCTGCTCAGCTGAACTCGATCGGCGTCCCGATCGGCAGCCCGGCCAGGGCCTCGGTCATCGGCGCCGAGATGCGGACGCACCCGTGCGACGACCCGTTCGGGTCCGGGTAGTAGTGCAGGGCGGTGAGGGCGGCGTTCCCGCCGTAGCCGGCGAGCGTCGCGGAGTGCGCGCCGGTCAGCGAGATCGGGTGCCCCTGCGTGTACGTCACCTGCGGGTCGACGTAGTTCGCCTCCATGTACGTCTTCGTGTCCGTCGGCGTCGGGTCCTGCGGGGTGCCGAGGCGCGCGGCCTCGCTCGTCTGCACCGAGCCGTCGCGACGGACGATCGCGATGGTCGACGCCTGGTTGTCCACACGTACGACGCGGTCGATGCCGGTCAGGGTGAAGTCCGCGGCGCGGGCCCACGCGAACGTCGCACTCGGGGCGGTGGCGACCCCGCCGTCGCCCGGTGTCCGGTTCCGCGAGGGCGTCGAGACGAGCACCATGCCGCCGTCCTGTCCGGGCGCGCGGTCCCAGACGGCGGTGACCGTCGGGGTGTCCAGCGTGGACACCGAGGACGACAGCGTGGCGACGGGAGCGGCGTCCGCGTCGGGGGAGGCGTAGAGGGGGACGAGCGGGGTCTTCGGGGTCGCGGTCGTCCAGTGGTTCTCCGCGTCCACCTGAGAGCCGTCGAGGAGCCCGCCGATCACGGCGTCGTGGAACGCGAGCGGCAGGGCGGCGAGGGCGGCGTCCGACGGGCGCGCGGGCACGGCCGGCAGCGGCGTCCGTGACGGTGTCGGGGTGGGCGTGGCGGACGGTGCGGCCGCGACGGGCGTGGGGCGGGCCTCCTGGCCGGTGCCGGAGAGCGCCCAGGCGGTCGTCGCGGCTGCGACGACGACCGCGAGTGCCCCCACGCCGACGATCCACCGTCGACGTGTCCCGCTCGCTGGTGCGTCCGGTCCCGGTGTGCTGGACGGATCCGTCATGGTGCTCCCACCCCCTCCTCCCCAGCTTCCCAGACCGCGGCTGGGTCCGACAGCGGCGTGCGCGGGCGCCGCGCGCTCAGCGGTACTGCCGCGGCCAGTCGAACGGTGCCGGACGGTGCGGGACCTCGCCGATCGTCGTGACGGCCAGGGCGATCTCGCGCCGGTTCGTCAACGCGATCGAGCGGGGGTTGCCGAGGAAGCGTTCCCCGTCCACCCACACGGTGAGCTCGCCTCGGAGTCCGCCGACGTGAGCCGGACCGAGGGAGACGCCCCACTCGTCGAAGAACTGCCCGAGGGTGAAGGTCTCGCGGGTCGGCGACTCCACGTGCAGGATGCCCGACCTGTCGTGCGTGTGGAGCTGCGCGGCGAAGTGCTCGGACGCCGAGTGGCCGACGTTCCCGGGCACGACGACCGGGGTGTCGCCGTCCGTGATCGACAGATGGCTGTGAACGTGTTCGGCCAGCCGTTCGCCCCAGACGTCCTTCAGCCCGGCCTCGTCGGCGCGGTGCTCCAGGTCCGTCGGGCGCGGCCACGGGGGCGCCGTCGTGCTCGTGTCGGAGCCGGGCACCGAGCAGCCGGCGAGCAGGGTGCCGAGCAGGGTCACGAGCACGGTGGCGGTGACGACGGCGGGGGAGCGGCGGTGCATGAGCGCGAGCGTAGTCAGCGGCGCGGCACGGTTCTCGGCGCACCCGTAGGATGTGGGGTGCGCCGGCAGCGGCGCGCGAGGGCCTTTAGCTCAGCTGGTAGAGCGCCACGTTTACACCGTGGATGTCGTCGGTTCGATCCCGGCAGGGCCCACACGAAGAAGCCCCGGTGAGACGGTGTTTCGATGGCAAGGGGAAGTGGCTGCTCGAAGCGGAATCAGCGCATCTGCCGGTGAGCTGCCGGTGGCGAATCTGAGAGCTAGGGGATCGCGGTGAAGGCGGCGCGCTCGACGGTGTCCGGAACCGTCCTGACTGCCGTGCACATCGCTCGGCCCGCGGCAGGTACGGGCGCGTTGCCCGAGGGCGCAATCGTTCTCTCCATCGACGGCATGTCGAGCGCCTCCACGTAGCGAAGATGTACCAAGCCGATGCGGCAAACGCGCGCGGGCAGGTGAGCGAGGAGGACCCATGGTACTTGACAAGGAGATTGTGTCGGCCGGCATGATCGGCGCACTGAGGCTCGAGGAACTCCTCACGGGCGACCTGCAGCCAATCATCTGGCGGCATGATCGCGACGATCCGGACGCAGCGGACCTTCGGGACTACGTCGTCGGCGTCTCCGGGAGCATCCGGACGAACCTGATTGCGGCAGCGGCTCACCTCGAGTCGTACACACAGCTCCGCTACAAGCAGGACAACGCCATCAAGATCGGCCTATCCCGCGACGGTCGAATCCCTGCGGGAGAGGCCTTTTCCGACCAGGGACAACGCATGATGGCTGCCGAGCAAGGCTTCTTCACCGCGCTCGGCGCCGCTCTCGACTGCTCGGCGGCGGTGTGCGTCGCGGTCAGCGGGCTGCGGTATCCGGTACTCAAGGCGGACATGCCTTTCTTGTTGCCTACCTCGGACGAGCTCGACTTCCCAGCCGAAGGACGCCGGCGCGCGCTCAAGGACGCCATGCGTGGAGCGTCCCCAAGCCTCAAGGAGCTTCAGCACCAGGTGCTCGGCGGGATTCACGGCGCTCACCTGGCGTCAGGTCCGCCCGGCTGGCTGCGGTGGATGCTCGACGTCAGGAACACGGCGGTCCATCGTGAGCGGCCGATGAACTTTCACTACGTCGATGTCGACCGCAAGGCGGGAACCCGGGTATACCGCTACATGCGGCGTCACCCCAGGCTGAGCAATCTGCAGGCCATTCGTCTCGCAGGCTCGGACATCGACGACCTGCTGTTGGAGGAGGACGCAGCCGACACGCTCGCATCGTGCGGCCGATCGACGAGTGCGCTTATCCACGGCGTCGCCGCGGTAGTCGACAAGGCCTGGAACGAGCGCCGGATCACGCTGGACGTCCGCGTCGCCGCGGCTGACCAGTGGGGCGCCTCGGAGACATCCTCATTCCCCGGTTTCGCACCCGGGTCGGCTCCGCGCTTCGCGCAGGGGACGGAGTTGCACTTGAACCCCGCGGATAGCGCCCGCCTGCAGGCCGGGAGGGTGCTAGACCACGACCGTCTTCGCTGACGGCCTCCCACCTGCCGGCCACACCGCGGTCGAGGGCCGGGACGGACCTTCAATGGCCTCCGGTTCGCGCTCGACGCGCGTCACGTGCCTTCGCGACTGCAGCGAGGTCGCTGTCGGATGACATCCAGTGCGAGTACCGGTTGACGGTCCGTTGAGTCGTCGAATGCCCGAGCCAGACCGAGATCGTCTTCACGTCGATGCCGTCGCGCAGCCAGCTAGTGGCCGCGGTGTGCCGGAGGTCGTGGAGACGGTGCCACCCACTCCCCATCGCGGAGCGTCGTCGACAGCGTCTGCGCGACGACCCGCACGTCACCTCCAGCCTGCGTCGCCGTTCCCGGGACGCTGCGCACGTCGTAGTCGGCGCGGACAATCGACCGGGTGACGGACAGGTCCGGCACGTCCACTTCCTCCGACCGGGCCTCAACAGCCTGCGCGAACTGGAACGCCGCAGCCGGCGCCCGCTTCTCGTCCGGCACCAGCACCAGGTGCCGGAGCTGGCCGTCCTGCCGGATGGTCAGAAACGTCGTCCCGGACGGCACGTTCGACATCGCGCTCCGGGAACGCTGCAGGACGGTCTGCACCATCGACTGGTCGAGGTTGCCGGTGCGGGTGAGGGTAAACGCGCGGATGCTCATGCACATCACCCTGTGACGAGTAGCCCCGACAGATCAGGGCCTCGGCGGCAGGCTCCGTGCGAGCTCGTCGAACGACTCGCCCGACCACGTCGCGATCTGATCCGCGACCAGCAACGAGCCGGACGTTGCAGACATCAGCCAGGCGAGGGGATCGCCTCGCGGATCGCGGCGCAGGTACTCGTCGACGGCGTCCATCGTGACCTCCATCAGCAGCGCTTCCTCGGACGTCGGCGTCCGCGCGTCGAGTAGCTCCGCGGCTCTGTCGACCGTGACACCGAGCAGCCGGGCCGCCAGCTCCGGCGTTAGGTGGTAGCCGTCGAACTCCCACCAGAGATGGTCGCCCACCGCAGCGAAGGCCTCGCGTTCGAAGTCCACGCGCGTCGGACAGTCGAACGGCAACGCATAGAGGTTGTCCACCGCGAGAAACGGGTCATCCTCGAGCATCTCCTCAAGGCGACGTCGGATCTCGTCGGCAGCGCGGAACCCCTCCTCCTGGATGAGCCCGTCAAGCGGCTCTTCACCACGCCACAACTCCGTCAACCACTCGTCCAAGCCCCACGGGTTCACGCTCACCCACCCTCGCGCCGCAACGCTGAGGGTGATGAGGCGCTCAACTGCACGCGACGGCAGACCCGCACCCGCGCTCGCCAACCCAGTAAAAGGACCTTCGAACGAGCGCGCCAGATCCGCAAACGTCCAACGGGGTGCGTCCGCCACGCGGAGCGTCACATTGCGTTCAACTCGCCCTCGAAGCAGCGGCCAGTCCGGCGCCGACCAGTCCGCCGACGGCAGGTAACTCCTCGGATTCGGTGGTGGCGCCACTGCGATGTCCCTCCCACGTCGGGCGAGCAGCGAGCCCGCTCCTCCATGACGCTAGTGGCCCCCACAACCACCAGGCGCATAGGGGTGGCGATCATCGGAGGAAAACATGCCAACGAATCAGCCCAACCGGACGCGATCAATCCGCCTGAAGATCGCATGAACATGCCGATCCCAGCCCCCGCGCCCCGCCTAGCGCTTCCCACCCCCACCAGGGTTCCTCATTCTTCGGAGTGGGAGCGGCAAGCCAGGTGCTCAGTCGCCGCCCTGGACCAGGCATCAGCGCTGCGCGCGCTCCGGCCGCTGCGCGTCCGCCAGGTGCTCAGTCGCCGCCCTGGACCAGGCACCGGCCCCGCTCCTGCACCTGCGGTGAGTTCGGGGCGGGGCAGGCGCGTGCGCTCACGACGCTCCGGCGTGTTGCGTGATGAGCGTTACGCGGTGCCCAGTGACGGCTGCTCCCATGACCCTATGACGCGAGCCGTCCCGGGTCTGGTACACCCTGTGAGTGGGGACGCCGCGCGCAGCGCCCCACCTCGAGACCGGGCCTGAACTGCGAACCTCGCCGCCCCGGTTTCCCGCTCTGCAGGTCGAACCGACGACGAGGACTCACCCGGCCGGCAGCTCACTCGTGAATCCGGCCCAGCATGCAGCTCGACATGTGCCGGTCCGACCATGCCGGCCGCTGTCGGATCCACCACGCCGAACCAACCCGACGAAGCGAGCAGACCCGCAGCTGTGAACCGTCGCGAAGCGCTGCGCGCAGCGCGACCTGACGAGATGGCTGACACCCACAAGGCGTGTTGCGGAACGAGATGGCTGAGGACAGCGAACCGTGCCGCAACGAACCATGACGTGCCACACCGAAACGAACCGTCGCACACCGTCCCGGAACGAACATGACGTGGGCGCGGAGCGCCCAGTGGGCGAGCGCTAGCGAGCCCTTCTCTGTGTAGGGGTCGGGTGGTGGCCCAGGGCGCTATCGCGGCGGGGCGCTGGCGCGCCCATGGGTGTGCGCGCGAGCGCGAGTGCGGTGCATAGGAAGAGGCAGGTGGCATCGCGATCGCGGTGCGACGAGCAGGAGGAGCATCGCATGAAGTTCGAGCAGTCCAGGGCCGAGACCGCGGCCGTCGACGCGACGGATCGGTGCCGCGTGGACGCGGACAGGAGCCGGCGAGATGACCCGCAGTTCAAGGACCTGACGCCGGGGGCATCCCGACCATCGACTTCACCACCGCAGGCCAGAACAACGTCGGGCGAGGACATGGCGATCGACTTCGTCTCCGTCCGGGATTTGCACGACGTACTCACCGAGCTCGACCAGGAGGCCGGCCGGTGAACGAGCAGCAGTACCGCTTCATCGCGGACCGAGACGAGGGCGACGACCCGAAGCCGCAGGACATCCAGGACGCCGATCGCTACGTCCTCAGCGGGCCGTTCATGGGCGACTCGCAGATCCTGCGCATCGAGCGCCCCGTCCTGACCGCCGCGGTCGATGAACTGCTCGCCGCCGGTGAGTTCCAAGATCCGCAGCCGATGCAGGAGTGCGGGGTGTGCGGGCGTAACTACTCGGCGTCTGACACGCGCGACACTTGCCCGGTCTGCTGGCCCGGGTTCGGCGAGTACGCCCAACAGTCGACTCCGAGCGCCGAACTGGACGTCGAGCCGTGACTGCGCCGCTGTGGAAGTTCCCAAACGTACCCGTGGCGATGACGTCGCGTGAGTGCCTGTACGAGGCCAAGCGCTGGAGCCAGGGCCGAACGATCACCCGGTACCGCGGGCAGCGCTGGGACTGCCTGGCCGAGCTGGCACGGCCCGCCGGGCCGGGGCTGTACGTGCCGCTTGCACGCGGCACGGAGGATTGCCCCAACGACCCCGAGCCTGGGAAGGAATACTGCTACGGCTGCGTGATGGAGTGCCGTGCGCTGCCACCGACCGGTCCGCGATTCGCGGTGTGACGCCGCCGAGCTTGACGGAGAGCAGCTGATGCCGATCCTGAACTGCAAGACCGGTCAGCACTGGTGCCAGCGGAGCCGGCTATCCCAGCGGGGTGACCGCCGCCCGAATGTAGCGCCTGATAGGAGGCGCGGTGCATGGCGTCGATGCATGACGTGAGCGAGCTTGAGCGGTGCCGTCGAGCCGTGTAAGCATCAGCTCGATCCGGTCGCGTTGTCGGGATGTACGCCGGGCGGTGTTGGAGGTGACGGGAAGGGGGCTGTGAGGTGACCGATGTGGTGCTCGACGACGACGGTGTGGCCAGGAGCATCGAGGAGGTGCGGGAGCTGCGGGTGGTGCCACCGTTGTGGTGCGCCGGGCAGGACCCGAACGGGCAGCCGTGCCGACAACGGATGCGCGTGAAGGCGCTGCACAGCACGCTCAAGAGTCCGCACTTCGCTGGCGGCCACATCGGCGGCTGCGACCACGGGTCGCATCGCTCCGAGGACCGCCCCGGTGATGTCGGGCATCTGCACCCGGTCGCGACGGGGACAGCAGGGTGGCGGGTCGTCGTAGGCGAGGACGCGCCGACGACGGGGCCGGACGGGCGGCGACGACCCGACGACCAGGTTGCAGGGACGACCACGCGGCGCTACGTCCCCGGTCCGACGACCGCGGGGAACGCGGGCACGGGTCGGCGTCACCTCGAGTCGGTGCTGCAGGCGGCGATCGCCGGGGCCCTCCCTCCGACGATGACGCTGCCGGGCGGGCAGCCGCTGCCAGCGTCGGAGACTGTCGTGTCGGCGTCGGACGGCCGGGACAGCCGGTTCGCGGCTCGCGACTTCATCGTGTGGGGCGCGGTCACGGTGACGCGTCGGGTGGGCAGCGAGGGCGCGACGATGTTGCTACTCGGCGACAGGGCGCAACGGTTCGGGGTCCTGATCCCGGCGGATCTTCGGCCTCGATTCGCGCTGGCGCGCGACGATGAGTTCGTCGGCCGGCACGCCGCGGTGCTCGGGAGCCGCCGCGGCGCAGCGGACAGACCGTACATCGCGCCACGTGACGCCGGCCACGTGACGTTCCTGCCCAGCGTGCAGGTCCGCCCGCCGAAGCCCTGACCGGATGCGCCGGTGCCGGTCGCAGCGGTAGGGGAGCCAGACACATACTGGGGTGGTGACGACTGTGCGCGGGATCCTCCGTTCGACCGAGACCGCCGAGAGCGAAGGCGAGGGGCCGGACCTGTCGTCCGCTGGAACGGCCGCGATCGCCGGGATCGACCTTGAACAGTTCGAGCTGCTGCAGGCGAACACCGTCGGCAGCAAAGCCACCGGCGAGTCGACGGAGAAGGCGGTCGCGCGCTCCCGAGCGCAGCAGCCTCACGAGGCGACGGGGAAGAACTACGACGACGCGATACGCGCTTACCTGGAGCCGATTCCAAATGGGTGGCGCTCCCTATACGTCACCGTAGAAGGATGACTGGTCCGGACCCCTCCGCCGGCAGCGCACCACTGGCCGCGCTGCTGGCCCGACGCCGGCACCTGCAAGCCGAGGCGGAGGCGATCACAGCCGAGATCCGACGACGCGGGCTGGCGCGGACGGCGAACCTCGTCGGTGAGCTCGGCGAACGGCTCACCCTCGAGGTGCTCGGCGGAACCCTCCAACCGCCAGGGGCGAAGAGCATCGACCTCATCGACGGCGCCGGCCGACGCGTGCAGGTGAAGACCCGCGAGCTACCGGCCGGGCAGCTGCGGCACTTCCAGTTCGGTGACACCGAGCTCGACTTCGACGTCGCAGTGTGCGTCCGCTTCGACCGCGCCACCTTCCACGTCGACTGGGCGACGGCGTTCGACCGCGCGGAATTGCAGCAGCTGGTGACGCCGCATGCGTCCGGTCCGAGGCTGCCCGGTGCCAGAGCGAGAGACCACGGGCAGGATCTCACCGACGAGTTCCGGGCAGCATGGGCGCGGCTGCAAGGCGGCGACGTGCCGGGTCGGCGTCGGGAGGTGCGTCGCTAGGGTGTTGGTGGGAAGTGCTTGGCCGGGATGCCCAGAGGTGCACCGCGGGTGGCGCCGTCACTGCCTTGATCGCCCTCGTCGACACGGTCGTGGTGTTTGTCCTCTCTGACGTGTGGGGCAGCCGCCGAGACACCGCCCGCGAGGCGGTGGACGGGCGCTTAGCGGCGGGGCGCCGTTGCCTGCTTTGCCGCTGCGTCGTAGTTGCAGATCGCGCTCGTCAGATGAGCGATCGCGACCATCGTATTCAGCTTGGAGAACTGCCGTCGTTTCGTGGTGTGGTGCACGCTGGCGTGACGGTTGAACTCTCGTGGCGCGGTGTCGCCGACGGTCGCCATCACGACGCGGAGTTGACCGACGAAGAAGAACCACCGGAAGAGTTTTGGAGGTGCCTGGTTCTCGTCCCGGATTGCGCCCCAGTGCGCCTTGTCGAACTCCTTGACCAGTGCTTCAAGGTTCGCGGCCGCCCAAGTCTGCGCAAGCCGGTGGTGTCCGTCTCGATAGCCGGCGATCGCCATGCGGGCGGTCTCGACGTATGGGAGCACGGAGGTAGCGGTGATCTCGTCGAGCAGAGCGTCGCAGTCGTTCACGATCCGATCGCGGTGTCGGCCCAGCAGCGTGCGTCGTTCTTGGGGCGTACTCGTCTCGCCGAGGGCGTCGATGATGCTGCTGTCCAGCACGTACGCTAAGGGGATGCCCTCCCGCATCCACATCTGGAACGCGCCCTGGTCGTAGACGACGGGACGAAGGTTCCGCGGCAGCGTGAGCTTGCGGATCGTCTCTCTTGTCGGTAACAGATCGGCGATGCCCTGCAGCGTCCGGTCGAGTTGCTCCCCGATAGCGAAGACCGAGGACCATCCAGTCGCATCCAGCATTCGTTCGACGGCGCGCGCGGACTCGGTGAACCGTGACGAGAGCAGACGGTCGAAGCGGTCGGCATCCCACTGAAGCTGGTCCTGCATCCTGAGGAAGCCCGACAGCGCCGTCCGCGTGTCGTTGCCGACTCGGTCCGCGAATCGTTGTGTGATACGACTTCCGTCGAGGGCGGAGTTCACCTGCCGCTGAAGCTCGTCCTGCATCTTGAGGAGACCCGGCAGCGCCGTCCATGCATGGTTCAAGGCCTGATCCTCGATGCGTTGCGCGATACGGCTTCCTTCGAGGGCGAGGTTCATCTGCCGCTCGAAAGCAAGGGCAGTGTCGACGACGCCCTGGCTCGGGGCGAGATCGAAGTCACGGCGGGGCCGCGACGTGGAACCGAGGTCGTAGACGGGCTCGTCTCCTGCAGACGCATCGTCCGTGCTGCCCGACACGTCATCGGAACTGGTGGCCTCCGGTTCCCGGCTTACGAGCGGCGACGAGTCGGGCGCAATTTTCTCATCCGCGGCGGAAGCGTTCTCTTCGGGTCCGGTCACGAACCACACCGTAGCGGCCGACGCCGACGACCCCGCACCCACGGCCGGAGACCGTTGCTGGTGGACGATTACCGTGCGGTGCATAGGTACCGGTATGGACCACGAGACTCCCGTGGTGACCGAGCCGAGCGCCGGACACCACCATCACGACGCCGGCGCGCTGGCCAGCGGTGACCCGTTTACGCTGATGCCGCCGATCTGGCCGCTCCTGTTCGGCGAGCCCCACGCCGCCCCATCCGTCGTGCACCTCACCACAAATGCGCCGCCGCTCGCGTTCCCGGCGGCGTCGCTGTCGCGACGCCAGTCGTAGCCGAAGTCGGCGCCTGCAACCACTGGGCTGCCCTGCCCTGCGTGCGCCCGTCGTCGTTCGTCGCCGGCGATGAACTCTTCACGAGTGCTCAGCGACGATCAGGGCAATGCCTGCCTACACAGGCGCCTGTCGGGTCTGCGGCGAAGCATCCCAGTTGCAGCGAGCGAGGCTTTCGCGCAGGAGTGGCTCGACAACGAGAAGCACGAGCAGTCGGCGACCCCGACGCACGATACGCGGGATGGCTGCCGCCCCAGTGCGCCGACGAGTCCACGACGAGTACCCCTCGACTGGGACCTGATGACGCGGCGGCTTCTGGGTACGGTCGACTCCCGTGGTGCAGTCCTTTGCCTTCGACCACGCGACGCTGCTCGCGACCTTCCAGACCGACGGTGATCCGCGCTTCCTGTGGGGCCTCAACCGGAGCACCCGGGGCTTGTTCTACCTCGAAGAGAACCAGGCCGCCGAGCACCGTGACCATGTCGTCGCGAATGTCACCTGCCCGGTCCCCGGATGTGATGCGCAGCTCACCACCGTGCACAGCACGATCAAGCGTGACCATCTTCGCCACCGATCGTCGTCCGGAGGTCACGGGCCGGAGTCGCTCTTCCACTCTCAGGGGTGCGCTCTGATCGAGTCGTGGCTGGCCCGCCGCTACCCGGCTTGCCTCGTCAAGCGGGAGGAGTACACCAGCGCAGAAGGTGAGAGCCGCGCCGACGTGCTCATCACGCACCCGTCGGGAGAACGCATTGCCTTCGAGGTGCAGTACTCACCGCTCACCGCCGACGCGTGGAACGATCGGCACGAGCGCTACAGTGCTCGCGGCGTCCGAGACGTCTGGCTCTTCGGCCACACCCGGAAGCAGCTCAAGCTCGACGGCGCCGACCGGCTGAAGTCGAACCCTGCCCTCGACGCAGTGGTCGCCTCCGGAGCGCCGCTGCTGTTCATCAACCCCGAGCTCGAGCAAATCGCCGTCGTAGTCGAGCAACGCCACCCGATTTCGGCAACCAGCGGACAGCCCCTCCTCGAACACCCCGTCGACGTCCTCGGCCGCGGCACTGGGTCATCCCTCGAAGTCCACCCGCTCGACGACTTCCGACTTGGGGCTTCCACTCTCACCTCTGACCGCGTCGACTGGCTGATCAGCGCGAGAATCAGCCTCGACGACTACAACGCCGAGCAGCAGCGCCTCTACGCGATCGCACGCGAGCAAGCCGCCGAACGGGCTCGCATCCTGCAATCCGAAGCGGACGAACGTGAGCGGCTCGGCCGTGCCGAGCGCGCCGCTCAGGAGGAGCGCGCGAAGCGTCGGCGGGTCCTGATGGCCGACGGCATCCGCCGAGCGCTCGACAGTTCCGAGCCATGGGGAACCGAGCACCCCGCGGTCCGACTCCTCCACCCCTACCTCAACGGTCACCGCGACCGGAACCTCGGCTGGGAGGACTACGTCCCCGAACGGTGGAAGTGTCTGGCGTTCTTCCACCACGTCGCTGCGAATGAAGACACCCGGTTCGGACCGCCACAGGTCGCTTCGACACTGCGCCGCCACGGCGTCCGCCTCGAGAAGGGCATCTTCAAGGTCATCGCGCTCTGGCTTCGCCAACTCGTCGAAGACGACTTCCTCTTCGAGGAACGCGGGGAGGACGGGCACTCGGTCTATCGGCCGACCTACCGAGGCACCTGGTGGTGATTCGGCACCCACCAGTCGGCACCGTCGCAGTGAGAGTCCTGCGTCCATTCGAACCGCCCTCGTCCGCGCCATGGACAAGGCGTGGGACCGCCGCCGGCGCCGGGGGTACATCGCCATCGCCGACGAGGACGGCAACGGGCAGCGACCTTCCCACGTCGGTCGCCGGGTGCCGCAAGCTCCTGTAACAGGCTGCTGACACGAAGCCGAGACGGCGCAAACTACCTAGATCGCACCGTTTACGCTAGGCACACCCGAGGACGTCGACGGGATCGGCGAAGGCATCCGGACCTGCCATCTCCCAGCCTCCTAAACTGTTCCGCCTCGGGTCTGATGGAGGCTCTCAATCCACGGGAGGATGAGAGTCATGGGAGCACCGAGGAAGTACCCGGAGGAGCTTCGGGAGCGAGCGGTCCGACTCGCGGTGGAAGCACGCCGCGACCCGAACACCAGAGGCGGTGCGCTGCGTCGGATCGGTGAACAGCTCGAGATCAATCCGGAGACGCTGCGGAACTGGGTGCAGCAGGCCGAGATCGACGCGGGTGACCGGCCCGGCGTCACCACCGACGACGCGCAGCGGATTGCGGAACTCGAACGCGAGGTTCGGGAGTTGCGGCGGGCGAATCAGATTCTGAAGTCGGCGTCGGCTTTCTTCGCGGCGGAGCTCGACCGCCCCTCCAGCAGATGACGCAGTTCATCGACGCGCATAAGCACGAGTTTGGGGTCGAGCCGATCCTTCGCACGTTGCAGGTCGCCCCGTCGAGCTACTACGCGGTGAAGGTTGAACCACCGTCGGCGCGGTCGATCAGTGACGCTCCCCGCACGGTCGAGGTCGAGCGGGTGCACCGGACCAACTACGGCGTCTACGGCGCCCGCAAGGTACACGCACAGCTACGGCGGGAGGGGCACGTGATTGCCCGCTGCACCGTTGAGCGACTCATGCGGTCCACCGGACTGCACGGCGTGTCCAAGCGGAAGGGGCCGAAGACGACGATTCCGGGCCCCGTCGGGGATCGGCCGGCGGATCTGGTGCAGCGGGCGTTTACCGCGACCGGCCCGGCCAGCTCTGGGTCGCCGACATCACCTACATCTGCACCTTCTCCGGGTGGGTCTACGCGGCGTTCGTCACGGACGTGTTCTCCCGCCGCATCGTCGGCTGGCAGCTATCGAAGAACATGCGCACCGACCTCGTCCTCGACGCCCTCGAGATGGGCATCTGGACCCGGCAACGCGAGAACCGAGATCTGTCACAGCTGATCCATCACAGCGATTGAGGAGTCCAATACCGAGCTATTCGCTACACGGACCGGCTCGCTGAGGCCGGTGCGGTCGCGTCCGTTGGGTCCAAGGGTGACAGCTATGACAATGCCCTCGCGGAGGCGGTGAACTCGATCTTCAAGGCCGAGCTGATCCGCAACAAGGGACCGTGGCGCGGCATCGAGCACCTTGAGATCGCGACGGTCGAGTACATCGACTGGTTCGACCACCGCCGTCTGCACGGCGAACTCGGCATGGTCCCGCCGGTCGAGTTCGAGCAAGGCCATTACCGTCACAACCCCGCTCCGACTACCGTCGAAGCGACACTACCGAGCCTCCACTAAACCCGGGGCGGAACACCGCGACGTGCGCTCGTGGTCGTAGCCGCCATCATCTGCGCCGCCATGCTGTCGCTGGACGTGGTCGCGCCCGCCCACCGCATCGGTGGCGTTCCACGCGCACCGCGGCGCACATGGTCAGCTCGAGGGTCCGTCGTCGATGGGGAGGTTCCGCAGGAAGCGGCGCCCGACCGCGAGTTGCGCGTGCAGCATCGATGCCTCGAGCCGCTTCGTGTCCTCGCCGCGCCGTTGTGCGACGGTGAACGCCTTGCCGTCGACCTTCCGGCCGTCGTAGGAGAGCGCCCCTTTCGCCAGGAACGGCTTGAGCTCTTCCGGCTGCGCGGGGATGTCGATCATGATGATCGGGCGGTCCTCGCCGACCGTGACGACGTCGACTCGGAGCCCGAACGGGAGCGGGAAGATCCAGTCGCTGAGGATCTGCTCGTAGGTACGCGGTTGCGTGCGCACCTGGTGTAGCCCGCCGACGGCGGTGATGATCTCCCCGCTGCCACGCTCCGGGCCCTTGTCGGTGGACGCGCCGAACACGATGATGCCGCCTTCCTCAGCGTTGCAGAACGCGCTGACCTCGACACCGAGGCTGTACTTGCCGCCGTCCGACGTGAGGTCCCACTCCTGACTCTTCGCGTCGAGCCAGTTTCCCTCCGGCAGACCGACCAGGAGCCCCGCGTGGCCGCCGCGGATCAGGTCCGCGAGCGTGTCGCGGGATGCCGTCCCGCCAACCAGCGCGTCGACGAGGCGCTCGACGCCGTCGCCGAGGTCGGCGAGATCCGCCAGCGTGTCGGCGTTCTCGGGCTGCGTTGCGACGATCGTCGCGATGAAGCGACCGTCCTCGGTTGCCTGCCATGGGCCGTAGGCGTGCTGTGACAGCTGCAGGATCGACGAGCCGCGGGACTGCAGGAACGGGGTGATGACGTTCCGGACGGCAGCGAGCCGACCGGCGAAGTCCTCCACGTGGTGCGGCAGTGTCGACGTCGGCCAGTCGAGGAAGAACTCGACCCTGACGCAGAGTCCGCCGTCGCGGAGGACCAGCGAGGTCGCCTTCACCACGAGATTCTGCGCGTCGAGGTAGCCTTCGGCGCCGTTGTAGATGAGTGCTTCGCAGGCGTCCGTATCGCCCCAGTGCGCTTCCGCAGCCCGGAACGTTCCGGTGAGTTCCCCGACCGTGATGTCAGGCAACTCGCGCGGATCGAGCAGGACGGCCGAGGAATCCCCAGACCGGTCTTCACCGTCGACCATCCATCCGTACTCGTCGCCGAAGGTCACTGTGGGCACGGCTCACGATAACCGGACCCGCTTCTGAACGAGAGGCGCCGCGGTGCATAGGAAGGGGCGGACCATCAGCAGATCGAGAGGATCACCCCGTGTACGCATCAGCAGGCGCGTGGCGATGCGGGGATGAGGGGAGTGGTGCGTGGTCATGGTGTGGCGTCTTCCAGTCAGGGGCTCCGCGAGTGCACGGTCCCGCCCACTCCTATGCACCGCGGAGGCGGATCCGCTCACATTGTCGGTGGTCTGGTGTACTGCACGTGACACGTTAGCGGTATGACGGTCGGTCGTCACAGGGTGAGTAGTGCACGAGCATCCGAACGAAGGCGAGCACAGAGAGCATGGACATGACCGCCGAAACCGAGTCGTATGACGACGTCGCCGAAGCACTCAACGTCTGGCGCCCCTCCACCAGGCGCTGCACCGCACGTACCTGACGTACACCGGCATGGACGCCCCCGAAGGTGGCCAGCAGGACGAGAGCCTGCTCGTCACCGCCCACGTCAGCGACACCTTCCGCCGCTGCCAGCAGTACGCGCTCGACACCGGCATCCCCGCCGACCGCATCTTCAGCGACCCGATCGTCAGCATTCCGCTACCGATCTATGAGGAGGCCGACGACCGCGTCGTCTTCGGCTCCACCCGCCCTGAAGCGTTCTGGCACCCCCTCGCATGGCTCCCAGAGGCGCAGGCGATGCCCGCGACCTGGCTGGACGAAGACGGCGCACCGGAAAGCGAGTCCGACCAGGAGTGGGCCATGCGCCTCGCCCTCGAGCTCGCCGCCAGCGGCCTGTACGACCCCAGCCGAGGCTGGGTCGACATTCTCGCCCTGCACGGACTCGACATCGCCACCCCAGCCGTCATCGAACGCATCACCCGGTGGCTCACCGGCGCCGCCGACCCCACCCTCGACGCCATCGACCTCACCCCCTACTTCGCCGCCACCGACACGCTCTACGGCCGCGGCTGGGCGCACATCCGCGTCGAGGGGACCTTCTTCGCCTACCGCAGCGCGGCCTGGGCCGTCACCGCACGCACCCTCATCGAAGAGCTCCGCACCGTCAACGTCGAAGCCCTCCGCGACCCCGACGCGCGGGAAGTGCTCGTCACCATCGGCGCCATCGCCGCCACCTACCTCGACGGCGTCCCCACCCCCGACAGCGCCGACGACGACTACCCCGACCGGTTGAGCGCCATCCCCAGCACCGTCGACCTCGACGCTGACGGCGACGTGTCGGCCGACACGATCCGCGATGCCGACATGGGCCTGCTCCGGATCCTCGACGAGATCGCCGCCGACTACGGCGACGCCGAAACGGACCTCGCCTCCGCCGAAGCGGACGCCATCAAGCAGCTCGAGAAGATCACGCAGGGAGCCGCATCGTGACCCTCACCCACCCCCGCACCGCCCACCGTGCGTTCCTCGTCGCGCCCGGCGAACCACCCGTCCTCCCCGACGACATCGGCGAGCTCCTCCGCGGACGATGGGCGTTCTGCGCCGTCACCGGACTCGACGACGACCACGTGCACACCGACCCGCTCGTCGCCCTCCCACTCCCCGAACGCACAGAAGGCCGGTAGCGCGGCAACGCGTCGTTCCTGTGGTGCCCCGCTGGCGTACCTGCCCGACGCACTCAGCGCCCCGTCCGGCGGACGCCGAGGCGCCATCCCGACCGTCGCCAGCCGCGTCTGGGCCACGACGGTCGTCCTCACCCTCGGCTCCAGCGGCCTGTACAGCGTCGACGAGGGCTTCGTCGAGCTCGAGCGCACCTGGGGGTTCGACCTCACCGACCCCGACACCGCCGCCCGCGCTGCAGCCTGGTGCGACGGCGCCGCCGACGTGCTCTTCGACGCCATCGAACGCGACATCCACGACCGGCTGCTCCGCAACACGAACCCCGCGCGGACCGGCGCGATGATGAGCCTGCTGCACGACCAGCAGTCCCTCATTGCGGACGCGCTCGCCCGCTCCTTCGCCGCCGTCCCCGACCAGCGCGTCGCCCTCACCTGCTACCTCGCCGTCGCCCTCGACCTGCTCGGCGACATCCCCGCAGCGTTCACCCCGCACCGCACCGGCGACATCGTCCTCGCATCCTCAACGAGGTCGGCGGCACCGTGCACCGTGACGCCGAGACGATCCCCCAGGAGATGGTCGATGAAGCGATTGCCGACTTCACCGAGATGCTCGACACCATCGCCAACGGCAAGTGCCCCGGGGACCGCTGACCGAGGTTCTGCGAACCCTGGGCACATGAAGGGCATGGCCCACACCGACTCGGAGGCCGCCGGCGCACCTAACGCGTCGGCGGCCGACGCGCACCACCCAGACCCGACCCCTATGCGCACGGACTGCTACGCTCGTGCCGATTCCAGGGACATGTCCACCATCGCAGAGCCGTCCCGGTTCACCGGCCACGACAAGGACTCATCGCACACTTATGGCTGATCGCACTGACCGCCCGGACCGGGCCGACGACGAACGCGATCCTGCCAGCCAGCGCCGCACTGCAGCCGACGACTTCAGGCGCTCGCACGCCGCGGCTGAACTGGTCGCGCGCGTCAACGAGGACGCCGACGCCGTCCAAGAGACCCTCGAGCGCCGCGGCGTCCACATTGACCGCGCGGAAGCGTGGGACGCCGCGATGCGCTCCGCCATCCACGCCGGCGAAATCGACCCCGCCGCCGCAGCCCTGCAAGCCGAACTCGACGCCGCTGCAGCCCGCTGGGACGACGGCGCCACCGTCGACACCCTCGAGGACCCGCGCACGCGACGCCCTCATCGCAGCGTTCCCTGACGCCGACATCGACGTCACTGACCGCGACGACGCCTGGGGGAGCTGGCTCGTCCTCGAATGGACCGACGGCCCCACCGAACAGGACGTCACCGACGTCGCGCAACGCTTCGTCGGCGTCCACGAGCTCGACGGTCGCCACGTCCGGTACGCGTTCTATGGGTTGAGCTGCTGGCGGGACTGCAGCCCCACCGTCACCGCCTGGGCCGAACGCGCCCTCGCCGCCGCCGGCATCACCCGCGACGACGGCGACGCCGACTACGTGACCGGCCTGCCCGACGACCCCGTCGCGTCGACGATCACCGTCGAAGGCACGCCGATCTCGATCGACATGGATCCGCCGCTCGAGCGGCTGACCCGCACCCTTCTCGACGCCCGCACCCTCTGAGGCGTACCGCGTCAGCGTAGGGGGATCTCTAGCTGCGTTGCCAGCGCCGAGAGCTTGAACTTCTGCAGCCCCATCTTCAGGCCGTCCATCGCGGCTCGTGGATCGAGGAGGCCTGGCCCGATCCGCACTTCTGTGAGGACCGAGTCGAGCTCGGACTCCGCGTCCGGGCCCGGGTTCGGCTCCGCAACGAAAAACGGAGTGAGACCAAGACGGCCGGCGCGGACCTTCACGGCCGGGTTGGAAAGCGAGAGCTGCGCGAAGAGGCGCACCTCCTTCTCATCCCGGAACGCCTCGTGCTTCAGGTGGGCGGCGACCGCGATGAACTGCGACGCGAACACCTCTCGTTCGAAGGCCGTGTCGTCTGCCGCTTCATCGTCTTCAGTGACGGTCGTCCGTCCTGAAGCGACATTGGAAGCGACTTTGCGCGCAACGTGCTCGAGGAAGGCGTCGATGAGCGCGTCCTGCTCGTCGCGGTCGTACAAGACCGGTCGCCACCCGTTGTCCGCTGTCAGGTCGGCCTCCACGTCGCTGGGCCAGCTGAAGCCGAAAGCCTCCTCCCCTGAGCGATCACGTCGAACGCGGAGCGGGATGTCGGCTCGCAGACCGACCGCGTAGCTCCCGTAGGCGCGGAACTGGCTCAGGGAATCGCCCTCCGTCGATGCGCACGCAACGAAGAGATCTTGGCGGCGGGAGAGCGCTCCCTCAGCGAGTAGCTCCTCAATCACCTCTGCGTCCGGGAAGTCGGACCTTCGCGCTGCCCAACGCTCGTGCATACGCGCTGCTCCGTACTCGATCTCCCCGGAGTCGTTCAGTGTGCGTGCGGAACTCACCCAGAGCCCGCCGGTTTCTAGGATCCCAAGCAGCCCCGCGGTCGACGTGTACTGCCAGATGGTGCCAGACCGCAGCTTGGGGGGAAGCACCTGTAGCAGCATGGGAGCTGTGTAGTAGGGGGGCACTGCACCATCATGGCCTCGTTCGCAGCCCGCTCGGCAACGACGAAGCGTCGTCGGAGCCGGCTCAGTAGTGCAGGCGGCAACGTCGCTGGCGTTGACGTCGTCCACGCCATCGTTCGCGCAGATTCTGTCGACGGCATCGTTTCCGAAGCGTCGAGCGCTCACGTTTCGCCGACGTTGACACCGAAACCGGGGCATGCCACACTCTCTGTTGTTGCTCCCCGCCGTCTCCGGATTGGCGGGGATTTTCTTTCCCCTGGAGGCTTCCGCCGTGTTGCGCGCTTCAGTCGTCGTCGACTACCAGAACGTCCACCTCACCGCCTACGACGTCTTCAACCGGGGCGGCAACCGCCACGAGTCCCTCATCCACCCGATGCAGTTCGCCAAGCGCGCCGTCCAGCAGCGCAACAGCGTGCAGCGCGACGGGTACGAGCACGCCGAGGTCACCCGCGTCACCGCGTTCCGTGGCCTCCACCACGTCGACCACGATTGGGAGCAGCACCGACGCTGCATGGACCAGGCCGCCGCGTGGCGAGCTGCCGGCGTCGACGTGCAGCTGCGAGACCTGAAGTACAGCTACGAGCGCGGAGCGGACGGCAAGCCGATCCTCGACGTCCACGGCAAGAAGGTCCCGTACGACCGGCCGCGGGAGAAGGGCATCGACGTACTCTGCGCGCTCGCATGCGTCCGGGAAGCCGCCCGCCCCGACGTCGACCTCGTGATCCTCGCGTCCCGAGACACTGACCTGATCCCGGCACTGGACGAGGTGTACGACTTCCACCGTGCGGATCCGAAGGTCTACGCGAAGATCGAGACGGTGTCGTGGCTGAACCGGCGCTGGCGCGAAGAAGGTACCCGCAGCGGCGGCAGCCTCCGACCGACCGCGCCCCGGCAGATCTGGAATACGAACCTGGACCGGTCCTGCTACGAGGCGTCCCTCGACCGAGCCGACTACCGGTGAGTCAGCCGCGTCCACGCCCTGTCGAGGGGATCCTGGAGCGGATGGCGCGCACCATCGTGTCCGAGCACCTCGACGTGCAGGTCGTTCGCCTCGACGACGGCACGGAGCAGTCGATGCCTGACGGGCTGATCTTCCTCGCCGACGGCCGCACCGCACCGCTCGAGGTCGTCTCCGATCACGACGTGCAGTGGAAGCGGCTCTCGGACGCGCTCGAGCGGCAAGGCAGTACCCTCGACCTCGACCCGACGACGCCCGCCTGGTTCCTGACGCTCCGGCACAACGCGAACCTAAAGCTCGCGCGCGCACGCCTCCCACAGTTGCTGCAGTCGCTACCTGCAGGGGTCCTTGAAGACGGAGCGTTCCCCGCCGACACCTGGGCGGCGGGCGAGAAGCACGCGGAGGCGCTCGAGGCGATCAGCCGACTCGGAGTCAGCTACCTCCCGTCGATCGCCGGCGTGTTCGGTCGGGCGGAGATCCGAACGCACGGCTGGGACAGCTGGCAGGATCCGGTGACGCTTCTGCCGTGGATCGACCGCGTCTTCGAACAGAACGAGGATGTGCCCCGGAAGCTCCTGCGCGCCGGCGGCGCGGAACGGCACGCGTTCATCTGGGCGACCATCGGCAGCCCCTTCCTCGTCACCGACGCCCTCAGCGATGTCGACGAGCTGGACGACGACGACCTCCGTCCGGGCCCTCATCCGGAGCTCCTCGCGCAGCTCTTCGCCCCGATGGACGTCGACGACGGCGAGCCGCTGCCCGATCCGACACTGCCGGAGGGCGTCACGCACCTCTGGGTGGCGAGCACCCTCTCGAACAAGCGCGCGCTGTACTGGAGCCCCGACGGCGGCTGGACGTTCACCGGCTGGCGCACTCCGGCGCATGAGGACGACGTCGACGCTCGGATCGGTGCCCCCGGCGAGAGCTGAACGATCTGTCGGAGGCAGCGTCCGTGATGACGCTCATGCCTCCCGAGCATCAGTGGTACCCGCCGGAGTTCCCGGACGTGACGCTGCTGCAACCGGTGCAGTTCGACCGCGAGCTCGCCGGCGAGCTGCAGGCGATCGGTCCGCGGCAACCGGTGTGGGCGACGATCGAGTTCGAAGGGGTCGGCCCGTTGCACCTGAAGTGCTTCGCCGCGGCCGCATCCGAGACGGCCGTGCTGGTCGAATCGTCCTGGCAGGGCCGCAAGCAGGACATCCTCGTCGAGCGTTGCAGGGTGACCCGGCGCACGTTGCAGCCGAGGCGGCTCTGATGGCTAGGCGTAACAGGAGTCGGTGGACGCCGCCGGCTGCGCTGTCACTACCTCCGGAGGCGCGTCCGGGTGGCGGCTCGATGTATCAGTAGCTCGGAAGTTCGGTGCGCTGACGCCACGGCCAGCCCACGACTGAGTTGAACTCGCCTTCGCGCAACTCTTTCGCCGACTGGACCCTTGGTCAGCCGACGTAGAACTCGTGGGGCGCACGAGCCTGCACCGAGAGTTGTCCGCCGGGTCCACTACCGCCCACTGTGACCTTGAACGGCTGCGCCGAGCCGTGATTTCGTCCAGCACATGCGCATTCGCAGAGCCACGCGTTCCCGGGGAGTCCAATCTTCCAGCACGCTTCCACGCACTTTTCGACACCGCCGTGCTGGACGACCTTCAGCCGGTCGTATCGTGCGGCAAGTCCTAGGATGACCGCATTCGCGTGCGGCCGCGAGACCGACCACGATCGGGAGCTGGGGAAGTAGTCAACCTGACCCTGCCGTGATGCGCCGAACATGTCTCCGAGGATGGTGTAGCCGCGTCCATTGCCCTCGAACGGCATGTTCTGGATTTCCGTGCGCCGACCGGGCCGAATTGTCACCGTGAGAACACCCATGCCCAGAGCGTAGGGGCTCTCGAGCGCTGCGCGCCGGTGGTCTGGTGCAGGATTGGGTCAAAGCGCATTCGTAGGCGCCACCCTCTCGATGACCTCCGGTCGGCGAGCGGACTCGCTCCACACCCGAACTCGGGGTCGCTTTGACTGCCGACATGAGGGATCGTCGGTCGGATGGGGAGCGCTGCAGCCACTGGGTCGGGGTCGTTGAGCCACCACGAGGTGATGCCGTGAGCCTCGACCAGTCAGGGACGATCGCGGTCACCCTGCACGGGAGTCGCGTGATGATCGACCGCGTCGTCTTCGTCGAGCTGTTCGAGAACTCTGTCGTGAGCGCACGTGTTCCGTATCGCCACGCCCTCGAACGGTCAACGATCAGCTTCTCGGATCTCGTCGATCTAGCGCGCACCGCACAGGTGCCGTACGCGCTCTGCTTCGCGCCGCGCGAGCTGGTTCGGGCGCAGGTCGAAACGAAGACGAAGAAACTACTGCAAGGGCTGAGCAAGGACACTTTCGCCGTCAACTCGCGTACGACGATCGAGCTCAGCGACGTCGAGCTCATCGTGAAGGATCTTGTTCGGAAGCAGATGATGCTGCGCACTCACGACAAGTCGCTCGTCGACAACAAGATCGTTGGAGTCCTCCGGAGGCCTCGGGCGACAATCGAGGAGGACTCCGCCGTACTGCTCACGGCTCTCGACTTGGATGTGGCCGTACTCCGCTCGGCTCGATCGAAGAGTGCCGCCCTATCGTTGCTCATCGATACACTGGAGGCGCACCAGATCCTCGTCTCGCGCAGCGTCCGCGGCTTCATGCCGCAGCTCATCGAGGTCAAGTTCAGTGGGCTGACCATCAAGGACAGGAAGATCCCGTACATCTTCCTCTCGAGGGGGAATCACGGCGACGATGAGGAGCCGGAGGGGCGTCAGCTCTTCACGCTGACCCTCCTCACGGTCTTGGTCGCTCGCGGCATCTTCGCGCCGGTCACCTACGACGGCCGGAACCTTGCGTCGAACCCGGGCCGCGAGTACGACATCGTTGGCGAGATCCTGATGCCGGTGGCGCAGATGAGAACGGTTTCGTCCGACGATCTCGGGGAAATCAGGAGTACCGCCGACTCGTTCAAAGTGACTCCGAGCGCCATGGTCGTGCGCCTCCAGCGACTCGGGCTCATCAGCCGTTCCGGGGCTCAGCAACATCTCGAGGAACTTCGCCTCGAGTTCGCAAATCGGCCCAAGTCGCAGGGCCGCCAGCCGAGACCGGTGAACGGGGTCCGGACGTACAACGGCCGAGAGCTGTCCGTTCGAATGCTCGGCGCGCTGGATGCCGGCAAGATCACCGAAGGTGAGTTCTGCCGAGCGGTCTGCGCGAACAAGATCCGGCCGCGAGAGATCCGGGACTTCCGGGAGGCGCTCGGATGATGGGGACGTTCTACCTCCTCGACAACAATGTGTTGACTCGGCTGACCCAGGAGCAGCGCTCCTCGGCGTTCGTGCACGAGCAGTGTCGGCTACCGTCCGAGGTGCTCCACGAAGCACGATTCCTTCCGGACGTCGATTCGCTGCGCCCGCTCGAATACACGACCAACGAGGGCGTCCTCCTGCACCTCGCTGCCGTCCTCCAACGTGTTCCAGCTGACGACACGACCCTCATCGACCTCTACGCGAATCTTGGAAATGCCGACCCGTTGTTGCTCGCGTGCGCGCTGGACGCGCTGGCCGAGGCCGAGCTGGGTCTATTCGGTGCGGAGTGGGTGGTGGTGTCGAACGACCGCGCCGTGGTGGCGCTGGCTGGTGACCTCGGCGTGCCAACACTCTCGAGCGAGGCGTTCTCCTTGGTGCTCGGCGAGGACCGCTGAGACGGAGCAGCCGGGCCACGCCCGTTCGACTTTGCTTGCTGAGTCTTGTTACAGGTCTCGTTCCTCCGAGCGCTCGCGTCGAGCCCGCATCATCCGCGCGATGGCGGCCATGTCTCCGTCGTCGTTCATCCAGTGGGAGTAGCGGTTGACGGTCTGCTGTGTCGTGCTGTGACCAAGCCACACAGAGATGGTCTTGACGTTGATTCCGTCGCTCATCCACGCCGTTGCCGCGGTGTGACGAAGGTCGTGGACGCGATGGTCTCCTGCCGTCGTCTTCCAGCGAAGGTCGCGGGTGAAGTTCGGTCCGCTTAGCTCGGAGCCGCCGGTCGACCGGAACAGGAACGCGTCGGGCGACTTGCCATCGGCATGGCGCATCGCGATTTTCCCTGCGTTACCCATGAGGGGGACCTTGCGGCTGCGGCGTCCCTTCGTCTGCTTCTCGGGGTATCCGTCGCTCTTCGAACGCTCGACCATGATGGCGAGGAAGGGGTTCGTGACGACGTTGCGGACACGGAGCGCCTTCATCTCTCCCCAGCGCAGGCCGGTTTCTCGGAGAAACTCGACGATGTCTGCGTAGTTCGGGTTCAGGGCTCGTTGAGCCACGAGCATCGATTTGAACTCCGACTCGGTGAAGGGCCGTACCGTGTTTGCTTCCGTTCCGTCCCCACGACCGAGCGGTGCGTCGAGAACTGGGTTGTGCGAGATGTACGCCTCCCTCACGGCGTATGCGAAGACCCCACCGAGCGACTCCCGAATCCGCTTCGCGGTGCTGTGTCGCTTGGTGCGCACGAGATTGGCGACGTACCTTCGCAGCTGGCGGCCATCAATGGAGGCGATGGGAAGTCGCTTCAGCTGGTCTGCAACATGGAGGCGGAGGTTGCTCTCGTCGGTGTCGTAGGTCTGCTGCGACACAAGTCCGCGCCGCTCGGTCAGGAATTCCTTGATGAGCTCGGCGAGCGTCATCTCGGCGTTCCGCGGGTCGGACCAGGTTCCGGACGCGAGACTCGTCTTCTGTCCGAGCTCCCAGGCGTCGGCGTCCTTCTTCCGGTCGAACGTCGCCATCGAGACCTGCTTGCCACGGTGATAGATACGGGCTCGCCAACGTCCGTTGTCCGCTTTTTTGACGCTCATCAGGCTGCCTGCGACTCGTCGCTCAGCATGTGGAGCCATGCGTCGACGTCGGACTTCCGGAATCGGAGCGCCCGACCGATGCGAACTCCCTTGGGTCCGCGTCCCTGGCTTCGCAGCGAGTAGAGCGTGCTCTTCGAGGTCTGCGTGTAGCGGCTGAGTTCGTCCATCGTGAGCATGGGCTCGAGGTGGTGGTTCACACCGGCAACGGTCATGGATTCGGTATGCGCGGACACAATCGGAACGCCGCACGTCATGCAGCGGGTCTGGGTTTCGGTCATGTGACGCCTATGCGTTGCTCGCGCGAACGGCACTCGGAACGCGGGTTTTGCCTGGTCAGGCAGGAAGCCGGGATGGTCCTCGCCATCCCGGTCGGTCACGATCGCACGCGAGACCGGGGATGGAACGCCCCTCCCTTGAACATCTGGCACCCTTTCAGCGTGGCAACGATCATGACGAAGACGAAGGCAGCCGCGACCATCCGGGACCATCTCGCCCACAGCGGCGTTGATGTGAGGAAGCTCAAGACGGTCACGAACACCGCTCAGCTCGTCATCCTCGAAGACGACCTCCTTGTTTCTGCAGCGTTGCTTCGGCCGCGCGGCGCCACCGCCGACCAGGTCCTGCCGGTCATCGAGCGAGCTGAGATGCGAGCGGTTCGGGTATACGTGGTGAATGGCTGGAACGAGGATGCAACTGCGGCCCTCGACGCCGTGGGCATCGAGCGATTCAGCATCGGGCCGACCGGTGTTGTCACAGCCGACAATGTGGTGGCGGAGATCTCGGCTGCCTCGGGAACGCGGCTGGACGAGGCTAGAGCGCTCAGCGTTGTCAACGACATCGCGGCCACCGCGCACCAGCTCCAGGCTACGGCGGAGCAGCTTCTCGACCTGGCGATGCGAGTTCGCGTCGCCCAACAGTACGGAGCTCTCACGTCAACAGAATGGTTGGACGTCATGGACCTTCGAGAACGGGTAGAGGACGCGAGGAGATTGCTTGCTGCTGCTCTCGATCGTGTGAAGGTCGCGGTGCCCTTCGGCCGTGTTCCGGCGAGTCGGATTGCCCAATGGCTTCCGGTCAGATCTGCGAACGAAAAGCTGGCGGAAGTGGTGAACGCTGGTCGCCGAGAGATCGACATGTCGCTGAGGACCCTCGGGCAGGCGTAATGTCGCCACCCCGGCGTCAGGGCTCGTCGGGTAGCTCCATCAGGGTGCGTCGAATGAGCTCGTGGGCGAGCACACCGACGTCCGAATGAGCGCCGTACCCGAGCCCGAGGAGCGCGTCGTGAAGTGCGTTGCTACTGGCAAGTTCGACGGGGATGCCTGCGTCGACGTCGCCGGTGCGTCGTGGGGTGAGCCTGGGCGTGGGGAACGCTGTGGTGGTGAGGGAGACCATGTGCCCGCCGATGATGCGCGCTTCGGAGTGACCGGCGAGGACGGTGCTGAGGTCCTCGAGGGCGATGTAAGCGGCGTCGCCGGTCTTCATCTTTGCGACGAGGTGCACTGTTTGCCGCTGCTGGAGGGGCGCACCGCCGTACGAGTGGCGTGGGTCTCGAGCGCACCTGCCGTCGTCGTTCCGGAGGCGGCCCTTGTCGTCTCGCATGCTCATGCTGTTGGTGCGCGCGGCCGGATGACCGCCGCGCGGATCCGTTCGGCAGCTTCGTGCTGGTCGCCGGTGGTGCCGGAGTGGAGAACGTCCCGCGCCGTCATGACGGGATCGGCAGTGCCGGGGCGGCCGGCGTGCGTGGCGGTGGCCCAAATGGTCTTGTCGGCGGGAACGGTGACGGAGAGCGTGTAGTCGCCACTGGTCCGAGCGCGAAGCCGCGGCTACTGAGGTCGACACCCGACCGCACGTAGGCATTGGCATGCTCGGGCATCCGCCACGCGGCGATGCGGTCGGCCGCGAGGTCGCCGCTGACCAGCGCTCCGTCGGGCAGCGCCGCGGCTTGCTCAGTGAGGGGTCGGTCGGACCACCAGTACGTAGTGACCCCGTTCACTGGCACGGCGATCGCTCGCTCCCACGCAGCGTCTGCATCTGCGGCGAACCAGCCTTTGACATCGCGCTGGGCGAGCGGGGTAAGCGCTCGAAGCGCGTTCGATACCGCCGGCTGCGTCAGTCCGGTTGCCGCTGCGAGCTGCTGCTGCGTCATCGGTTCGGGGGCGACCAGGAGGGCGCGGAGCACCGCGTACTGCCCGCACGGCGCGGGGCCCCTGGTCGGGGCTGGGGCAGATGCTGGCGCATCCTCGAGCCCGTGCCGGGCCTGGTCTGCGACAACGGTGCCGTCGGATACGACGATGAGCCGGCCGTCTGCAAGCGCCGCGGCAGCGAGCGTCGGCGTGACGCGATCAACTGCGTACAGCAGCCGTTCTCGCGGCCGAGTCGGCGCAGTTCACGTTGCACGTCGGATGGGGCGGGCAGCTGTCGTGTGCGCCCCCAACGGATGACTGCGCCGTCGGAAGTGATGAGTGAGGTGGCGTCCGCGGGCGTGGCGCGGATGCCGATGGCGAGCAGTGCGCGGAGAGCTTCGTGCTGTTCCATCGCCCTAACTAGGGACTGCTGCAGGTTTCGTTGACTCCTGACAGGTAGGGGCGTTGGCTCCTGCTGGAAGGATGTGCGCCATGGTGAAGGCGTATCCGGAAGAGTTCCGCCGTGATGTGATC
>NZ_QKTK01000006.1:0-181029 GCF_003234475.1 Curtobacterium sp. MCBD17_008 | reverse complement strand
GCGGCAACGTGGCCTGGGGAAGTTGACCCCGATCGAGTACGAGACGATCATCAACCCACAGGTCGCTCTCGCGGCCTAGACGAACGAGTCAACGAAACCTGCAGCAGTCCCCTACCCCGGGAGTATAAGAGTGCGCGTCTACCGCGCGCGCTCTCATACTATGTGCGGTGCCGTACGCCCATCACGGTTCGAACGTGTCGTGGATGAAGATGCGGATCAGTTCGACGGTGCCGTCGGGCAGCTTCCAGTAGTGGAGACGGCGGGCGGAGGCGGCGTCTGAATCAATGCTTGCGCGGAAGCAGACGGCGCCGTCGTCGCGGACCCACGCGGGTGCTCCGCCGGTGTCGCTGGTGCGCAGCGGGTGGACGCGGCGTGCAGCGAGGTCGTCACGGCCGGCGAGGATGTTGAGGACGCAGCCGAGCGCTTTCGTCGCCTGCGTGTCGCGAGGGTTTCGAACGAGTCGGTGAGGCCGTCACCGAGCCAGAAGTCAGGGAGCGGACGGTCCGTCTTCCCCGCGGCGGGGATGCGGTCTGCGGTCCGGTCAATCTTCCCACCCGGGGGACGCGCGGGACGCTCTCGCGACGGCGAGCTAGCTCACCGACCGGTGCCCGTTTCGCGTCGCCTGGTACAGGGTGACGATCACGAGAACGGCCGCGCCGAGGAAGCACAAGCCCGCCAGCACGAGACAGACGATGTCACCTGCATCGGGCTGCCAAGCCATCACGTGCCTGTGGCACCGGAATCCCAGAGAAGTGCTCGTGCAGTCCCTTCGTAGACCAAGTCCTCTCGAAGCCCTTGCTGGAGCGCGCTGTAGCCCAGACCGAGGAGCACGACGAGCGAAGACATCCAGAAGAACAAGACGCCGAGCGCCGAGGTCAGAGGCATCGCAGTAAGTGTCTCGCGCGTCGACAGGATTTAGACGGAACCGTCAACGGAACTGAGGGGTGACGATCGTCCGATGCGGCGTGCATCGAACTCCTGACGGAGGGCTCGCTCGTCAGCAAGCAGAGCCTCGGCGCGTTCAGCCGAGATCGGTGGATTGAGGCGCCGCCGCACCACGCTGTTGCGGACCTGCTGCACGAAACGACGAAACTCCTCGTCCTCGGCGGCCGACGTCGCCTGAGCGTCACTCACCCCAGCACCATAGCGTCGCGCCGGCGGAGCGTTCGCCGTACCACGGCACCAGAACGTGTCACCGTCCGCCCATAGGATCGGCGAGCCGACCAACACCACCACGGGGAAACTGATGACGCTGGCCGATGACCCGATGACCCGATGACCCGATGACCCGATGACCCGATGACCCGATGACCCGATGACCCGATGACCCGATGACCCGATGACCCGATGACCCGATGACCCGAAGACGCTCGACGAGTTGGTGCGACGCATCACCGAACTCGAGCGCGACATCTCCGTGATGCGTCGAGCTAATACGACCGCGGCCGCACGCGCCGCTCATCCGGGGGTCCGAGGCGTCGTGCTCACCCCACCGGAGGGCGTCGAGGCCGAGTTCATCGGGACCCCAATCGACGACTCGGCATGGCTACGCGCTCGGGCGGAGAAGCTGCGGCGTCAGTCGGCACCCCGACGAGTCGGCTCCTGCTCCACGATGGCACAGTCACCGACGACCCGGACAAGGCGTCCGCCATCGACGCCATGTTCACCGACGGCTACTTCACCGACGAACTTCCCGTCACGGTGGCGGGCGGACTCACGGGCGGCGGAAGCAGTGCGGCTGACTGTCATGCCCAACATGTGGGCGGCGACGGCACCGCTTGAGCCCGCACGAGGTGGCGATCACGCGCGAGCGCTGAAGGGACGGCTACCAGCCGAGGTCTGCCGTGCCCTGCTGGGCTATCTCGGGCAGCAGGTGTAACCCGTCGAACTCGTACTCGTCCCGCCATGGCCCATCGAGGTCGGCGGGGTTCTCAGTGGTGGGGCTAATGCTGCGAGAGCGGCCGCGGACGGCTTTTGCTGCTTCAGCGCGGAGCCACGCCTCGTGGTTGACGAGGCTGTCGGCGTAGAGAACCCCGGCGCGCTGCGCATAGGAGAACGCTTCAGCGCCGTCGTAGGTGCGGCGGAGCCGAACATCGAGGCCGAGGTCGAGGTCACCGAGGCGGTCCTTCTCCCGATTGAGGTAGCTGCCGAAGACGCGGATCCGGGCGATGATGGTGGCGCGAGTGTCGTCAGCGTTGAACGCCTTCGCGCGCGTGACTGCTTCGTCAAGGAGCCGGTCCGCGGTCTTTCGCGTGATTGGCTTCGTCCACCGGTGGTTCGCGACTGCGTTCCCGGAGGTGGTTGTCCGGTACGACGGTCCCCACTGGTGGTCGGCTATGTGCTCGACGTAGCCGTCGGCTTCGAGTCGCACGAGCGCGTCTCGGTCGGTGCCGTGCTCAGGGTCCAGGAGCGGCGTCCCCAACGGGGCCATCGCGCCTGGCCCCCTGAAGTACCGGAGGAACTTCACCGCGACAGGTGCGGGAAGGCCGGAGATGACGTCGGTCTGCTGCAGGTCCACGTCGTCATCGTGGCAGACGCCACCGTCGACGCAGGTCCTGTCAGACGGTGGACCGGAGCCGCTTCGGTGGCTTGGTGGCTCCGGACACTCCGTGTCCCTGCCCGAGGGGCTTGGCCTTGTACGTCTCGGGTCGGGACGCGGTGGGGACGGGGATGCCGGGGTAGCCGAGTTCGGACACCTTCTGCGGCCACAGTGGGGGAGTGTCCTTCCGGCGGAGCCAGTGCGGGACACCGCGAAGCATGGACGCGTTGCGGAGGATGGCGGTTGCGGTGTCCGGGCTGGTCGGGGCGAACGGGACAACCCGTGGCTCGAGCAGCAGCGCCGGCTTTCACAGCTGGTCCGCGGGCCCAGACGGCTTGTACGCCGCGAGGGTGAGGAATGACCGGTCAACGTGGCGGGGCTCCGGGAACCAGGACGTCCGCTCGGCGACGAACATCCGGTCCGCGGTCCGGTCGAAGTTCACACCCGGGTAGGCGCGGGTCGCCTTTGCGACGGCCTTGCGGACGGCGACGGCGACTTCCTTCACCTGGACGTGCTTGTCCGGTCGTGGGGCGACGACGAACACGACGACGATGCCGGAGTCGGCGAGGCGATGCTTCGCGAGAAGCTTCGCCCACCGTTCCACCTTCGCTTCGAACGACGCACCGGTGGATGCGGGACCTCCACGGCGATGCGGAGCCCGTCCTCCCGGACGACGGTGACGTCCGCTGCTGCCTGTGTCCCACCCGACGGAGTGGTCCGCCGCTCCGGTGTGGGACAGCAGGTCGAAGCCTGAGAGCTTCTCCCCGAGGACCGTCCCGACACCGGGGCACCATTCGGCGGTGCGGAGGCCGAGCTCGACGGCGAGGAGGTTGAGCCGGTCGAACTGGGAACCGGACTCCCACGGGTACCCGCCGGTGACGGACACCATCTCCGGGTACGTCAGATGCGGGCGGACCTTCTGCTGGAACACAGTCGTCCGGCTCGGGCGGTACAAGGTGCCGCGGGCGGTGCCCTGGGTGTTGAACAGGCCGTTGGAGAAGATGCCGGTGTCTGCGACTCCGGCTGCGAACAGGTCCGTTCAGGTGCGGGCCTTCCCCGCGAGTTCGACGTCACCGGTGAGAGCAGCAGCCTGCTCGCCCGTGAAGGTGCGCCACATGTTGAGGGCGCCCATCGCGTTCAGACGCTTCGGCAGCGCCGGTCCGGTGAGACGTTCAAGCGCGGTCTTCCGGTCCACGTCGAGGTGTGCAGGAAGCCGGCCGAGGCCTTCACGCTGCTGCGCGTGTGCCTGTTCGACGGACAGCCATGAGGCTTGCGAGCCGGTGGCCCAGAGGCCTGCGTAGAACGGGTCCACTCGGTTCGCGGTCGCGACGTCCGGAGTTGGGCACGCGGAGGGCACCTGGTTGAACGGGACGACGCGAGCCGCGGTCGGGGCGGTTGCGGTGATGGCAACTGGAAGAGCTCTCCGCGCGGCCACCCCAAATGGCGTGCTCCCGTTCATGCGTTCGAGCACCACAGATGCGGCGAAAAAGGCGACACCTGATACCCCTCCAGCGAATCTCTGACATACCAATAACGCCCAAGCCGCGCCGCCGAAATCCCCCGCCGCCTCACCCGTCTCCCGCTGCCCTTTCGTGCCTCAGGGTGGTCGTCTGGGTTCGCACCGTGCGGTGGGCGCCCCGTCGTTCGTGCCTCTCTTCGGGGGCTCACGTCCTCGTTCCTCGTCGTTCGCGCATCGCGTCGCTTCGCTCCAAGCGATGCCCTCGTCCGCTCGTTCCTCGCGTCCGAGGCGGGTCCCTCCTTGAGCGCTGTCGCCCTCAGTGCAGGAGTGTCCCGTCGTCCCCGTCTCGCAGGCTCATCGCTGCCGAGTCGCTCCCTCGGGGTCGCTCCGTCGTCGTTCCGGTCCCGTCCCGGAACCGTCACGACTCCACGGTCCGCTCAGCGTCCCGAAGCGTCACGCCCCGTGGCTGGTTCCGCCTCGGAGCCTGACGCCCCAGAGACCTTCGTCACGGATGCGTCCCGCCACCGTCCCGACGTCGTCGCGCCCCTCATGTGTGGTCAGCGCTCCGCGCGGACACCAGGTCACGTCAACGACGCACCGCCACCGCACCGCCACCACACCGACACCGTCACGCCCCACGCTCACGCATCGACACCGCACCGACCCCGTCCCGAACCGTGACGATGACGTGCGCGCAGCGCTGCGAGGGAGGAACGACCGAGCACCGGGGCACGAGGAACGAGAGCCCCGGTCAGGACCTCACGCCAGCATGTCCACCCGCACCCCACCGACCCTGCTCCTCGTCACGCCGACGCACCGCCACCGTCCCGACGACGTGACGCAGCCCTGACGCTCCGACCACACGCCGCCACCACGTCGTCCACGCACCGTCACCCGCCCGCGCAGCGGCTCGCGACCGAGGAACGAGGGAGCGACCCCAAGACCCCCAACCCCGTCCGAACCCGCAGCGTCCCAGCCTCCGTGACGACACGTCCCGCAGCCGTCCAGCATCCGCAGCCGAGACGACGCACCGCCCACCGCCCAGACCTCGACCCGTCAACGCCCCGCAGACGCTGACGGCGCAGCCGACAGAGGGCCGACCCCCAGGGAGGCCCGCGACCCGCAGGGGAGCGCGAGCGAGGAACGAGCGAGCATCGTCAACGAACCGACGCACGTCCCGTCGACGTTCCCGACCGCACCCGGGGGAGCGCAGCGAGCCCGGGACAAGCAGACGCCACGCAGACGCTTCCGAACACGCACCGGCAACGCCGGGGACGCGCCAGCGGACCCGGACAGAGTCCGACCCGCTGACCCGTCCCGGCTGCCGGTCCGTGAACGTCGCGCCCGCTCGCCCGTGACGAAGTCGCGGGCGGACGTCAGCTTGTCCCGGCTTCTCACTCCGAAGAGCTGTCCCGGTTGTCCGCGTCGGTCGGCTGACGAGGGTGTCTCTTCTCACCTACGACGTGTCCAACGTCCGGCTGCTCTTCCCCTCCCAGATCTCACCTCTCCTGTCCCGGAAATCCCGCGTCCTGGAATCTCGCCTCGACCCTGCGGCTACCGCCGGACCACGGGCCGCTTCGCGTCCCGGGAAGTTCGCCGGCTGGACATCCGCGACCGCGGCAGTGCGGTCGGTGCCGCGCGGCCCGAACGTGGGACTGCTGCCTTGACCCGGGGCCGCGCATAGTTGCAGCAGACCGGAAGGACGCACCACCGCATGGCCCGATGGACAGAACCGCTCGACGCAGTGCTCCGGCGACCGCCGAACCTCGTGCCGGTACGACCCGTCGAAGTCCCACCGGTGCTGCCCTTCGACGACGCGCTCGAGCGGCTCCGTGCGCAGGCACTCGCGGACTTCACCATCCGTCGCTGCGGCGGGGTGTTCGATGTACGGCCGGCCGACCTTGTCCGTCTGCCCGTTGTGCGCACGGGTGGCAACGTCCCGCGCCAATGCCGCCGTGTCCGTCATGGCTTCAGCGTCCCGCGACCGGCCGACAGGTCACCGGGCGGACCCGACCCTGCCGGACACTTCGCTGCCGTTCCCGTCCGGCCACCATGCAGACACACGCTGTCCGTCCTAGTCGGCAAGTGTCTCCTCGAACGCTGCGACCACCGCCTTGGCCTGACGCTCTGTTGGGACGACCGCGGTCACCCCGGACCCGGACACGGACAGCTTGCTGAGGTCCGGATGCGCAGCAGCAACCGCGGCAGCCGTCGCGACGGTCGTGTCCGACGCGGCCATGACCCCGGTGACGGACACGTATGTCGTCCAGGTCTTCGCCGTCCCGACGTACACCGACGACAGGTCGTCGCCGTCACGATGCGCGCGCAGCCACGCTGCCGCTGCAGCAGGGACGCCGGCGTCTTCACTCGGATGGCTACCCTGAGAGAAGCTCGGCAGATTGTCGGCGGGAATGCGAAGGGCCGAGATGACCGAGGAACAGCCGACGTACGAGACACGGACGGTGAAGTCCGTGCGTGGGATGGAATCCCGGACTCGGACGAGGTGGGAGCAGGACGGCTGGGAACTGGTCTCGATGACCCAGGGGCGGCTGCAGTCGCAGCTGGAGTTCCGACGGCCCAAGAAGCGCATCGGTCGTCGTACGCTCCTCGCAGCCGGAGCGGGAGCCGCAGCGCTCGTCGTCGTCATCGTGCTCGGCGTCACCGGGGTGTTCGGCAGCGACGAAGACGCACCGGCTCAGGCGGGAGCGCCGGCCAACTCGGTGGCGCCGAGTTCGGAGCCCGCACGCACCGCCGCGAGCCCGTCGGAAATCGTGGCGCCGAGCCCGAGCCCGACCACGGACACTACGGAGGTCATCACGGCCGAGAACTCGCCCCAGTTCGCAGCACTGCTGCAACTCACCGACACCTGCGACGCATCGATCGGCGCGTTCGCGGACGAGAACGAAGGACGAACCGTCCGATTCGACGGTTCTATCGGTGCGATGGCTCCGCACGACGGGGCGAAGACACGGTACGACATCCTTGTCGGCGCGGGCGACTTCAGCGAGACGTCCGCGCCGGGCCCGGCGTTCCAGTTCAACGACGTGAACACGACGTACGACATGCACTACACGGGTGAGACCCCGGACGGCATCGGTGTCGGGACGAACCTCGCCATCACCGCTGAGGTCAGGGAGTACAACGCCGACCAGTGCCTCTTCCACCTGCAGCCGGTGGAGACCGTGTTCCGGTAGATGTCGTGCCCGCTGTCTCAGCCGCTACGGTCGAACCATGACCGACGATGACGACGTCTCCTCGGCCGTCGCCCCTGCGGAGCTCCGGGCGATGCTCGAGCGGGCTCCGCTGGAAGCGGCGGGACGGAATCTCCGGCTGCTGCCGGCGATGGTCGTGAAGAACACCGATGTGTTGTTCGCAGCTCCTGGGGTCACTCTCGACGACGCGCTCGACATTGCAGTGCACGTGGGCGCAGCGTTCGTCACACTCGGAGAGCGGATGTTCGACCTGGCGGAGTTCCTCGGCGACGCTGAAGGGGTACCCGCCGGCATCCGGAACAATGCGGCCAGTCATGATGGTGACCTTGAAGGGATGGACCTGCGGTTCATCGGCGCGGGTGTCTCCTACGCATGGTGGGCGGCCGTGGACTGGTCGCAGGAGCTGACCGCCGAGCTCGAGGAGTGGCAGGAGGACGCCGACGAGAAACGCGACCGAGAGCGACGGGAGCGGTTGGCGCGGGCGCAGCAGCTCATCCAGGCCGCCATCGACGACGCCGGAGTCCGTGCGGCTAAACCTATGTCGAGGAAGCCCGTCGTCGAAGCGTTCATCCGCAGCCGCATGGAATCGAAGAACGACGTCGGCGCCGATTACGCGCTCCGGTGGGCGCCGCAACGGGTCGCCGAGGAGTGGCGATCTGCGTACGCGCTCCTCGACAACAGCGCGAAGGTGTTCATCGCCGACCTCCAAGAACTGGCTGAGTGGCAACGGTCGAAGTGGAAGTCCGCCGCGCGCCGAGATGTGCTCCTGCGGTACGCGATGAGCCGCACAGGCGGCTGGGCACCCACCGATAAGTGGCTGAAGGATATGGACGCGAAGTCCGCACCCTCAACCTGACGCCGGCTGACATCCCACAACCGCGGCGGCAGATGCGGAGCGGTGACGGACTCGGCCGCTACGCTCCGGCCATGTCACTCACCCGGAACTCGTTGCACATCGGCGCTGGCGGGGAACTTCTCGTCCAGTACCAGCTGCTGAAACTCGGCATCGACTCCGCCCGGCTGACGACCGACGCCGGCATCGACCTCGTCGTCTACGCACCCGGCGCTCGCAAGGCCACGACAGTGCAGGTGAAGACCAAGGACCGCGCCCGTTCGTCCGGCGGCAACGGGAAGATGGCGATCGGGTGGTCGTTCCCGCACGAGACGCCGGCGGAACTGCTGGCGTTCGTCCTCCTCGAGCGCGACCTTGTCTGGCTGTTCACCCGCGACCAAGCACGAGCGACCGCGCAGCAGAACAACAAAGGCACCCGAGAGCTCTACTGGTACACCGACCCCACCGTCCGGAAACGCCCAGACGGCTCCCCGCTCATCGAAACGGACGTTGACCAGTACCTCCTGGAACGTCAGGCGCCGCTGCTGTTCCCTGGAGCAAGCGCCGCATCGAGTTGAGCATGCTGCCCGTCGTCTTCCTCCACGCGTCGAATCGACCCTTCGAGCGAGCATGGCCGGTCGCAGCCGGCCTGTCGAAGAGCACCGCGGCAATGATGCCCGGGTACACCCCGGGTGAGGAGGCGCAACCGTTCAGCCAGGACCGCTGGGAAGCACGACTCCTCGATGCGTGCGGAAACGGCGCCATCGTCATCGCGCACTCCTTCGGCGGCCCAGTCGCGATGCGAACCGCCGCACGAGCGCCGGAACGGGTACTCGGACTCATCCTGCTGGAACCCGCCGCGTACGCGCTTGCAGCCGACCATCCAGCAGTCGCCGACCACATCTCCCGCGTGCAGCCGGTCCTCAACCGGGCAGGGACCATGTCGCCGGCGGAGTTCATCGTAGCGTTCGAGGAAGCGGTCACCGGCGGTCCGGCGCTCACCTCGAGCGAAACGGACGTCTTCGCCGCGAGCCGACAGCAGCGGCTCCCTGGCCCGTGGACGCTCGACACTCCACGTCGGACCGGGGTGCCCACCCTCGTCGTCACCGGCGGCTGGAACGCCGAGTACGAAGCCATCGCCGACGCGATGACTGACGTCGAACACATCATCCTTACCGGTCACGGACACCGACCGCAGGACCACCCAGACCTCGTCGCCATCGCACGGGACTTCATCGAACGGGTCACCGAAACCGGTGCGGCGTCCGCGCATAGCCCGACGTGAGAGCACGACGAACCGGAGGTACCGTGACCAGCTACCGCGACGAGCACGCCCGCGAGCACCTGAACGAGCACCACTTCGAGATGCCGGCCGGGTTCGCGGACGGCCCCACCGAAGGCATGTCCAACGTCGTCTACTGGTGGCTGTCGATGGCGCTGCTCGTCACCCCTCAACAGGTGCAGGCGCAGCGGCTGTGGCAGATGAGCGTCCGCATCCTCAGCAACGAAACCGCCGACGGTTTCGACGAGGACCGCTGGGATATCCTCGAAGACTGGCTTGCCCGGGCGTTCAAGGACATCAGCGCCGGACTGCCCAGCACGATGGCGAAGCCCATCCGCGCCGCCGCGCGCCTGCGGACGTTGGACGCCATCGAAGCGGCACGTCACGCCGTCCTGCACTCCGACGAGGTCGCCGCCGAGTCGGCATTCGACGACGAGCGGGGACCGTTCACGTCGCTGTACTGGGCACTCGACGGATGGGCGCTGTTCACCAGCCAGTACGCCCGGCCAGCCGCCGACCGGCACCCGGAGGTGCTCCGGTCCGCCGCGAACGCCGCAGCGGAACTTACGCCGCTGCGGCGCACTGCGCCCCTCACCCACAACGTCGATGGGCTGCTGACCTCCCTCGCGTTCCCACGCAGCAACCCCAAGCGCGCAGACGGCCGCCGTTCCGCCCGCCGCGACCCGTCACCGCTCACCGACGGCCTGTACTGAGCGCACAGCAACGTCACCCGTCCGCGCATAGCCATCACAACCGCCTGAACGACAAGGAGCGACGATGACCGACCAGCAGACGAACCCCGCTGAGCCGAAGGTGCTCTACCGCGCGGAGATGCCTCCCGGATTCGAGAGCGGCCCCGCGCCGACGATGTCCCACACCGTCTACTGGCTCCTGTCGCTGCTGCTCATGGACACGCCCCGCAACGTGCAGGACCAGCCGTCGTGGCAGGCGCAGGTCAACCACCTCATCGAACACACCGCCGACGGCCTCGACGCCGACCGGTGGGACATCGCCGACGACTGGCTGGCGCGTGCGTTCAAGGACATCAGCGCGGGCCTCCCCGAGCACCTCGCACAGCCGCTCCGTCGTGCAGCCGCCCAACGAAGCATCGACACCATCGAGGCTGTCAGGCTCATTGTGCAGGACTCCGATGAGTACGCGACGGAAGCCCGGAAGGGCGTCGGCGCAACAGGCGACGGGTCCGGGCCGCTCAATCGGCTGATGCCCGCACTGGCCTGCTGGGTGTCGTTCGCCGTCGAGTACCGTCGTCCGCTCGAAGGGCGGAGCGCCGGCGTGTTCCGGCAGGTTGCCGCGGTCGCGACCCTCGTCGCCCCGCTTCGCCAGAAGACGGAGCTGACCTACGGTGTGCAGGACCTGATGGACTCCCTCGGCTGGCCGAAGCGGAACCTGAAGCGGATGGACGGACCACGCTCTGCGAAGAACCCGCAGCACCCGGGAAGCCGCTACCCCTACTGACCTCGCTACCCTGGTCAGCAGGGGGAACACGATGACGGAAGACCAGCGCCCCATCTCTGTGATGGACCGAGACCGACAGACGTACCGGCTCGTCTCACGCATCGGTTTAGTCGCCGCTCCGGCGATGTTCTTCCTGCCGCTCATCTACCTGATGGTCACCGCTGACTATCAACCGTGGGCGGTCATCCGCATGACCGCGGCGTTCGCCGTGCTCGTCTCCGCGTCGTCATTCGCTGCGATGGCGAACACCCCGCCCGACAAGAGTCCCGGTACGCATCAGCTGTGGGCGGTCCCGGTCGCCATCGTCGTCTTGTTCCCCGGCGCTGTGTTCTCGTTCGGTCTGGCCGTGATGATCGTCTCCCTGCTGAGCCGGGCATACGCAGCATCAGCCTGATGCAGCAGCGTCCGTAGGACGCCCGTACATCCCTGGAAGGAACCATCCGTGACCGACACCGCTGACGGCGGCCCGTTCCCGTCCGGCTCTTGGCCGGAAGAAGGACCCGACCAGCGCACCATCGCCGCGATGAACACGCGCCGGAAGGCCTTCCGGGTGACGGCACGGACGGGGTTCATCGTCGCGCCGGTGATGTTCCTCCTCCCGCTACTCATCCCACTGCTCTCCGGCCGTTACTACTTCCCAGCCATCATTTGCATGACCGCAGCGTGGGCGGTGCTCGTGTCCGCAACCTCGTTCCAAACGATGGCGCACACGAAGCCGGGTGACCAGCCCTGGCTGCATCAGGTGTGGGCGGTTCCCGCCGCCATCATCGCCATGCTCCCCGGCGGGCTCGCCGCCTTCGCTCTCTACGCGTCGGTCGTCCAAGCGGTCTACCTGGCGACGAAGTAACACCGGCCACCCAAGCTCCGCCGCCAACTACCACGGAAGGAACCACCGCCCCATGTACGACTCCGCTGACGCCGCCGCTGACCTCCGCCACGCAGCCGCCGCCTGGTCCGGCTCCTTCGACGGCCGCACCACGTTCACCCTCCCCGCCTCCGCCGCACCGAACACCGTCCACCGGTGGTCGGCGACGTTCGGCATCGACTACGACGACCAGCAGCGGACCCTCACCGCCGTGGCTGCGTCCGGGCACCTCGTCCACGCCCCGACGTCGCAGCGGAATCTCCTCGCCACCATCACCGACGACGGCGACGCCGCGTCATTCGCCGCCACCGTCCACGAGCTCGACAGCGACGGCCCCGACCGCACCATGTTGCTGTTCGCTGGCATCGACGGCGGCGACATCCTCCACCTCGACGACCTCACCGCCACCGTCATCGGCGACATCACCGCCACGGCAGCTCTCCGCACCATCCTCAACGACCTCGCCGCCGGCACACCGACACTGCTCCTCACCCGCCCCAATCGATGGGGTATCGGCTCGACCGACGTCGCCATCGCGGCAGCGGCGGAAGCCGGCCTCGAGCAGTGGGGCGACACCGACGTGTGGACGTACTTCGGCGGAGAAGACGAGTGACCGCCTGGCTCCTGCGGCAGGTGTCGAGTTGACCCCGGAAAGTCGCCGCACCGTCATCCTCGTCGCCTGCATCATCGCCGTGCTCGTCGGGCTCACCGTCGTGATGTCTGTCTACGCCGTCGCCGCAGGTAGCCGCTGACTGGAACATGCAGCTCGAGGAAACGCGCCCAATGGCTGCTCCGCCGCATCACCTGCATCATCACCGACAGCCTCGTCGGTCAGTCGGCCGCCCTCATCAACCGCGTCGAAGGAAGCCCATGACGTCCACACCGTCGAAGCCCTACTACAGCACGTACGCCATCGTCGGATTCGTGCTGGCGTTCGTGCTCCCCATCGCCGGAGCCATCGTCAGCACCATCGGAATCCGGGACACCCGGAAGAACAACCTCCGGGGCCACAAACTCGCGATCGCAGGGCTGCTCATCGGCATCATCGTCGCCGTCACGTTCATCGGCACAGGAGCCAGCGGCGTCTTCAACTGACCGGGCGAAATCCCAGTCGCCGCCGCCCCTAGTCGGCGTCTTCGATGGAGCGGATGAAGTCGCGGCCGCCGTTCCACCGCTTCCCGTTGATGAGCGCCGTCGGAGTGCCGAAGCCGCCGCTCGCGGGGTTCACCAGTGCCTTGTCGGTGAGGCCCTTCGCCGTGTACTTCTCCACCCAGCCGCGGTACGTCTCGTCGCGGATGCAGGAGTCGAGGGCGGCGCCGGTGGCGCCGCCGGCGTGGACGAGTTCGAGGATGCGGGAGGTGGTGAGCCCGCGGGTGCCTTCCTCCGGCTGATTGTCGTACATCTGCTGCTGCACGTCGAGGAACGACGACGGGGAATGGTCGGCGACGCACGCGGCAGCGTTCGCGGCGCGGGACGAGAACCGGGAACCGAGGTAGGAGCGGTCGAGGATGGCGACCGGGTGCACGGCGAGCGTTGCTTGCTCCGAGGCGACGAGGGTCTGCAGGTCAGCAGATGTCGCCGTCTCGAACTGCTTGCAGACGGGGCAGGACCAGTCGATGTACAGGTCCACCTTCGCCGGCTTCTCCGCCGGCGGGGCGACCGTCGTGGTCGGGTGGTCCACCGTCGGGGTGAGCGCGCCGTCCTCACCGTGGAACGAGATGGCTCCAGCGGTGGTGTTCGCCGGTGCCGTGCCGGCGGGTGCGGGTGCGTTCACCGACGAGACGATGAGGAGGGTGACGCCGGCGGCGGTGAGGATGCCGGCGCCGATGCCGCCCTGCAGGAACCACCGGTTCCGCCGCTGCCGACGCTTCGTCTGCTCCCGGTTCGCGCGAGCGTGCTCCCGTGCCTGCTCACGGCGCTGCTTTTTCGTCTCACCCATGCTGGGCCCTCCTTGTCGTCTTCGGCAAGTGCAGAAGTGCGCCTCCGGTCGCGTCGTCTATGCAGGAACGCAGACTCTGGCCCGTCCGGTGGCGCGGGACCGTCGCTCGCTGGTCGGTAGGGTCGACACGAGCAGAGCGGGGGAGCGGCCATAGACGGCAGCTCAGAGGCCCTCGACTCGCGGTGCAGGAAAGGCGTCGGGGTGGCGACCAGGTCTCTCAACGAGATTCGTAAGCAGGCCAGCAAGTTCGTTTCCGAGTGGAAGAACGAGGCAGGCGAGGAACGGCAGCAGGCGCAGTCGTTCGTCCGCGACCTCCTCGCCGTCTACGGCATCACGGAGACGAAGGCCGCCTCCTACGAGAAGCGTGCGAAGCGCTCCACCACCGGCGGCGGTGGCTACATCGACGCGTTGGTTCCCGGCCTTGCCCTCGTAGAGATGAAGTCGTCCGGCAAGAACCTCGAAGACGCCGAGCGGCAAGCACTCGACTACATCGACGACCTCACCGACGCGGAAGCACCCCGGTGGGTCATCACGAGCGACTTTCACCGGTTCCGAGTCCTCGACCTACACGACCGCACCGACAACGCCGTGGTGGAGTTCACCCTCCGCGAGCTTCCCGTCGAAGCGGAGAAGCTCGCGTTCCTCGCCGGGTACCAGGTGCGCTCCTTCGGGTCCGCGGAACAGGAGACAGCGTCTATCAAAGCGGCTCGCATCATGGCGTCGCTGTACGAGACGTTGGAGAAGTCCGGCTACCCGGACCATGAAGCGTCGGTGTTCCTCGTCCGCGTGCTCTTCGCGTTGTACGCGGACGACTCCGGTCTCTGGGACCGCGACCTGTTCATGGAGTTCATCGAGGACCGCACGCGGGAAGACGGGTCCGACCTCGGGCCGCAGATCGCGATGTTCTTCCAAGTGCTGAACCAGCGCACGCACCACGCGAACCTCGACGAATACCTGAACCGGCTCCCGTACGCCAACGGTGGAGTGTTCGGAGAGTCCATCAGCATTCCGTCGTTCGACTCCGAGATGCGCGGCAAGCTGCTCGACGCGTGCCACTTCAACTGGTCCACCATCAGCCCCGCCATCTTCGGTTCCCTGTTCCAAGCCGTGAAGGACAAGGCGGCCAGGCGGAAGCTTGGTGAGCATTACACGACCGAGACGAACATCCTCAAGACCCTCGGCCCGCTGTTCCTCGACGAGCTCCGTGCCCAATTCGCACACGAGCAGCACTCCATCCAAGGGCTGAAGAAGCTGCGGAAGCACCTCGGCGAACTTCGAGTGATGGACCCAGCGGCGGGAGTGGCGAACTTCCTCGTCGTCGCCTACAGGGAACTTCGTGCCCTCGACCTCGCCATCCTCATCCGTCTCCGCGAACTCGGCGACACCAGCGAACTCCCACAGATGTTCTTCACTCGCGACGACCTCGTCGTCCGCCTAGAGCACTTCGCCGGCATCGAGATCGAAGAGTGGCCGGCGCGCATCGGGTCGACAGCGCTGCACCTCGTCGACCATCAGGCGAACCAGGCAATGGAACTCGAACTCGGCATGGCCCCCGAGTCGCTGCCGCTCGACACCATCACCACCATCCACGTCGCGAACTCGCTCCACACCGACTGGACCAAGGTCCTCCCGCCGACGTCGAACACGATCATCGTCGGCAACCCACCCTTCCTCGGCCACGCAACCCGCAACGACGAGCAGGCAGCGGACCTACGGCAGGTCTGGAACCGCGACGACATCGGCCGGCTCGACTACGTCACCGCCTGGTACAAGAAAGCCATCGACTACTTCGGGACGGTGCCCGGACGATTCGCATTCGTCTCCACCAACTCGATTGTGCAAGGTGAACCCGTCCCCGCTTTGTTCCGACCGATCTTCGACGCAGGATGGCGGATCCGATTCGCCCACCGCACCTTCGCCTGGTCCTCGGAAGCACCCGGTGCCGCCGGCGTGCACTGCGTCATCATCGGGTTCGACCGAGGCGGCCGGTCCACCCCAGCACCGACGCTGTTCCTTTACGACGACCTCAAGGGTGAGCCACGTGCGGAAGTTGGCCGCAGCATCAACGGCTACCTCATCGACGGGGCGAACGCGCTCGTTGAACAGCGGCGCACACCCGTTGCACCTCAACTCGCTGCAGCGACGATGGGCAGCATGCCGCGCGACGGCGGCAACCTCATCGTCAACGCAGACGAGTACGACGAAGTGGCGTCCGACCCAGCAGCAGCGAAGTACCTCCACCGGTACGTCATGGGGGACGAGCTCATCAACAACATCGACCGGTGGTGCCTCTGGCTCGTAGACCTCGATCCGCGAGACGTCACCCACTCCGCAGTCCTGCGGAAACGGCTCGCGGCGGTGCGCGACCTCCGAGCGCAATCGAAGGCGGCGTCCACCCGAAAGATGGCGGACACGCCACACCTCTTCGGGCAACGGTCCCAGCCCGCGACGGCGTACCTCGCCATCCCCAAGGTGTTCAGCGAACGACGCAAGTGGGCCACCGGAGCTCGCCTAGACGCGAACGTCATCGCTGGCGACAACGTCTACAAGGTGGACGACCCTGACGGGCTTGCCTTCGCCATCCTGTCCTCAAGCATGTTCATCACCTGGCAGAAGTCCGTCGGCGGCCGCCTGGAAAGCCGCCTGCGGTTCTCCAACACCCTCGTCTGGAACACTGTCCCACTGCCTTCCCTCAACGACACGACCCGTGCGGCGGTCATCGCCGCCGGCGCGAAGGTCCTCGCTGCACGAGATCTCCGACCGGAACGCTCCCTCGCCGAGCACTACAACCCGCTCGCAATGGAACCTGCGCTGCTCGCTGCTCACAACGCTCTCGACCGAGTGGTTGACAAGGCTTTCGGTGCGAGGACGGCGATGACGTCCGAGGCGGACCGACAGCGAGTCCTGTTCCAGCGGTATGCGGAGCTCACCTCAGCAGGGCAACCGACGGACCCGAAGAAGTAGCGGCCCCCTAACAGCACGTCTAGTGCCGGGGTGATGAGACCCCGGTAGCGGGGTGGCCACGGTCCCCGCTGTCCGGGCTCTCGTGCAGAGTAGTGACGCTCTACCCCGAGCGGGGAGGGGTCGGTGGGTCACTGCTCTCAGCGGGGATGTTCCGTGTGCGTGGCCGTACGTGTTACGCTCGCTGATGCGGCGGTCGAGGTTCCGGATGAAGTGCTCTACCTTGTCCGCCTTAGCCCGTTCCCGACCGAGATGCACCGCGTCGTCCTTCGTCGCAGCGGCACCGAACACCTTCGACCTTGCTCTGCCACGTGCCGTCCTGGTGGTACGTCTCGATGTCTCCTCGCATGCACCGAACGTACGACCGGCCGGGCAGCAGGATCCTCAGGACGCCGCGTCAGCAGGTTGGTTCGCTGAGGAAGTCCTCGTATCGGATGTCTGCGTTCACCGGCGTCATCTCGAGACGAGCGGCGACCATCGCCCGAATCTCGGCGGGGGAGTGCATCCCGTGGCGGTGCCACAGGCGGGGGTTCATCGGGTCGGTGATGTCGGCGGTCATGAGACCTGCCCTTCGAGAAGCGCCACGCTTCGATGGTGTCGAACCGTTCCCGCTGTGTCAGCGCACCGCATGCCGCAGCGCTCATCGTGACGACGGGAGTCAGTACCAGTCCGACCATTTGACGGTACGACGGGTCGCCACCGCGGCCAAATGAACTTCCGCTTCGGAGTCCACTCAGCGCAGCTGCCGCATCCCCTACCGTGGATGAAGACCGAAGGGGAGCGATGGTGAGCAGGTACGACCGGGCCGGGTGCGAACGACAAGAGCTGTGGCCCTGGGTGGAGATGGGGTCGGAGTTGCACCGCACCGACGACACTCGCTGGGCGCCCCGAACGTGAGCCGTCTCAGCGAGTGGTGGCGGCGCTTGAACGAGCAGCCGCGACCGCAGCCGACCATCTGGGACTCCGGCCAGGGGACCATCCCGTATCCGGAGCTCAACCGGAGGGACCTCGCCGAGTTCCACCGCTGTGAGGAGTACCTCCTCCGCGAGATCGTCGACGCTCGTTCTTGGGGCCGGCAGGTAGACGCTCGTGGGGTGCCCTTCCCGACGAACGGGTGGCTCATCATGCCCGGCCGGGTGCACTCGTCGCTCATGGACGACACGAAAGGCTCGGGCCCGAAACGTGCCGTCACGGACTCCGTCGTCGCCTGGCTCGCCGACGCCGGTGCTCTTACGCCGTTGTCAGAGCAGACCCGGGACGACATCGCAGCGTCGAACATCGCCGACCGACGCAACACGTACGCCGGCTACACCCGCGACGACGGCACCCGCGACTGGGACCACGACATGTGGCAGGTGGACCCGGAACGGATGCTCGTCGTCTACCCGCACCTCGCGGACGCGAACATCGACTGGAAGCGAGCCGCCAGCGAATGACCGGCACACCCGGGAAGCGAACCACATCAGCGTCCACATCTGCGGCGACTGCCACAGCGTGCTCACCAGCACCGGAGAGGTCGTCCGGTGGTGACCAACCTCGAGCATGCCCTCACCCAGACCGCCGACGTCTCCGCGTACCCCGACCTCGGTGCTGAGACTCGCTCCCGGTTTGAGACGCTGCTCCGCGCCATCATCACCGACGACGACTACACGCCGACAGTCACCTCGGACGGGGACGGCTTCATCGTGTAGTGGATGGCCGGCCGACGGTACCTCTACGTCGAGGTGTACTCCGACGGCGAATGCGCGCTGTTCGGAACCGCCGACGATGGCAGCATCGTCATCAACGAAGCCGGCGACGGCCTCCCCAACCTTGACCGAGTCCGAGAACGCATCACCGCGCTCACCGCTCACGTGACAGCGGTCCTCGCAAGCCGAAGCCGCTGACCCCGGCAACACGTAGGCTCGGCTCGAAGCAAGCGAGGGGACGCGATGCGGAACAGGTGGGTGGTCGCGGCAGCGCTCGCCGCGGCGACACTGCTGACGGCGACGGGCTGCTCGTCATCGTTCTTCGAGCCGATGGTGGACCCCGTCGGGTCCTGGACGATGACGACAGCGGACTGGGACGGCACCCTTGACCTGCGGAGCGACCACACCTTCACTGCGGCAGGCGTCCCGCAGAGCGTCGCCTGCACGCACGACCTGCCGGCCAGCAATCCCGACGAGTGTCAGGGCAGCTACCCGGTGGGCTTCTCCGGCACGTGGAAGCTCGTCGAGAACAACCCGATCCAGATCTTCTTCTTCGACGGGGACACACTCGTCATGAGCGGCGTCCGCAGCGGGAAGACGCTCGGCTTCTGGGTCGGCGACCGTGAACGCCCTGACCCGACGTACGAGTACACCCACGACGCATCGCCCTCCTAGGAACGCAGGCGAGGATCCTGGCACAGCCGGTTCGGCATGGGCACGGCATGACCAACATAAGACACAAGCCCCGCACCGACACCGCGATGATAGTCGCCCTCATCGGCGTGAAAGCTGCGATGCTCGCCGCCGTAATCGCTGCCGTCCTCCCCTCGTAGGGCGCCCGGCGTGTAACCGAACACCTGGTGCTGCAGAGCCAGAGGACCGCGCCCGTCGCACGCGCCAGGGCGACGGTACGGCGAGGTAGCGTCGGCCCCCACCCGTACCCTGAACGTCATGCCCGCCGCGCAGCCGCCGTTCGATGCCGCTTCGATGTCGGTCCGGGAGCTCCTCGCCTCCTACGTCGTCATCCTCGACGAGCTCGAGACCCGTCACATCATCCGCACCCGGAACTCACCGCTCGGTGACCTCGCTGAGACACTGGCGCAGCGGATGTATGGCGGGACGTTGCAGAAGAACTCCGGGAAGAGCTTCGACCTCCTCACCGAAGACGGCCAACGAGTTCAGGTGAAAGCACGCGCCGTCATCCCCGGGAAACCCGCCGGCGCGTTCTCCGCACTCCGCACCTGGGACTTCGAACTCGGCCTGTTCATCCTCCTCGACGCGACCACCTACGACATCCTCTGGGCCCGCGAACTCACCCCCGAGAGCGCGGAACCCCTCGGCTACAAGTACGGGTACACGAACTCCACAACCATCGCCGTACGAAGAGTCGCCACCGTCGGCAGGGATGTCACCGACGCTCTAACCGCCGCGTACGACCGCATCGACGAACCAGCCGACGAGTAAGCGAGCACGGGCCGACGGTCACCCGAGGGCTTCCCTCAAAGCTTCCGTGTCATGAGCGCCGGGAGGTCCGGCGTACCCGGACTGCTTGACGACGATGAGGTCTTGCCCCGACGGCAACGGGAACACGTGCGCGCTGCGCCCACCGGACCGCCACGAAACCTGTAACTCCCGGCCGGGAGCGGTACTCACCGCAGCTCCGGATGTGAGCCACGGAGCGCCGAACGCGAACACCTGCGCCACGTCGCATTCAGCCAAGGGCTCCCACACGAACTCCGCCAGAACCGCAGGTGTGGGGTGCATCGAGCCGGTCACCTTGATGCTGTGCCACGGGAACAGTTCGACGTACAGCAGGTCCGCAGGTGTCACGTCGGCGGCGAGGAACCTGGACGCGAAGGCTGCCCGGCTCCGGTGGTAGCGGTTCCGGCCGTGCGTCCCCTCCCACGCCTCTGACGTGTACGGCGCCGACGACGCCCATTCGGTGTAGCCCACACGTCCGACGGCGTCGGTGAACACTCCGCCTTTGCCTTGGAACGTCAGATCTGCCCCACCGGGTTTCAGCCCCAACATGACCATGGCCGGGTCCCGGCCAGTTGCGAACGGACCGATGAACGGCTCCGGCATAGCGTCAGCTTGCACCGCACCGTCGCCGCGCCCCGAGTACGCCGCCTGCCACTGTTGCAGCCGAACATCCAGCGGGGAGCTGTCCAACCAGCCGCGAACCGCTTCGTCCCAAAACGCTGTCACCCGCTGCCGCGCCGACACCCCATCACCCATACCCGGCAGCCTTCCAGACACGGCGCCCCGGATCGCTCACCGCTTCGCCGGAGAAGACCGCCCCTAACGGACTCTGCGCATAGACAGTGGGTGCCGGACATCACAGACCAGAAGCGGCCGGCAGCAAGCCGCAGTGTCACACCCCACACGGTCAGCAGCCCCACGGGTGCGATAGTCGGTCGGGCCTGCCTCAACGGGCTTATCGACGCGCAGGAGGAAGCGGACGCGCTCACTGTGGTCCACGAACGGCTGCTGCGGATGATGATCGTCAATCGGCACCTCGCCTACATCAGCGGCGCACCCACCGGCCGGACTCCGACCAGGCGCCGCACTCCCGGCACGTCTTGGGCAGCGAGGCGCCGGACCCGGAGAACGTCGCGAACCTCCCTCACGAGACGCTGCTGCAGTTGGCTGCGTACATCGGCCGGCAGGACCGGAAGCACGCCATCCTCGAAGGGTTCATCTGGGTCGACTCGTACGACCAGACCCTCGAGGAGCGAGAGTGCGACTGCGGCTGCCAGGACGACTAGGAGACCGACGTCGACATCTTCCGCCGCGACGCCGACGAGTTCTTGGCGAAGATCCGGGAGGAACACGAGTCGTTCCTGCCCCGCTACATCGCCAGCGTCCGCGCGTTCATCGACTTCGACTTTCACCTCGACGTCCGCCGGAACGGCTACATCATGGGCCGTGACGCGGACAAGGTCCTCGCGTTCCTGCAGGAGGCGCAAGCAGCCGGCGTCGTCTTCGCCTGAACCTGAGACGAGCAGTTCTCCCGCGACCTGCCAATTGGTGCGCTGTAAGTCTGAACTATCAACGACCCCAGGAGTTGATGCGCGCTGCAAACTCCCACGCCTGCCGCTCAAGGGGCGACGGGAACGGCACCACGATGGTTTCATCGGGGGTAGCGATCGTGAGATACCGCTTAGACGTGTTTTTCTTCATGCCGGACCCGGCGACCGCACCAACAACAGCGCCCGTGCCTCCGACGAGCAGACCACCGACGAGCGCACCACCGAGCGTCCGCCCGGTCGAGGAGCGTTGCGATACCGTGCCGTCCACCGTCGCGGTTGCGCCTTCCATACGCCACCGGCGAGACCCGTGCGCGAGCTTGCTGCCCTCGAAGTAGTACCCCTGAAAGGCGCCGGCGGGTGCGATGAGACGACGTTCCGGCTGGTTCTCGCTCTCTCGACGCGCTTGCTCCTTTTGCTCCTGACGCCACTGCACGACGTCCGTGGTCAGGTCCGTAAAGGGGACACCCGTCGCGTTGGAAACCGCGTCCGCAAATGCCTCGCCGGAACCATCGCGGTTGAATCGGAACGTCAGCCCGTCCCGTTTCGGCTCGGGGGTGCGTGACCAGCCCTTAGCGCGCACACGGAGTTGGTGGTCCTCGTACTCGAGGTACTCCACCTTCGCCAGTGGTATCCGCACGCCCTTGGTCATCTTGGCGCTGCGGACGCTGAACGCAAACCTGAACTCGATGTGGTCATCGGTGAGGGTCGCGGTCCCGTCACGGCCTTTCAGTTCCATGGCGCTCATGCTGCCAAGGGGCAACGCCAGACGTCCAGCTTCAGAAGGGGCTCGGTGGCAGAACGAGGACAAGCGGCCCGCGCTCATTCAACGAGTGAAGCGGTCAGTGTCCGCTGCGCTTGGATCTCAGCTACCGATCGCAGACCTACGCCGTCGTCTCCTGGGTCGGCTACCACGATCTGCCGCATCCGGTCGGCGACCTCGGCTGAGTTCGGCGCCTGGACGGGTTGCGTGGTCGGGAACTTGCCGAGTGGGACGGTGGCGATGCCGCGGAGGGCGTCGAGTTGGAGTTGGCGAAGCTGGCGTTCCTGCCTCGAAGCCATGTCGAGTCCCATTAGTCCGGGAGCTGGTGAATCAGGTCGTAGTAGACATCGGCCTGGAAGTGAATTCGGCCGCGGACCTGGTTGGCGAGGTCGACCTCGTGGTAGCGGTGCATGAGAGTGGCTGCGGTGATGGTGTTGTCGGTGATGCCGCCGGCGGGGAAGTTCGAGGTGGCGAAGATGGTGTCGTCTTCGGGGACGGCGACGGTGAACTTCGGCCGCGCCGGTCCGTCTTTCGGAGGGACGGCGGGTGTGAACCCGAGAGCAGCCATGTCGGGCATTGTGCGAGTGAACGCGACACGGGTTCGTCCTGACTCGACGTTGCCGTCCCGTCCGAGATACGGCAATCCCGGGAACGGGGTCATTGCTGCCCATGCGCCGGAGACGAGTGCTCCGGCGTCGATGAGGAGACGTGCTTGCTCTTCCACGGTGCCGGGGTGGTCCCAGCTGGTGGCGATGCCGCCGGGCCCGTTGTAGGTCATCGCCCAGTCGGCGAGAGCGAACATGTCCACCGCTTCCCAACCGATGTCGACGTGCCGGACTGCGTCGCCGAGGATGGTGAGCGCGTCACCGATCCGTCCGACGCTCATGCCTGTGCGGGCCGCGAGTTGGTCGATGCGGCCGCTCGCCACGGGAAGGGTGCGCGCGACAGCGAACACCGCGTACCGGTCGACGCCGCGCATCTGAAACGCGCGCTCCCCGGCGATCTGTCGGCCGTCCTCCCACACCTGTGAGCCGTTGACGAGCAGCACGTTCGGCGAGGCGCGGGCGATTTCGACCATCGTTCGTGGGGCGACGTATGAGGACTTGGGTACGAGCAGCAGTTCCGGCTCGTTGGGATCAACTTCGGGTTGACGGCGGAGGGATGCTGCCGGTGCCACGCGGGCGCGGCGACCGTCGGCGAGACGGACCGTGTCGAATGTCTCGACGGTGGCCGGCAGACCTGCGTGTTCGAGGGCGACGAGCGCGGGAGTGACGTCGACGGGCCAAGTGGACCATTGGCCCAGGTCAAGGATGTCCGTCCGCTGCTGAGCTCGACTCCACCATTCATCGTTCGTGTTGCTCATCAGATCCTCTTCGAAATCGGGGCGGGTCGCCGTGTTCCGCCCTGATATGCGCGGAGGAAGATGGTGTCTTCGGTGCCGCCGCCAGCACCAACGACAAACCGCACCCCGTCGTGCGACCCTGGCGATCACGCCCGACGAAGTTCCTGCCACGGACCGATGAAAGCCTCGGCTGTCCGCGCATAGGCGTCGTGCTGCCGATGTCCGGCCGCCGTGAGGAAAGGAACAGCTATGGAGATCGCTGCCGGAACCGTTGTGGCTGCGAGCAAGGACCATGGTGGGACGAGTCGGACGTTCGTGCCTGGCGGGTGTCGTGGAATCGTCACGAGTGGCGGAGGGTGGCCATTCCAAGTCCGCTGGGAGGGTCTCACGTATTCGCAGCCCGCGTATCGCGACGAGGTGATCTGACCCAGACGATCCCAGCTGGTGGGTCGGCTGATGCTGGTCGGCCGACCCACCACCGTCACACGGCTCGCGATCGATTCAGCGCTGCACCGAGGCGTCGCCCGTTCGCGTTGTCGGCTTCAAGCGACGCGGAAAAGTCCGCGACCCAGTTCTCGCCGTCCGGGCGCGGGATTCGCATCTCGTTCCCGACGTAGTACGTCGAGTCCGGAAGCGGGACGACGTTGATGATGTAGTACAGCGACTGTCGAGCGCAGCCGATTTCGTCGGCGAGCCAGCCAAGGCCCACGGTCGCCCGGGACTCCTGCCGGTGCCGCGGGAAGGGGCGCCGCCTGCGGCTGCGCCGCTCTTCGACGAACGCGCGTGCATCCTCGAGGGGGATCTGGATGGACCGCCCGATCCGACGCGCGGATGCAGGCAACGCGCCCTCTGCACTGAGTGCCCACACCCGGCGTGTTGTCACGTTGAGCTGGGCAGCGAGCCACTCAAGCCCGACCGTTTCAACATCCGGCGGGAACGGTTCCGTGTTCTGACCGAAGAACCGCTGCTTGTCCGCACGCCGCTCTGCGATGAGCACGTCCGCGTCCGCTCGGGGGATCCACAACTTCCCGTCGACCTTGAACGAGGACTCGGGGAGGATGCCTTTGGCGTTCCATGCGTACACGGTGCCCATGGTGACGTCGGCCGCTCCCGCGAGCTCTCGGAGTGACATTGCGCCGTTGGTGGTTGGCTGGTTGATGGTGGACATGTGTTCGCTTCCTGGTGGTGGACGGACAGGCTGTTTGCTGTCCACACACACCTATGCGGCGAAACTCTCGGAGTGACCAAGACGGGCTGAGCTGACCTGTGTTTCGGTTCCATCCCTCGACGGCGATGCTGGCGCGTTGCAGCCACCGTCGTCAGGGAGGCAGGGGGCTGATAAACCAACTCAGCACGGGCTCCGGACGTGCATCCTGGGTGCCCGACCGTCGTTCCGGACGGATGCTGCTTGCCCGTCACGCGCCACGGAAGTTGATGAAAAGCCGTTCTGACCTGGGCAGACCTTGCCCGGCTTCCTTGCGTACCCGGTGCGGGGAGGTACGGCTATAGACCCTTTGGGAGGTATATAGGTATGGGGATCTAGGGTCGAACTACTTCTTCTTCTTCTTCTATATCTACCAAATACATAAGTCTTCAAGTCAAGGGGTCTCCTACCCCTTCCGATCGGCTTGCTAGCGGCGATCTGCGGCGACTTGACGAGCCCGTTCGTTCGTCGAGCAGGGGCAAGTCGCCGCTTGCTCCATACTGCCCAGATCGCGCCGATCACCGGGAAAGTCGCGTCGACGCCGCGGTTCGCCGCATAGACGTGGGCGTGATGAACTCAGCCCCCGCGGCGCATCGGGACCATCGGTCTGCGGACCCACCGCGTGCGGAGGATCAACACGAGATCCGATGCCGTCGTCAGTCCGTTCGTACGCACTCTCGTCTTGCAGTCCGCGCATACACCTCTCGTGAACCGATCAGGACCAACCGAGGTGCCACGCGCGATGGCGCCGACAGCTATGGGCCTCGCATGAGCCGCTACCCCGAGGCCAAGCAGCACCTCGCGGCCGAGACTCTCTCCGTCCTGCAATCGGGCAGCGGTACGTGGCGAGCCATCTCGTGGGCGTGCCTGCGGTCGATCGTCGATGCACATTCGTCGTCGCTGCCCGCTGGCGAGCCGATGCTCATCGAGTACCGCAGCGGGCCTGACGAAGACGCGGAGGTCCGCGTTCGCGCGCAGGTCCTCACGCTGGGTCGCGACGTCGGGCTGATCGTTGAGCTCGTCATCCCGCCGGAAGGGACTGGGGAGTACGCGCGCGTTGCGAAGCGGGATGCGCCCGACGAAGTCCGGCGCGTTCACATCCGCGCTGGTTGGACCGCGGTGGTCCGGGCAGGCGAGATCTTCTCACCCGCTGAGGCCACCGCTCTCCTCGGCTGGGCAATGCCGGAAGATGGCCACCTGCTCGATGCGCTGTGGTCGCTGCAACAACCACTCGACTACCTCGCCGACATTCGTGCGGGACGGCGTAGGCCGCCGTCGTGACCGCCGAGCCGTCAGCCCACACCCTCGTCCACATCAGCGGAGACTGGTTGCTGTTCAATGATCCGCGAGCCGCGCTGGTTCACCTGCTGCCGGGTGCGTCGAATAGCGTCGAGCTGATGGTTGCCGTCGCCCAGAGAGCACAGCACGCCGAACTGCAACACTGGGAGCGCGTGCATCGACGTCGTGGCACCGCGTCGATGACGGTAGAGGAGCTGGCCATCTACACAGCGCCGAAGGGCGAGCGGTTCGAATCCGACCTCCCCGAGCGGTGGGTCGGCAAGCCGGCGCTCTACCTCACCGTCGCGCAGCTGCACGGTGCCCCGTTACCGATGGGTTCGGTGGAGCGGGTGGGGCCGAACGTCGTGCAGATGCTCCTGATGCTGGAGCGCGCTGGCATCCTCGACGTGATGTGAGCGCGCGAAGAGGCCCTTGATGCGAAGTCGCATCGAGGGCCTCTGGGTCAGCCGGTGGTCAGCTCAGAACGGAGAAGCAGAGCCCGAGGTCGGCCTGGCGGAGCGCTCTCGCGGCTCGCTCTCCCCACGCCAGGAACATCGACCCCGCGCCAGGCGACCCCTGCGGCCGGCCCGTCCGGCCGTTGATGAACTTGATGCGGCCAGCGGTGAAGCAGACGACGTCGGCCGACGCCATCGCCTTGTGCGCCCACTTGGTGTCCGTTCGTGCGAAGACGAGTGCGATGCCATCGCCGTGTGCGGCCGGCTTCTCGAGCCATGTGTCCGTGTCGTCGTACGGCGGGTTCACCCAGCACATGCCGTGCCACGGGGAGGTCAGCCCGTCATCGTCGATGGTGAAGCAGCTCACGGCCGGGACGTTCGAGAGAGCGGAACCGGGGGAGCAGGGGTCGAGGTCGAACTCGACGCCCAGAGCGTTGAACACGGCGGCCGGGGTGTACCACTCGATGTTCGGGTTGTGCGGGCCCGACTCGTGCGTGAAACCGCGGCCACGACGAGAAGGTGCGGTCTCACCGTTCGACGTCTGAGCGCTGTGGGCCTTGATGGTGTGGGTGGTTGCGTTGGTCATGCACGCCCTATGCATGACCCGACGCCGCGGGATCTCCAATGAAGGAAAGCCCAGATCAAATCGGGTATCGTCGAGCTCCTGGCGCGGCCAATTCGTCGCGCGGACCTTCGCCGCCTTCGGCGCCGGCGCCGCGAGTCCTGGTGTGTGCGGTGGTGCTTCTGCGTGTCGGTGTGGTGTTGGTGAAGACGCGGACGCGGTGGCAACCAACCGCAAAGAACCGGACTTCAAACAGCTGCGATGCTTGCGGTTACTTGCCTACCGGTCCGGCTGCGCCCAGGGACAAGGACATTTACACCGTGGATGTCGTCGGTTCGATCCCGGCAGGGCCCACCGGAGGATCGTCGAGCGGGCCGGGCTGGATCCGGAAGCGTCGTCGGACCGGAGCCGCGGGGCCAGCCGGCGCCGCGCCTCCAGTCCGACAGGCGGTCGCGATGGCGCGTGCAACGCTGCGGAGGCGCGGGCCTCGGCGTGCACGACAGTCGAGCGCGAGTGCCGCCTCTTCGCGACCCGCCTCGGGACCGACGGGCCTCTGTCGCTTCCGCGATCGCGGCCATGTCCGTGCGGATCTCGAGCTCGCCGAACACGGCGCTGACACCGCAGCCGCGGAGACCGCGACGCACTGACGAACGCCCCGACCACGCGCAGTGGTCGGGGCGTTCGTCAGTCTGCTGTTACTCGACGGTCATCCCGACGGAGGAGGACGTCTTGCCCTCCCCGGCAGCGTTCCTCGGGGTGATGTAGACGAACCCATCTCCGGCGGGAACGCCGGTGAGGGTCAGCGGGCTGGAGGTGCCCGTGACCTCCGTGTGGCTGTCGGAGAGGGTGTAGCTGGTGGGGAGTCCGCCGTTGTCCGGCGACGGCGTGAATGACACGGTGACTGTTCCGGGTCCGGAAGTCACAGCGGTGATGGTCGGCCGGCCCGGTGCCATCACGGTGACTGGTGCGGTTCCGAACCGGGCGGTGGCTGGCTTGCTGACGTTCCCAGCGGTGTCGACGCTGAACAGCAGCACCGTGTACTGCTGTCCGGAATGAACGGACGGGACTGTCGCTGTCGTGCCGGAGACGGTCAGCGGTATCCCACTCTGCGCAGTGGCACCTGCGCCGGTGCCCTGCACGAGCCGTGCGACGACGGACTTCGCGTCCCTCGAGGCGGAGGCCTTCCAGGAGACCTTCCGCGGTTTGGTCGCGGACACCTCCACAGCGGTCGGCGCCGCGGGCGCGGTGGCGTCGGAACGGGCCTGCCACTTCAGCGTCCCCGTCTGCGGGATCTTGTCGAAGCAGTACTGGGTGAAGGACATGTCGGCCGTGTCCGGAAGGCCGGTGACCGGGTCGAGCAGGAACTGCTTCACCGTCTCGGTACCCGTGGTGTCGCAGCCGCTTCCGTTGACGGTGGTGAGGACCTCGTAGTCTCCGGCGGCCGAGGTCGAGGTCGTCTTCCTGGTACCAACCGCGAGCGGCTTCCGGTAAGGGCCTTCGACGTGGACACTGACGACAGTGCCGGAGCCGTCGAGTCGGTCAGCGATGAACGTCCAGCCGTAACCGTCTTCGGTGACGAGCATGGCGGTGTTCGAGCTGTTGACGCTCGTCGTCTTCCCCTTGTTGACGATGTCCTTCCCCGAGGACGTGATGCTGGTCGTGCCGAGGTATGCCGAACCAGTCAGCCGCACCGCTTTGTTCGCCGTGCCGATCTTCATCGCGACTTTCGCGGTCAGAGGACCGGCGGTCTTCGGCGCGAACCCGACCCTGAAGGTGCACGCCGCCCCGGCCGCGAGGGTGGTGCGGCAGGTGTTGCTCATGACGGAGAACGACGAAGCATCGGCGCCGGCGATCGATGGCTTCCCGAGCGCGACCGCCGTGGTCCCGGTGTTGTGCACTGTCTCGACCTGCTCCGCGTTCTTCTTCAGGCCGATGAACGTCTTCTTGAAGGAGAAGCTGTTCGCTCCGAGGAGGACGGACCCGGCCTTGTCTTCCCCGAATCGGAACTCGCCGATGCCGGGAACGACCGCGTCGAAGCGGGTGATGGTGCCGTTGGTCGGGTTGGAGGCAAGGTCGAGGATGTCGAATGCGCCGTACACGTAGTCGTCGTTGATCTTCAGCGTCGGAACCGATGCGAAGTCAGCCTGCTGCGACCCGACGAGCCGGTAGGAACCAGCGGCGAGGGGTTTCCCGTCCGGCGGCGTCAGCGTGAACGACGCGGTCGAAGTCGGTGAGCTCGTCATCCGAGCATCGATGCCGCGAGTGGTGTCCGCGACGAAGCGTCGCACGTTCGGCCCGTCGGCGAATTGTGGTGTTCCGCGGTCTGCGAGGTTCGGCGACAGGATCTGCAGCACCCCTCCGGTTCCGATCGGTGTCGGCGCCGCAGCTGACGCTGCGTGCGGTCCCGTGAGCCCCAGTCCGCTGGCGGTGAGAAGCGCGGCAGCTGTCATAGCTGCCGCGCGGGTGATGCGGTGCATGTGTCGTCCGTTCTGGTCCCCACGTCCGTCCCGACCCGGGACGACCACCCTGACGCTACCCGGGCATCCGCTTTCCGGGTCCCCACAAGCGTGGACTCGCACGGCTCGACGTCGACGCTCTTCTCCACCTCGTCGAACAGGACGTCGACGAACTGGTAGCCGGCCTCCGGGTCGTCGCTCGTGGATGTCGTCGGTTCGATCCCGGCAGGGCCCACCACGGCACAACCGTCGGGTGCGGTGCGGCGGCCTCAGGTCGCCGGCGGTGCGGTGATCGTGATGGGAAGCTCGGCGTCGATCAGGTCGCCGCTGTGGGTGTGCAGCGCGAGCACCGCGGGACCGACCGGGAGGTCCGCCGGGAGGTCGAAGGACTCGTCGACCGTGGACAGCGACCCCTGCGGTGTCGGCCGGCCGAGCAGGACCTCCTCACCGTCCGGGGAGGGCGTGACGACGACGGTGACGTCCGACGCCGCGCGGCTGGTGCCTCCGGTGTCCTCGCACGTCTCCCAGACCGCGTCGACCTGGAGCTGGACCACCCCTCCGGGGTGCAGGGACGACTCGTGGAGCTCCATCGTCGGTATCGCGCAGGACGCAGCCGGCGTTGTCCCGCTGCACCCGACTGCACCGAGTGCGATGCCCACCGCGATGACGACCGACATCGGCCCGCGTGTCCGGCTCTGCCCCATGCGGGTCAGTGAAGCACCGCGAGTCGCCGCCTACGGCACGAGCTGGACGAACGTGACCGGATCGTTGCCGCGCTGTCAGCGGCGGCGAGTCCGCGCGAGTGCAGCGACTGCCGCGAGTCCTCCGATGACCGCTGTGATCCACACGACCGCTGTCATGGTTCCCCTGTCGACGACGTCCTGCTCCTATCCTACCTGCCCCGTGGCGGACCGGCGCGGGCGCAGGGCAGGTCGACACGGATTTGGCGCGCCTCCGAGCATCCCCTACGGTGCTGGTGTGAAAACGATTCTCATTACATCGGTGGCACTCGCTGCGCTCACCCTCGCCGGGTGTGCGAGCCCGACCGCCGCAGACCGTTCCGGGACCGACCCGTCGAGCGCGACCAGCCTGACCAGCTGCGGCATGCCGCTCACCGTGTCCGCGCCTCCCGAGCGTGCGGTGACCCTCGAGCAGGGCGCCACCGAGGTGATGCTCGCCCTCGGTCTGCAGGACCGGATGGTGGGCACGAGCTACCTCACGGACGCCGTCGCGCCGGAGTGGCGGAAGGCGTACGACGACGTGCCGGTCCTCGCCGACCAGTACCCGACCACCGAGCAGCTCCGCGAGGCGGAACCCGACTTCGTCTACTCGATGCGTGCCTCCGCGTTCGCCTCCGAAGCCGCGGGGAGCCGCCAGGAACTGGTCGACCTCGGCGTGCCGGCGTACCTGTCGGCGAACGACTGCGAGGACCCCGCCCTCGTCCCGGACGAGGTCGGGTTCGACGCGATCCTCGACGAGGTGACGGACATCGCACGGGTGTTCGGGGTCGACCAGCGTGGCCGCGACCTCGTCGCCGAGCAGCGGGACACGCTCGAGCAGGTCACCGCAGCTGCATCCGACACCAGGAAGCCCTCCGTCGCCTGGCTCTACTCGTCCGTGAACGGCGCACCCGTGGTCGCCGGCGGGAACGGGCTCGCCGACACGATGGGGCGGGTCGCCGGCGCGACGAACGCGTTCGAGGACCTCGACGCGCAGTGGGGCGAGACCAGCTGGGACGAGATCGCCCAGCGCGACCCGGACGTGATCGTGGTCGCCGACCTGTCACGTGGCCTGCCCGGTGACAGCGCCGACGACAAGATCGCACAGCTGCGCTCGGACGCCGTGACGAAGGGGCTCAGCGCCGTCCGCGACGACCACCTCGTCGCCGTCCCGGCCACCGAGCTCGACCCGTCGGTGCGGAGCATCGACGCCCTGCAGACCGTGTCCACCGCCCTGACCGCGTACGCCGAGGAACGACGATGACCACCACCACGACCACGACCGACACCCCGACCACCGCCGAGACCGAGCGCGCGCTCGACCTCCTGTCCGCCTGGGACGCCCAGCAGGCGGCGTACATCACGCACCGTGAGCAGCGCTTCACGGTCATGCTCGACGTCGTCGACCACGTCGTGCCCCAGGGCGGTGTCGTGCTCGACCTCGCCAGCGGACCCGGCTCCATCAGCCAACGGGTGCTCGCCCGCCGGCCGGACGTCACCTGCATCGCCGTGGACTTCGACCCGGTGCTCCTCGAGCTCGGGCGGACGGCACTCGGCGGGCAGCCGGTGCGCTTCGTCGACGCCGACCTGTGGGACCGCGACTGGACGGCCGGCCTCGACGGGGCGGTACCCGACGCGGTGCTCAGCTCGACCGCCCTGCACTGGTTGCCGTCGGACGTGCTGAGCCGTGTGTACAACGACCTCGGAGGGCTCCTCGCTCCCGGCGGGGTCGTGCTCAACGCCGACCACCTGCGCCACCTGGACGGACGGACCCTGTTCGCCGAGCTCAGCGCCCGCGACGACGAGCGCACGCAGCGCACGGACCGTGCTGCGGGTGCCCTGGACTGGGACCAGTGGTTCGCCGAGGTCACCGCGGTCGAACGGTACGGCCGTCTCGCGGCCGAGCGGGAGCGCCGCTTCGCTCTCCGGCCGCCGAACCCGGAGCTCAGCCTCGCGTTCCACACGGCTGCCCTCCAGGTCGCCGGGTTCGCCGAGGTCGGGCCGGTCTGGCAGTACCTCGACGACTTCGTCGTGCTCGCCCGCCGGTGACCGCGACCGCCCTGCGGCGCACCCTCGTCGTGCCGGCGCTGGCGGTGGCGCTCGTCGGCGTCGTCATCGCCGGCGTGACGCTCGCCGGCGGCTCGATCACCTGGGCGGAGACGGTCCGCTCGATCGGCACCCACCTGGGCTTGCCGCTCACGCCGCTGCCGCCACTGGCCGACTCGGTCGTCTGGCAGCTCCGGCTCCCGCGCGTCCTGCTCGCCGCTGCGGCCGGAGCGGGACTGGCGGTGTGCGGATGCGTGCTGCAGGCGGTGACGCGCAACGTGCTCGCCGAACCGTACCTGCTCGGGATCTCCTCCGGAGCCTCGACGGGGGCGGTCCTCGTGCTCGTCCTCGGCCTCGGCGCCGGGTCGGTCACCCTCGCCGGGGGAGCGCTCGTGGGTGGCCTCGTCTCGTTCGCGCTCGTCTTCGCGCTGATGGGGCGGGACACCGCGAGCACGAGTCGGGTCGTGCTGACCGGCGTCGTCGTCGGTCAGCTCTTCTCGGCCGTGACGTCACTCGTCGTCACGGCCTGGGGTGACGCGGACGCCACCCGTGGCATCACCTACTGGTTGCTCGGCTCGCTCGCAGCAGCGCGCTGGTCGTCCGTCGTGGTGTGCACAGTCGTCGTCGCCCTCGCCACCATCGTGTTCGTGGCCGTCGCGCCGGCGCTGGACGCGTTCGTCTTCGGTCACGATGCCGCCGTGGCACTCGGCATCGACGTCCGGCTGCTCCGGATCGTGGTCCTCGTCGGCGCCGCGGCGACCACCGCTGCGGTCGTCGCCGCCGTCGGGGCCATCGGGTTCGTCGGACTCGTCGTCCCGCACGCGGCCCGCATGCTCGTCGGACCGGGACACCGGCTCCTGCTGCCGGTGTCCGCCCTCGCCGGCGCGGTGTTCCTCGTCGTCGCGGACCTCGCCGGACGTCTGGCGCTCGCACCGCACCAGATCCCGGTCGGCGTCGTCACGGCGCTCATCGGGGTGCCGACGTTCCTGGTCGTCCTCCGCCGGGGACAGCGCGCATGACCGCTGGGGACGGCTCCGGAGTGCTCGGCGCGCATGACGTGGGGCGGTCCGTCCCGGGCGTCGACCTGCTGGACGGCGTCGACCTGCTCGCGCCGAGCGGGCTGATGACCGGGATCGTCGGACCCAACGGGTCCGGCAAGTCGACGCTCGCCCGGTGCCTCGCGGGCGTCACCGCACCCGACCGCGGCACCGTGACACTCGACGGCGCCGACCTCCGGACGCTCCCGCGCCGGTCGGTCGCCCGTCGGCTCGCCTTCGTCGAACAGCAGGCGCACACGGACATCGACCACCGGGTGCTCGACGTCGTCCGGCTCGGCCGGCTCCCGTGGCGGTCCCGGCTCGGGACGCTGGACGACGACGCCGACGACATCTGCCGGGAGGCGCTGACCGAAGTCGGCATGGCCGGGACCGAGCAACGGCGGTGGAGCGGTCTGTCGGGCGGCGAGCGGCAGCGGGTGCAGATCGCCCGCGCGCTCGCCCAGGAACCCGCGGTGCTCGTCCTCGACGAACCGTTGAACCACCTCGACGTGCACCACCAGTTCGAGCTCCTCGACCTGCTCGCCGCCGGCCCACGCACCGTCGTGGTCGTGCTGCACGACCTCGACCTCGCGGCGCGCTACTGCGACCACCTCGTGGTCCTGGACGGCGGACGCGTCGCCGCAGCTGGTGCCCCGGAGGACGTGCTCACGCCGGATCTGCTCGCGGGCGTGTTTCGCGTCCGTGGCAGGACGGTCCGGACGCCCGACGGCCTCCGCGTCGACCTGAACGGGACGACGTCCGCGGAGGTCAGCGGAGCCCGTCGGCCGGGTCCACCTCGTACGCCTCGAACCGATGGTCCCTGACGATCGCGTCCACGAGTCGTCGCGTCCCCGCGACCAGCGTCGAGTCGCAGTCGATCTCCGTCGCGAGGACCCACGCGTGGTCCTCCGGCCACAACAGCTGCGGCGTGTGCGCGAGCGGCACACCGTCCGCGATCTCCGCCCGCTCGGTCCACGCCGGGTCGGCCCAGTCCGCGACCGTCGTGTGCACCAGGAGGTGCTCGCGGTGTGTGAGGTGCAGTCGCGGCACGGCGAGTGCGCGGCGGACGGCGTCGAGTGCCGCCTGGTGTGCTGTGCGGAGGCGGGCGGCCTCCGCCTCGGCGCGGGCACGCTCCGTCGCATCGGGCGTCCCGTCCTGCCACCCGGACACGAGGGTGGAGCCGCCGCTCAGGTCCCCCCATCCGTCCCACACCGCCGCCACCAGGTCGAGCGGGGTCGCCGTCGAGGCACTGAGGTGCGAGGTGAGTGCGGCCAGCAGGCGCGGATCGAGCCAGCCTTCGGCAGGCGGTTCGACCCGCCACCCGTCGTCGAACAGCACGTCCTCGTCGCGGTTCGCGCTGAGTGCGCTCCAGGAGACCCCGGCGTCCAGCGTCCGCCCGGTCCTCGCTGCGACGTCGGACCACCGCCACGTGCTCGTCTCGAGGACCGGAGCGTCGCCGTGCTCGTCGAGGACCGAGCGGTCCTCCCGGAAGGCCGCGAGCGGGTGCAGGACGCGGGCGTACCCGTCGAACCCGCCGCCGACGGTGCCGGCGACGGTCCCGAAGGCCTGGAGGCGTCGCACGAGCCAGTCGGCTCGACGCACGTCCGTGATCAGCTCCACCCGGCCGAGTGTACCGACGTCGGTCAGGCGCCGGCGTGCTCCTCCGGTCCGGGCGCCGGCTCCGAGCCGAACCGCTCGACGAGGGCACGCTTCAGCACCTTGCCGCTCGGACCGAGGGGGAGCGCGTCGACGACGTGGACGACCCGCGGGTACTTGTACGCGGCGATGGCGTCCGCGACGTACCGGACGAGCTCGTCCGAGCTGGTCGTGGCGCCGTCGGCGAGGACGACCGCCGCCGCGATCTCCTGGCCGTGCACGTCGTGCGGCACCCCGAACACCGCGGCCATCGTGACGTCCTCGTGCGCGGCGAGCACCTCCTCGACCTCGCGCGGGTACACGTTGTAGCCGTTGCGGATGATCATGTCCTTCGTGCGGTCGACGATCGTCAGGAAGCCCTCGTCGTCCTTCGTCCCGAGGTCGCCCGTCCGGAACCACCCGTCGACCACGGCCGCGGCGGTCGCGTCGGGTCGGTTGCGGTAACCGTTCATCAGGTTGTGGCCCCGGATGACGAGTTCGCCGATCGTGCCGCGCGGCAGCATGTCGATGCGGTCCTGCACGGCGGGGTCCGCGATCTCGACCTCGACGCCCCAGACAGGTGTGCCGATGGTGCCGGGACGGGGCGTCCGTCCGACGTGGTTGAAGCTCGCGACGGGTGAGGTCTCGGTCAGGCCGTAGCCCTCGTGGATCGGCGCCCCGTACACGGCCTCGAATCGTTCGAGCACCGCGAGCGGCAACGAGGCCCCGCCGGAGATCGCGTACCGGAGGTGCGGTCGGGCGTCGGTCCGGGTCGCTGCGTCGAGCAGACCCATGTACATCGTCGGAACGCCCATGAAGATGCCGCAGCCGTGCTCGACCATCGCGGCGAGTGCGGCGTCGCCGTCGAACTTCGGCAGCATGACGATGGTCGCGCCGGCGCGGAAGCCGGTGTTCATGGTGCAGGTCTGGCCGAAGGTGTGGAACAGCGGCAGCGCGCCGAGCAGCACGTCGCCCCGTCGCATGTCGAAGGTGCTCATGAGGAGCGTGTTCACCTGCTCGAGCAGGGCGAAGTGCGATCCCTCGGCGCCCTTGGGCTGCCCGGTGGTGCCGCTCGTGTACAGGATCGTCGCGGTGTCGAAGGGGTCGCGGGGCGTGAGGGTGGTGAGGGGCGCGCTCGACGCGGCGAGGGCCTCCAGGCTGGGCGGGGCGGAACCGTCGGCGTCGTCGGCCACGGGAGGCGTGAGGACGGTGACGACGTCGACCCCGGCCAGCGCGGCTCCCGCCGCACCCTCCGCGATGAGCGGGGCGGCGCAGACGAGCAGGGCGGCTCCGCTGTCGCGGAGCACGTACTCGATCTCGTGGCGCTTGAGGAGTGCGTGCACGGGGACGACGACGGCGCCGAGCGCGAGGGTCGCGTAGTAGACGCGGGGGAAGTCGGGCACGTTCGGGATGAGCATCGCGACGCGGCTGCCCTCGGTGACGCCACGGGCGCGGAGGGCGCCCGCGTACGCGAGGGTCTGGTCCCACAACTCGGCGTAGGTGATGCGCTGCTCGCCGACGACGACGGCGACGTCGTCCGGGTACCGGGCCGCTGACTCCGCGAGGATCGCGGCGACGGAAGCGGTCGCGTGGTGGTGCGGATGGTCGGCAGCGGGGCGTCCGACGCTCGCTGCGTCCGCCGGTGCGGCGAGGTCAGTGGTGGTCATGCCGGGCTCCGTCTCCGTCGACGATGGGTGTCCGTCGATCGTACGGGTGGGAGCGCGGTGCGGTTCGCCGACCCGTCAGTGGATGCGGAGCTCCGAGACCATCGGGCAGGTGAACGGGTCGCGGGCGGCCAGGCCGACGCGGTTGAGGTAGCGGACGACGATGCCGTACGAGCGCAGGAGCGTCGTCTCCGTGTAGGGGACGTCGAGCGTCTCGCAGTGCTGACGGACGAGCAGCCGGGCCTTCTTCAGGGCCGGTCGCGGCATCGACGGGAACAGGTGGTGCTCGACCTGGTAGTTCAGGCCGCCCATGAGGAACGACACCCACCAACCGCCGCGGATGTTGCGCGAGGTGCGCACCTGGCGCGAGAAGAAGTCGACCTTGGCGTCGTGCGCGATGGTCGGCATGCCCTTGTGGTTCGGGGCGAACGAGGCACCCATCATGACGCCGAAGACGGCGAGCTGCACACCGAGGAACGCGCACGCCATGCCGAACGGCAGGAACCAGAAGAGCACGGTCAGGTAGATGCCGAAGCGCAGGACGAGGAGCGTCGCCTCGAGCACGCGTGCCCGGACGTCGGCCTTGGTGTCGGCGCCGGTCAGCACGGTGTGCACGGCGGACCAGTGCAGGTTGATGCCCTCGAGCGTCAGGAGCGGGAAGAACAGCCACCCCTGGAACCGGGTGAAGACGCTCCGCGCACCCCGGGTCTCCGCTGCGTCCTCGGGCGTGAACCGGATGACGCCGGCGGCGATGTCCGGGTCCTTCCCGATCGTGTTCGGGTTGCCGTGGTGGCGGGTGTGCTTGGTCATCCACCACGAGTAGCTCAGGCCGACCAGGAACGTGCCGACGTAGCGGCCAGCGCGGTCGTTCCAGCGCTGTGAGGCGAACACCTGACGGTGCGCGGCCTCGTGCGACAGGAAGGCGAACTGGGTGAAGACCACGCCGAGCGCGCCGGCGACGATGAGCTGGAACCACGACTCGCCCAGCACGGCGAAGGCGATCCACGCGAGTGCGAGCGTGCCGACGAGCGAGCCGAACAGCGACCAGTAGAACCCGGTGCGGCGGCGGAGCAGGTCGTGCTGCTTGACCTGCGCGAGGACGGCCGAGTAGGTGGACGTGCTCGAGCCCCTGGGACCGGTTGCGGGCCGGGTGCGGGTGTAGCCGGGCTGGATCGGGGTGGTGGTCAACGCAGACCGACCTTCCGTCGCCGCCGGTCTGCACCGGCGTGGGGTGTTCGCGCGATCGCGCTGGTCGCCACGATAGGCGATGGAGATGCGGAGTCCTGTGAGTGCTCAGGAAGGACGGAGCATGTCGCTCGGCTCAGGCCGAGGGCGAGCGGCGGTCATGCCGGACGGCACGGCGACGGGCGGCGGCGGCGGACAACGCGATCGCGGCTCCGGTGATCCACAGGCCGAGCGTCAGGAGTGCGCGGCCGACGCCGGTGCCGTCGAAGTAGCTGGCCGCCGTCACCGCCCCGAACGCCGCTCCGGGCGGCAGGGCGCCACCGACGGCGGACAGGAACGGCGGCAGGAGGTGTGTGCTCACCGTCGCGCCGCTGGTCGCGTTGCCGAGGGTGGTGAACACGAGCGTGGACACGACGACGCCCATCGGGCCGAGGAGGGCGGTGATGGCCAGGGTCGACAGCGAGACGGCCACCGCGAGCAGCGCCAGCACGCCGACGACGACAGCGGGGGCCGCGGGGACGGCGCCGGCGACCGGTCCGGCGATGACGGCCACGACGACGGCCGCGGCGATGCTCCCGATGACGGTGACCGCGACGCGCACCCGCAGGCCGGCCAGGGCGCCGAGGGAGTTCATGATCTGGGCGAGGACGAAGGCGGCGAGCGTGGTGCCGAACACGAGGTAGAAGCCCGCGATGCCCTGCCCGTCCCCGGTCACGAGCGGGACGAGGTCCTGGGTGAGGGTCACCGGGACGCCGCCGGCCCGGGCGACACCGCTCAGCATGGCCGTCGCCGCACCGGTCGCGCTCCGCCCGTCCGCGCCGGCGACGGCGAGCGTCGATCCCTCGGCAGCGGGGACGAGCGCGGCGACGACGTCGTGTGAGCGGACGAGGGCGCGAGCGGCGGCTGCGGAGTCGACCGGACGGACGTCGGCGGAGTCACCGAGCGCCGTCGAGGCCGCTTCGGCGAGCTGTGCGCCGACGACCGCGACCGGCAGGTGGTGCGGCACGGGGGCCTTCTGCAGTCCGATGTAGAGGCCGGCGAACGCACCGGCGATGGCCATCGCGACGAGCACCTGTACGACGAGGACCGGGAGGACCCGGCGGAGCGGCGGGAGCGAGGGAACGGAGGAGCTTTGGTTAGTAATCGATTCATTACTCATGGAATCGGATGATGCCCTCGGGGCATGACGACGGCAAGGGGTCCGGTCCCCAGGGCAGCGGAGCGCATGGCGGGCAGTCAGCGGCGGGAGGCGACCCTGGCCGCCGCGGCCGCCGTGTTCGCCCGCGAGGGGTACCACGGGGCGACCACCGAGCGGATCGCGAAGGCCGCCGGGATCAGCCAGCCCTACGTCGTCCGGATGTTCGGGTCGAAGGAGAACCTGTTCCTCGCGGTCATCGACGGCTGTCTCGAAGCGGTCCTCGACACGTTCCGTGCGGCGCTGGACGACGGGCAACCGGGCACGGTCGAGTCCCGGCTCGGCGAGGCCTACCGGACGCTCGCGACCGAGGACGGCGTCCACCTCATCGTGATGCAGTCGTACATGCTCGGTGCGGACCCCGTGATCGGGCCGGTCGCACGGGAGGGGTTCACGCGGATCCTCCGGTTCCTCGTCGAGGACGCGCACCTCACGCCGTCGGCCGCCGAGACGTTCCTCGCGAAGGGCATGCTCATCAACACGTTGCTCGGCATGCGGCTGCACGAGCACGACGACGAGGACGCCCGTCGGTTCGTGGCGTCGGTCATCGGTCCGGGTCCCGGAGGACCCGGACCGACCGAGGCCTGACGCCGCCCGCCACGGGCCCCGGGCCGGTCGGCGGCCCAGGGCCCGCCGGGTCACCGCCCGGCGGCGCTCGTGGCGTGGGTCACGCGGTCCACGAGCACGGCGATCGCGTCCCCGGTGCTCGGACGCTGCTCGTTCTCCTCGCGGAGCCGCCGGGCCGCGGCGGCATGGCGCGACCCGGCGAGCACCGCGTGCACCGCCGGCCCGACGGCAGCGGGCTCGTCGACCACCACGGCGACGTCGGCCGCGGCAGCACGCTCGGCGTTGATGAACTGGTCGGCGCCCTGGGGGAGCAGCACCATCGGGACGCCGACACTCGCGGCCGCGAGCACCGTACCCGCTCCCGCAGCGCTCACCACGACGTCGACGCCGTCCAGCAGCTCCCGCATAGGCCGGAACGGCACGTGGTGGACGTGGTCGGTGTCCTCGAGGTGGTCCCCGATCACGCCGACCGTCGCGAGCACGTCCGCCTCGTCAGGGTGGAGGCCGTCGATGATCGCCGTCAGGAGTGCGGCGTCCCCGAACACCGTCCCGAGCGTGACGAGCACGCGCGGCCGCTCGGACGCCGGGAACGGCGCCAGCGGAGTGGTGTCGCCCGGACGGCTGTGCGGCTCCGCCCGGAACGGGATGGTCAGGGGGTGCTGCGTCCACCCGGACGCCTGCAGGGACGCCGGCGTCGGGTCGAGCAGCGCCACCGGGGGTGACGGCACCAGGCCCCGGCCCGCGTACCGGGGGAGCACGAGCTCCGTCATCGGACGTCGGAACGCATCGGGCACCTCCGGTCCGAACGCGACGACGGCGTACGGGACGCCGAGCGTCGCCGCGACGAGCGGTCCCACCAGGTCGACCGCGTCGGCCACGACGACGTCCGGACCCCACGTCCTCGCTTCGCGGACGGTGTCGTCGACGGTGAGGTCGACCCGCGTCCCGGCGAAGAACTCGGCGACGGCCGCGGGTTCCGGTCGGTTCGCCGGGTCGCTGCCGGGGAGGCGCCGGGCCACCTCCGCGAACAGCTCGGGAGGCATGGGACCCGCTGCCAGGACCGGTACCCCGGGCAGTTCGGCGGCGAGGGCGTCCCGCATGCCGCCGCTGGTGAGGACGGCGACGTCGTGCCCCGCCGATGCGGCGGCGCGGACGAGCGGGACGAGGGGGAGCAGGTGTCCGAGCGCGGGGACGCCGGAGAAGAGGATGCGCATGGTGCGTCCTTCCAGGGTTCGTGGGTTCGTGAGGATCGGGGAGGTGCGTCGGCCGGGCGGGCACGGCGGAGCAGCCTGTCCGGCCGGGAGGCCCGACACGGCCGTGGTGGACCGGGTTCAGTCCGCGGCGAGGACGAGCGGGATGCTGCGGCGGCGCCCGACGACGAGCGGGAGCGTGCTGGCGGCCACCATCAGGACGAGGCTCACCAGCGTGGCCGGGCCGGCCGCACCCAGCCCGACGTCGGGCGACGTGCCGGGGACGGTGACCCCGAGGGCGATCGCCTGCGCGACGCCGCTCACCACCAGGACGGCGGCCGACACGAGCACCGCGGTCCCGACGAGGACGACCGACTCCCAGGCGGCCCGTGCCAGGACGACCGACCGGGACCCGCCCGCGGCCTCGACGAGCGCGGCCTCCTGCTCACGGGTCCGCCCGGCCATGAGCACGGTCGCGGCGGCTCCGGACAGCGAGACGAGCAGCGGTCCGCCGAGCATGAGGAGGAGGCTCTGCGGATCGAGTCCGGGTCCGTCCCCGCCGGTGGACCGCCGGACGGCGTCGGCGGTGGTCGCGAACCCGCCCGTGATGCTGGCCGGGAGCGCGATCGTGAGGACGAGGGCACCGACCGTCGCGCTGCTCCGGCCGACCGCGGAGGCCGCGGCGTTCCGGGCCAGGAACCACGACGCCGACCAGTGCGCCGGCAGGACGGCGGTCCAGGCGCGCAGCACGACCGGGAACAGCGTCGGCCCGACGGCGACGGCGGCCGCGGTGAGGAACGGCCCGATGAGCAGGACCGAGGTCGACGCACGCACTCCACCGGCTGCGAGGCTCGACGTCAGCAGGGCGGCGAGCACGACGGCGACGCCCGCGAGCGTCCACCGTCCCCAGCTCGTCCGACCCGCCGCTGCGTCGGGGTCGCGGAGGACCTCGACGGGGCGCACCCGACCGGCGCGACGGGACGACCGGAGACTGCTGAGGACGACGACGGCCGTCACGGCGACGACGACGGCGACCCCGCCGACGACGTCGAAGCGCTCGTCGAGGTCGCGGAGCCCGTCCGAGGCGGAGAGCCCGAGGTGCAGGACGGCCGGCGCGACGGGCGCGACGACGAGGCACCCGAGGGTGCTCCCGACGAGGGCGACCACGCCGAGCTGGAGCCGGACGACGACCGTGACGGTCCGGGACGGGACGCCCACGAGCTGCCAGAGCGCGTACCCCCGGCGCTGCAGGTCGATCGTCAGTCGGGTCACGCTGCCGAGCACCGCGGCCACCGCGACGACCGTGAGCACCACGACCAGCGTCGCCAGGGTGCCCAGGCCGGCTGCACGCAGCAGGTCGAGTTCGTCGCCCGAGGCGATCAGCGCGATCCCGGTCTCGACCATGGCCGCCGCGACCACCAGGGCCGCGGCCGTCGCCGCGCTGACGGTCAGCGCCCCGACCCAGATCCCGGCGTTGTACCGGAGGTCGCTGAGGACGAGTCGGAGCATCGTCACGCCTCCTGGGCAGCGGCGGTGAGCGCGTCGAGGACCTGCCCCGCGCTCGGACGGACGAGTTCCCGGTGGATCGAGCCGTCCCGCAGCACGAGCACCCGGTCCGCGCGGGCGGCGGCCTCGAGGTCGTGCGTCACCATCACGACCGCGCGGTCGCCGGACGCCACCTGCCGCAGGAGTCCGAGCACCGCGTCACCGGCCGTGGTGTCGAGCGCGCCGGTGGGCTCGTCGGCGAAGACGACCTCCGGACGGGACGCCAGCACCCGGGCGATCGCGACCCGCTGCTGCTGCCCGCCCGACAGGCTGCCCGGACGGTGGTCCCCGCGGTCGGCGAGCCCGACCGATGCCAGTGCCGCGTCGACCTCGGCGGTGGAGACCGGGCGGTGCGCGAGGCTCGCGGGGAGCGCGATGTTCTGCCGGGCCGTCAGCGAGGGGATGAGGTTGAACGACTGGAAGACGAAGCCGACGGTGGAGCGGCGCAGGGCCTGCAGTTGCTTCGGTCGCAGGGTCTCGAGTCGCTGCCCGGTGATGGACACCGACCCGCTGTCGTAGGGCTCGAGGGCGGACAGGCAGTAGAGGAGCGTCGACTTGCCGGAGCCGCTCGGCCCGACGATCGCGACGAACTCGCCCGGCTGCACGGCGAGCGAGACACCGCGCAACACCTCGACCCGACCCTGGTCCGGGCCGGGGAACGACTTGATGAGGTCCTCTGCATGGAGGAGTGGTTCGGTCATGGCGTCAGTCCATCTCGGTCTGGTCGTCCGGTCACGGGTGCAGGCACGAGACGGAGGGTGGAGTGTGCTCCACCCCCGGAGGGCAGCTCCGTGCCCCTCGCCCCGGGCCTCCGACGAGCGTCCCAGGCGCGCCGCGCCGCCGGCATCCGTCGTCTGACGTACGCCGGGCCTCCCGGGCCTGCCGCTCCTAGTCGGCGTGTCCGGTCGCGGCGAGCGCCTCCGCGAGTCCGGCGCGGCTGCTGACGCCGAGCTTCGGGAAGACCTTGTACAGGTGGGTGCTCACCGTGCGGTGCGACAGGTAGATCCGGTCCGCGATCTCGCGGTTCGACATCCCCGCTGCCGCCAGCCGGGCGATCTGCAGTTCCTGTGGGGTGAGCGGAGCGCTCGCCGACGGCGCGCCGGAGGTGCCGTTGGGTGGGGCCTCACCGGCGGCTCGGAGCTCCGCGGCGGCCCGTGCGGCGAACCCGGCGGTGCCCGCGGCGACGAACTCGGCGAGTGCCTCCCGGAGGTGGGTGCGGGCCTCCACGACGCGGCGTTCCCGTCGGAGCCACTCGCCGAAGAGCAGGCGTGTGCGCGCGAGCTCGACGGGGGACTCGCTCAGCTGGCCCGCCTCGACGGCCCGGACGAACCAGGACTCGGCTCGGTCCCCCGGAGCGAGCAGCGCCCGGCTGCGGAGCACGAGGGCGGTGAGGTGCGCGGACCGGAAGGTGCTCGCCACGGCCTCGGCCTCGGCGAGGGTCTCGGTCACCGACTCCGGCCGACCGCCGTGCACGGCGGCCTCGGTGCGGTCCGCGATGGCCCAGAGCGAGCGTGTCGGGTGCACCGTCATGTGCGTGAACTCGATCTGCGCGTCCCGGTACCGGTGCTGCCCGAGCGCGACGAGGCCCGCCGCCCAGCGTGCGTCGGCACTGGCGAGTGCGAGCCGTCCGCCCAGGGAGCGGGCCGAGCCGTCCCGGAGCGCCTGCGCGGCGGCCTCGGCGTCGCCGAGCAGGGCGTGCGCCCGCGCGAGCGTGCCGTACGCCATCCCGGCGACGAGGGGGAGGTGGCTCTCGCTGGCCATCCGGACGGCGTACTCGGCGTCGGCGACGGCGTCGCGGATCCGCCCGCGGAGCAGGAGGACCGTGGCACGCCCGCGGAGGGCCTGGGCCTCGTCGGCCACCGCGCCGAGCTCGTGCGCGCGCTCGTAGGCGAGTTCCCAGCACGTCAGCGCGGTCTCGAGGTCCTGCAGGGACTCGGCGGCGATCGCGAGGGAGGCCATGCCGAGGGGCGAGTCGGTGAGCTGTGGGACGAGGTGCGGGAGGTCCGCCCGGGCCGCGGGAGCCGTCCCGAACGGGTTGAGCAGGGCGAGTGCGACCGGCTTCAGCGGACTCGAGGAGGACAGGCTGCGCAGCTGTGTCTCGATCGCGTGCCACTCCGCGCGGGGCAGGTTCCGCCCGCGGACGCTCAGTGCCCAGACCCAGAGGACCTCCACGAGCCGGTCGGTGTGCTCGGCGCCGCCCAGCACGGACCGGACGCGGTCCGTCTCGATGCGGCCAGCGACGGGTGACCCCGTGGTGAGGCTGAGGACGGTGCGGGTCACGGCGGTGGCGGTCACGGTGTCCGGGTCGCCGGCCAGGGCGTCCACCTGCTCGAGGAGCTCGATCGCCTCGTTCGTCATGCCGGCGGCCCGCGCGGTCTCCGCCGCACGTCCGAGCCGACGGGCCCGCCCGACGTCCCCCTGCGACAGGGTGGCGGCGCGTTCGTACGCGCGGACCGCCTCCGGCCGTGCGCCGCGCTGCTCGGCGCGTCGGGCGACCGTCTCGAGGTCGGCGGCGATCGTCTCGTCGCGCTCGAACGTGGCGGAGGCGCGGTGCCATGCGGCTCGGGTCTCGTCGCGGGCGACCGACGCGAGCGCGCGGTGCGCGGCGGCGAGTTCCGCGGCGGTCGCGCTCCCGAGGACGGCGGACCGGAGGAGCGGGTGCCGGAAGTGCAGGGCGGCCAGGTCCGTCCGGAGGAGTCCGCGGACCTCGAGCGGCCCGAGGTCGGCCAGCCCGAGGTCCATGGTCCGCGCCGCCGCCATGACGTCCTGGAGCACGGCGTCGTCGGCGGCCGCCGCGAGGACCAACAGTGCCCGGCTGCCGGCCGGGACGGCGGAGAGCTGGTCGAGGAAGGCCTGCTCGAGCCGACGGGTGGTCGGGAGCCGGGTGGCGAGGGAGGTCCCGGCGGCGCCGGTGGCGGCGAGCGCGGCCGGGAGTTCGCGGAGGGCCAGCGGGTTGCCGCCGGCCTCGGCGAGGATGCGCCGACGCGCGGTCTCGGTCAGTCCGCCGGCGCGCTCGGCGAGGAGGGCCTCCGCGGCGTCCTCCGGCAGGGGGCCGAGCTCGAGGCGGGCCGCGGAGCAGGGGAGGGTACCGGTGGGTTCGTGCCCGGTGCGTGCGGTCGCGATGACCACGATCGGCGCGTTCGAAAGCCGCAGCCCGATGAAGTCGAGCACCTCGGCGCTCGAGCGGTCCACCCAGTGCAGGTCCTCGACGCGGACGAGGACCGGTCGACGCGCCGCGGCCTCCTCGAGCAGGCCGAGGGCCGCGGTGCTCACGAGGAGGCGGTCCGGCACGGGGCCGTCCTCGACGGCGAGGGCGGTGAGCAGGGCGGCGCGCTGCCGTCCCGGCAGGGCGTCGGCGTACGGGAGCAGGGGGTGCAGCAACTCGTGCAGACCGTCGAACCCGACGGCGTTCGACCCCTGGACGCCCGTGCACCGGAGGACGCGGTGTCCGGCACGGCGGGCGTGTGCCTCGACCGCGGCGACGAGGGCGGTCTTGCCCACGCCGGCTTCGCCCTCGACGAGCACGGCGGTGCCGCCTCCGCCCGACCGGTCGAGCAGGGCGGTCAGGGCGGCGAGCTCCTCGTCGCGGCCGAGGAGCGGGCGCTGGTCGTCCGTGCGGAGGCGCAGGACGCCGTCGTCCGTCCCGCCCTGGAGGCTCGCAGCGAGTCCGTCTGCACCCATCGTCGGTCCTCCCCGCCGGTTTGCGTGATCTTTCACTCAAACGTACGGGGTGCGGTCCCGGTGGGCAAGCCGAGCGGTCGCTACGGGTGGTCCGCCGGCCGCGGGAGGGTGCCGTGGTCGATGACGGTCTCGTACACCCGCTCGAGGACGTCGGCGAAGCTCGGCAACTCCGCGCTGTCGAGCCCGCTGAAGAACATCTGCTTGACGAGTTCCGTGTGGGCGGGCGTCGCGTCGCGCAGGGCCTGCCAGCCGTCGTCCGTCAACGCGACCGCGGTGCTCCGTCGGTCCTGTTCCCAGCGGCGGAGCTCGAGGAGGCCGCGCTCGGCGAGGCGCTTCGTGTGGTGGGAGGCACGGCTCCGCTCCCAGCCGATGCGCGTCGCGAGGGCGGTCATCGTCATCTCACCGCCGGGCTCGCTCGTGAGGGCGACCAGGACGTCGTAGTCGGCGAGCGAGATGTCGCTGTCCGCGCGGAGCTGCCGGTTCATCTCGTACCGGAGCCGGAGTTGCAGCTTCATCCAGGCGTACCAGACCCGGATCTGCTCGTCGGTGAGGAACGCGTACGGCGACTCCGGGGGCACCTCGCCGTGGGCTGCCATCGTCCGTCACCTCCCGTCGCCCGACCGCCGGACGCCCGACCATCATGGCAGGGCGTCCGACGGGGACTGGTCCGATCGTCAGGCGGGCGGTGCGCTCGTCAGCAGGGTGTACACCTTCGCGATGACGTCGCCCTCGATGAAGCAGATGTCCATCCCGGACACAACCGGCGGTTGGCCGTCGGGGCCGAAGTGCCAGGCGAGGTACCCCATGCCGTGGTTCTCGTACACGGGGCCGGCAGGCGAGAAGACGAAGCCGGGGGCCTCGTCGAGCAGCCGCTGGGCCTTGGCGTGCAGGGCCTCGTGCCCGACGACGACCTCGTCGGGGTCGAGGAAGGCGACGTCGGGTGCGTAGGTGCGCGCGATCGCCTGCCGTCGGCGCTCGGGGTCGCGTTCGCCGAACACGTCGAACAGGTTGGCGTGCATGAGGGACTCGAGGGGTTGGGACACAGCGGGCTCCGGACGGGTCGTGGGTGGTCGGGGATCAGGGGTGGGACGGTGCGCGGTCGGTCCAGTCGAACACCAGGTGACGGACCGCGATCGCCCAGGCGCCGTCCACGCGGACGAAGCGGTCGAGGTAGCGGATCGACATCGTCAGGAGGGTCCGCTGCTCGCCCTCGTGCAGGACGTGGAAGGCGACGCAGTACGTCTCGCCCTCGGCCTCGTCGTCACCCGTGAAGCGGATGGTCGACTGGCCGGTGAGGTAGGTGGTCACGTCGTACTGCTCGACGAGGCCGGCGAACGTCTCCTCGAGGCGTTCCCTCCCGCGGATCGTGTCGACCGGCTCGGACGTCGACGGGTCACCCTGGAAGAGGGCGACGACGCCGTCCTCGGTGAACACCGACGCCTCGAGGCGGGCGTCGCGGCGGTCGGCACCGCGGGCGTAGGTCGCCAGGAGGGTGCGGATCTCCTCGCGGGCGACGAGGGTCTCGAGTGTCTCGGTCACGGCTGCTCCTCGGTGGTCGTGGTCGTGCTCGCTGATGGACGGTCGGACGGACGCACGGACGGACGGGCGGGAGGGCGCGGTGGGTCGGGTCACCACCGCGCCCGTCGCCGTCAGGCCAGGGCCGCGCGCAGGGAGGCGGTGGCCAGCAGGAGCGCGTGCTTCGCGGCCTCGGTGTCGTGCAGCGAGTTCACCATCACGAAGTCGTGGGTGATGCCGCCGAAGCGGGCGTTCGTCGCCTTGACCCCGGCCTCGCGCAGCCGCGCGGCGAAGGCCTCGCCCTCGTCCCGGAGGACGTCGGCCTCGGCCGTGATGACGAGCGTCTCGGGCAGCGTCGCGAGCGTCTCGAGCGGCGCGCGCAGGGGCGACACCGTCGGGAGCGCGCGGACCGTCTCGTCGGTCGTGTACTGGTCCCAGTACCACTGCATGCCGGCGCGGGTGAGGAAGTAGCCCTCGGCGAACTCCTGGTACGAGCCGGTGTCGAACGCGGCGTCGGTCACCGGGTAGAAGGCCACGAGCTTGACGAACTCGACGTCCCCGCGCTCGGCGGCGAGCAGCGACAGTGCGATCGCCATGTTGCCGCCGACGGAGTCGCCGGAGACGGCGAAGCGGGACGCGTCGAGGCCCTTGTCGCGGCCCTCGCGGACGACCCACTGCGCCGCCGCGTACGACTGCTCGAGGGCGACCGGGTGGCCGGCCTCCGGCGATCGGTCGTACTCGGGGAAGACGACGGCGGCGTTCGACCCGATCGCCAGGTCACGCACGAGTCGGTCGTGGGTGTGGGCGTCGCCGAAGACCCAGCCGGCGCCGTGCACGTACAGGATGACGGGCAGGTTCGCCGTCGTGCCGGCCGGCTTCACGAGGCGGATCTTCACGGTGCCGGTGGGGCCGCCCTCGATCTCGAGCCACTCCTCGTCGACGTCGGGCTTGAAGATCGGGGTGTCCTGGACCGCGTCGACGGCCTTCCGGCCCTCCGCTGGCGGCAGCTCGTTGAGGAAGGGCGGGGTGGACGTCGCGTCGACGAACTCCTGCGCGGCGGGCTCGAGGGCGATGCCCTTCGGGTTTCCGGCCATGGTGTTGCTCCTTGTCGGGGTGTCGGTGGGAGGTGGGGCGGTCCCCACGTTCGCAGCAGGGCCGACGGTGCGGCATCCGTCAGCTGACGTATCCGCTCAGAGCACGCTCGTGCCGAGCTCCCAGAGGCGGTCGGCGTTCCCCCGGTCGAGGGCGTACCGGGCGACACCGCGGTCGTGACCCGTGCCGTCGTCGAGCACCGGGGCCTCCTGGTTGTCCTCGAAGTACCGCCCGGTCACGCCGGACACGGTCGGCGAGGCGACGAGCAGCGTCGAGGTCGCGGCCCCCTGCGCCGGGGTCTTGTAGAACGGTTGCTCGATGCGGTTGCCCGCCTCGTCCATCGCGCCCATGGCGCGCAGGGTGTCGTCGTCGAGGTGCCGTTGCAGCCCGGTCGTGATCCACCCCGGCATCAGGCTGTTCGCGACGACGCCGTCCGCCGCCCACCGTTCGGCGACGCCCACGGCGAGCAGGACGTCGGCCGTCTTCGACTGCGCGTACGCCGCCCACCGGTCGTAGGGACGCTCGTCGAACTGGGGGTCCTCGAAGTGGAACGGCGACCGCAGATGGGCTGTGGAACTCACCGTGACGACCCGTCCGTCGCCGGCCTCGACGACGGCGTCGCGGAGCCCGAGGAGGAGCGCGAGGTGTCCGAGGTGGTTCGTCGCGAGCTGCAGCTCCCACCCGACGGCGGAGAGCTGTCGATCGGGCAGCGCCATCACACCGGCGTTCGCGACGACACCGTGGAGCGCACCGACCCCGTCGTCGGCCCAGGCGTCGGTGAACCGGCGGACCGAGGCGAGGTCGGCGAGGTCGAGCGGACGCGCGTGGACCCGGTCCGCCGTCCGACCCGTGCGCTCGAGCGTGGCGGTGGCCCGGACGGGGTCGCGGACGCCCACGACGACCTCGGCGCCGGCACCCGCGAGGGCGAGCGCGGTCTCGGCGCCGATGCCGGACCCGCCGCCCGTGACGAGGTACCGCCGGCCGTGCAGGTCGACGTCGGCGAGGACGTCGGCTGCGGTGGCCGACGCCGGGAAGGGGGTGCTGACCAGCTCGGTCACGATGGTCGTCCCTCCCCGTCAGGACCGACGTGCGGCAGCGAGCGCCGCGGTCATGCCGTCGCGGTCGTGTCGGACGCCGTACGCGGGCTGGTCGCGTTCGTACCGCCACCCCTCGCTGAGGGGCCCGACGTCGACGACGTCGAACCCGAAGCGGTCGAGCAGACCGGCCACGACCGCCTTGGCGTCGGCGTCGTCGCCGGCGATCGTCAGCGCCCGACGGCCCGGGGTGCCGGCCGGGGAACCGTCGGTGGTGACGTCGGCGGCGCCGAGGTTGTTGAGCGCCTTGACGACGGAGGCGCCGGGGAGCGCGCGTTGCAGCAGCTCGGAGGTCGTGGGGTGCGGGTCCTGCTCGAGCTCGGCGACCGTGCCGGAGTACTCGGGGTAGTAGTTGCCGGTGTCGACGACGACCTTGCCCGCGAAGGCGTCCGCGGGCAGCGCCGCGTAGCCGGTGACCGGGATCGCGACGACGACCACGTCGCCGGCCTTCGCCGCGTCGGCCACCGACGCGGCGCCGGCGAGCGGAGCGAGCTCGGCGATGAGCGTCTCGAGCGTCTCGGGACCGCGCGAGTTCGCGATGACGACGTCCAGGCCGGTCTGGGTGGCGCGTCGGGCGATCTGCGAGCCGACGTTGCCGGCGCCGACGATGCCGAGGGTCTGGACGGGGGTGGGGCTGGCCATGCGGGTGCTCCTGACGTGGTGGGTGCCGTGGTCCCTCCAGGTTCCGCGGTCCTGCCCGGCCGGGGCATCCGTCGGACGACGTAACCGCGCCGCGGTCGGACCGTCGCGACACGACTGCCCGACCGCGGCACGGCGTGCGCCCTGCGATCCGGTCCTGGCCTACCGGATCTCGAGGTCGTACACCGAGTAGCCGTACGGCGTCGCGCGCTCGACGCCGTGCAGGCGGACGTACCGCCACGAGCCGTGCAGGTCGAGCCGGTCGGTCCCGCCGTCGCCGTCCGTCTCGGTCGCGAGCGTCGTCCACCCGTCGTCCGTGGCGTTCCGCGCCTCGATGCGGTAGGCGCGGCCGAACGCGTCCTCCCACCGCACGACGGCTCCGTGCAGCTCGTGCTCCGCGCCGAGGTCGACCGCGAGCCACTGGTCGTCGGTGTGCCCGCTCGCCCAGCGGGAGCCGGCGTCCCCGTCGACGGCGTTGCGGGCGGGGACGCCGTCCCCTTCGTCGGCCGAGGACGACACGGCCGCGCGGTGTGCGAGGTCGGGGGTCGGGGCGCCCTCGGTCGAGAACACGCGGAGGGCCCACAGGGAGACGCCGTACGCCGTGTGGCGGCGGTCGGCGAGCAGTCGGACGTACCGCGCGGAGACGTCCTCGAACGGGTGGGCCGCCGTGCCGCCGCTGCCGTGCTGCTCGTCGGCGACCGTCCGCCAGTCGTCGTGCGGGTCGTCCCGGACCTGGATGCGGTAGGCCTCGGCCGAGGCGGCCTCCCAGTCGACCTGGACCTGGTCGACGGGCACGACGGCGCCGAGGTCGACGGCGATCCACTGGTCGTCACGGGCGACGCTGGACCACCGCGTGGCCCCGTCCCCGTCCACCGCGTTGCGGCCGGCGAGGTCACCGCGCTCGTCGGAGGACGTGGTGACCGACTTGCCGACCGCGACGTCCCGCGACGGGCCGGGCAGGACCGCTCCGTCGTCGTCGGCGTGCTCGTCGAGGGTGGTCACCGCCGCCTGGGCGGAGGCCCGTCCGACGGTGGCGGTGACGGTCGCGGTGACACCGCCGTCACGTCCGGCGGTCACGACGCCGTCGCCGTCGACGCTGCCCGTGCCGACGTCGTCCCCGCCCGCGACGGACCACGCCGGTCGATCCGTGGCGAGGAGGCCGCCGTACCCGTCACGGTCGAAGCCGTACGCCCGGAGCCGGACGGTGTCGGCGGGACGGACGGTCGCCGACCGCGGTGCCAGGAGCACGTCCTCGACCTCGACGGCCGAGGCAGCCGGGGTGCCGGACACGTGCACCTCCCAGATCGAGTAGCCGTACCCGGTCAGCCGCTGCGTCATGTGCAGGCGGACGAACCGGGCACTCGTGCCGACCGCGACGGTGTCGGCGTCCGCGGTGGTCTTCTCGACCGTGCGGACGTCCCGCCAGTCGTCGTCCGCGGTGTCCTTCACCTGGACGACGTACTGCTCGGCGGCGGCGGCCTCCCAGTCGACCCGCACGGTGGTGACGTCGGTCATGCGCCCGAGGTCGATCGTGTAGTCGACGTCGTCGACCCCGTGCGCGCTCTCCCAGCGGGTGCTGCGGTCGCCGTCGACGGCCTTGCCGGCGGTGTTGCCGCCGTCCGACGAACTCGCGGTGACGTCGGCTCCGGCTGCGGCGTCCGGGATCGTCGTGACGGACGCCACGACGGCGGCGCCCTCGACGCCTGCGCCGGTGGCGACGACGTACCCGGAGCCGGCGGCGGTCGTCGTCACGGTGCCGTCGGCGGCGACCGTGCCGGACCCGGTGTAGGTCCAGCTGACGTCACCGGGCAGCGCGGCGGGGTCGCCGTACTGGTCGTGGCCGGCGGCGCGGAACCGCTGCGGCGTGCCGACGACGAGCCGCTCGGTGCCGGGGGTGACGTCGATCCCGGTGAGGACCGGTGCCGGGGCGACGCGGAAGGCGACCGATCCGTGCACGTCGCCGACGGTCGCGGTGACGGTCGCCCGGTCCGACCGCTCGCCGGCGCGGAGGACGCCGGAGTCGCTGATCGTGCCGGCGTCGGTGGACCAGGTGACGTCGTCGAGGTCGACGGTCGCGCCGTACTGGTCGCGGCCGGTCGCCGTGAACGTGGTGGTCGTCCCCGGGACGACGGTCTTCGGGTCGCCGTCGGCGTGCACCTCGATCTCGGCCAGGTGGGCGTCGAGGTGCGAGGTGATCTGCGTCTGCGCGGGGACCGCGATCTGCCCGATGACCTCGGTGCCGTCGTACACGTCGTACGTGTGCTGCACGGTGTCGGGGTTGTCGAGCACGTAGCTGATCGTCCCGTCGGCCGCGCGGAACACCTGGCTGAGCGGGTCGGAGGTGTGCCGGTCGGTGACCTCGGTGCCGACGGTGCGGTTCGACATGGCCTGGTGGTAGACGAGTCCGGCCATCGACTGTCCGGTCACGGCCGGGTCCTCGGCGTCCCACAGTGCGGCATGGACGTCGGCGTAGGTGTCCGGGTCGTACTGGCCGAGGAAGCCGAGGACGACGTTGCCGAGCGCGTCACCCATGCCGCTGAAGACCCGCGCGGCGTGCGCGGTGTCCGGCCCGGGGCTGTGGTCGGTCAGGTCGACGCCGTACAGCCCGTCGATGGTGGCGGTGTCGGCGCGGAAGTCGTCGACGAGGAACGGCATGAGCGGCGACGGCACCGGCCAGTCCTCCGGCAGACGGTCGGCGGTGCGTCCGTCGAGCTGGGCGGGGACGAGCGACGCCGGGAGCCTCTCCGGGGTCCAGTACCGGTCCGGGAACACCACCCGTCCGTCGTCGTCGACCGAGACCAGCAGCGTGTCGGTGGCCTGGACGTACAGGGGGTTCGCGGCGGTGCGCTGGGTGACGTACCCGGGGTGGTTCGTCTCGACGCTGCGGATCGCCTCCTGCAGTTCACCGATCGCAGCCGGGCGGTCGCGGCTGATCGTCGCGTCCCCGTAGGTCCCGACACCCCACCACTTCTTCGTGAGCATCTGGATCCGGCCGGCATTGCCGTCGGTGACCCCGGCCTGACCGAGCGCCCGGGGTCGGGCCGCCATCATCTCCCGCATCAGCGCCTTCGAGAAGTCGGGGTCCCACCCGAAGTAGTCGAACCAGGGAGCGGTCGGCATCCACTGGATCCCGGAGATCCAGGCGGGATCGCCGGAGAAGTACGTGGCGTGGGCCTGGCCGGAGTCGAACAGGATGCCGGCCTGTCCGTGCCGGTACGCATCGGGGAACGCGCCGTTGCCGTCGTACGAGGCCGAGGCGGGGTTGCCGCGGACGTTCTGCCAGTAGTCACGGACGGCGGCCCGTTCGGTGACGTACTGCATCGCGCCGGTCGCCTGCATGTCCTCGTCGCCGAGGACGGTGCCGAGCAGGAACAGGCCGGCTTCGGACTGGATCGCCTCGGAGGACGACTCCTGGTTGTTGCCGCCCGGTGAGGACACGCCGCCCGCGTTGGAGCGGCCCTCCCAGACGCCGAAGGTCCGGAGGTGTGGGAAGCGGGCGTCGTCACGGTCCCAGTTCGCGTACTGCTTGACGACGAGGGTCGCCATGCCCTCGTACCGGTCCGCCCAGGCGGGATCGACGCGGCCGAGCAGGGCGGTCGCGACGGCGAAGTAGCCGTAGTGGAAGTGGTTGTCGTTGAACTGCGCGGAGCCGTACGAGTCCGCGAACCCGATGAGGGCCTTCCACGTCGGGTACATGGCGAAGAAGTGCTCCTTCTCGCCGTCCGTGTACGTGTACCAGTCGGTCAGGGCCGTCTCGAGCGTCTCCTGCAGCTTCCGGGCGTCCTCGGTGGCGCCGATCTGCCGGGCGATGGTCATGTACTCGGCCAGTTGCAGGACGTCCTTGCCGCCCCAGTACGTGTCGCCGCCGTAGGTGGTCTTCGCGGCGTAGTCGTGCAGGTACCGCCGCATGACGTCCTCGGAGTACGGGTCGTCCCCGACGGCCTCCGGGGTGGCGCCGATCGGCGTGATGCCCGTGAACCGGTAGTCGAGCATCCACCCGTCGTGCCCGACCGTCGTCTTCATCGTGCCGCGCGGGGTCGCGTAGGTGGCGCCGGTGAAGCGCAGGTTCGTGGTGGCGTCGGCGTACTGGTGCTGCAGCCAGCCCTGCACGGTGTCGTGGTCGTCGCCCTGGAGCGTGTCGGTGTCGACCGACCACTGCTGCCGGACGTTCGCCGCGGCGGCGTCGTAGGAGTACGACATGGTCGTGTCGCGCGGGACGGCGAAGGCGGTCCGGTGCAGGTCGTCCAGCGTGAGCCCGGTCTCGGGGACCGCGCTGAGGACCAGGTACGGCGTGCCGGAGGACGCCTCGAGCACGTCGCCGGACCGGGTGAAGGTGGTGCGGTCGGGAGCGTGCACGCCGAAGACGTGCCCGTCCTGGCGGATCTCGAAGCGGTCCGTCGTCGCCGGCAGCCGGAGCGGCTCCCCGTCGCCGTCGGTGATCTCGGCACCGTCCTGCAGGGTGATCCGGGGCGTCATGCCGTGGAACTCGAACCACTCGTAGGGCGAGCCCTGCATGCTCGTGACGTCCATGTACTGGCCGCCGGGGCCGTCCTGCGGCATCCGCCAGCTGACGTTCCAGTCGCCCCAGCGGAGCGCGTCTGCCTGCTCCGCGGAGAACGTCGTGGAGAACCGCTCGGCCAGGCCCTCCGGCGCGTCGGTGAGCAGGACCTGGTCGACGAGGACGTGGGCCCACCCGGCACGGAGGTCGTCGATGACCCGCACCTGCGCGGAGCGGCCCTGGAAGCGGGAGACGTCCCAGCTGTCCCACCGCAGCCGCTCGCTGTCGGTCCCGGTGCTGCTCGCCACGACGTCGCCGTCGACGAGCAGCTGCACGGCTTCGTGGTCGGGGTGGTTCCCGCCGCCGACGAGGAACGCGAGCGTCGACCGGTCGATCGTGAAGGACGGGGAGGTGAGCGTCCCGGTCGCACCGTCGCCGTCGGCGTCGGTGAACGAGTCGAGGAACCGGTCACCGAGCCAGCCGGCGACCTCGCTCTGCCCGGCGGCCGTGCCCGACGCGGTCCGGTCGAACGCGTCACCCGTGGCGGTCCAGCCCTCGGGCAGGCCGTCCTCGAAGTCGGCGAGCACGCGGTCGGACGCGTCCGGGGACGGGTCGACGGTCCCGCCGACGGTGACCGGCGCCTCGAGGCGCATCGCCGTGCCGTCGCTGTTCCACCGGGTCGGGATGGTGACCTTCGTGCCGGCGGCGCTGTTCGACGACACGAACGGGTACGCCCACATGTCGCCGGAGTACTTGCTGACGAGCAGGTCGGTCCACCACTGGTTCGTCGGGACCGGCTTGCCCGCCTGCGACGGGTCGATGTACAGCCGCTGGTCGAGTGTCTTCTGCACGTCGGCGCTGTCCGTGATGCTCGCCGGCGGGGTCGGGGCGTAGGACCCGTCACCGACCCGCACACCGTCGGCGGCCGGACCGACCGCCCGGGTCCCGGCGTCCCGCTCGCCGACGGCCGCGGTCGCCTCGGCCGGTGACCGCGGGACGTCCGCGGTTGCGGTGGTGGCCGCTGCGGGCGGACCCACGAGCGCGAGCAGGGTGGCCGCGGTCAGGGCGGAGGCGGTGACGGCGAGGAGGGACCTCGTGCGGACGGCGGGACGCGGTGAGCTCACCGGGGACTCCTGTCGGAGGGGCGGGCCGGACACGGCGGACTCCGCGGCGCTCGGCTGGGGCTGGTGGTGCGGGACCTGCACTCGGACTGATCGGCAGGGCATGACGATCCGTCAGCGATCCCACGTCCCGATCATGACCGCGTCCGCGCCGGACCGCACGGGTGTGGACCGGACACCCCTGGTGGAGCTGGCTCCACCGTCGACCGGACGCCGTCGCCCTGGTGGTGCTGCCGCTCCGCGCCCTACCGTGGGCGGGTGACGAGCACGGACCGGACCGATCCACCGACCCGCGTGGGCGACCCGGTCCGCAGGGCGGGTCCGTCAGACGGGCTGGCCTGGTCCGTCCCGCCGTGGACGTTCCTCCTGTCGGCCACGCCCTGGCGGTCCCTGCTCGACGTCACCCTCACCGCGCTGGTCGGGCTCGTCGTCGTCGCACCCGTCGTGGCCACCTGGTTCCTCGCCCCCGTCTGGGCCGTCGCGATCGCCCGGCTCGGTCGCCGCCTGCCGGTCGTGCTCGGACTGCCCCGCATCCCGGACCCCCGGTCGTCCGGACGGGACCGCCCCACCGCGCTCCGCGGCCGGTTCCGGGACCCGCTCGTCTGGTCCGAACTCGGCTACCTGCCCGTGTTCCTCCTGGTCGCCGCGATCGGCTTCGCGCTGGTCGTCCTGACCCTCGTCGCCGTCGGCGTCGCCGTGGGGGCCGCCACCGGGGCCCACCCGCAGGACGACGACGTCATCCGCACCTGGCTCGACGGCCTCCGGCTCAGCCCACCCGTGGAGCTCGCGGGCGCCCTCGTCGTGCTCGTCGTCCTGCTGTACGCGGTCACCGCCCTCGCGACCGCACACGACCTGGTCGCCCGGGCACTCCTCGGCGACCGGACCGTGGAACTCGAACACCGCGTCGAGGAACTGACCGACTCGCGGCGTGCGCTCCTCGACGGGTTCGACGCCGAGCGGCGACGCATCGAACGTGACCTGCACGACGGCGCACAGCAGCAGCTCACGGTCCTGTCGATGAACATCGGCCTGCTCGCGGTCGACCTCGACGCCGCCGAGCGGGACGGCCGTGACCTCGGCGCCCTGCGGCAGGCCCTCGACCGCATCAGCGGCAACGTCGACGACGCCGTCGAGGCCCTGCGCGCGAGCATCCGCGGGATCCACCCCCGCGTCCTCGTCGACCACGGACTCGGGGCGGCGGTCGACGAACTCGCCGCGCGCTCGCCGCTGTCCGTGCACGTGGCCGTCGACCTGCCGGTCCGACCGCCCGCTCGCGTCGAGACCGCGGCCTACTTCGTCGTGAGCGAGGCCCTGACGAACGCCGCCCGTCACGGCGGAGCGGCCGCCGTGCAGGTGACCGCCGGGACCACCGACGACCGGTTCTGGCTCGAGGTCGCGGACGACGGCGTCGGGGGAGCCGTGGCCTCACCCGGCGGTGGACTCGACGGCCTCCGGGAACGCGCGGCCGTCCTCGGCGGGTCGTTCCGCGTCGACAGCCCGTCCGGTGGCCCGACCGTGCTGCGGTTCAGCGTGCCGGTGCACGGGGAACACCTGCGGGATGGTCCCGACGTGGTTCGATGGCGCTCGTGAAGATCTTCGTGGCCGAGGACGCCGTGCTCCTGCGGGAGGGCCTCGTCAGCCTGCTCGAACGCTCCGGGCACACCGTGGTCGGCACCGCGGAGGACGCCCGAGCCCTGGTCCGGGGTGTGTCGGCGCTCGCCGCGGCGGGGGAGCGGCCGGACCTCGTGCTCACCGACGTCCGGATGCCGCCGTCCGGTACCGACGACGGCCTCCGCGCCGCGATCGCGCTCCGCCGCGAACACCCGGACCTGCCCGTCGTCGTGCTGTCCCAGGTCGTCGCGGACGCGTACGTGCAGGACCTGCTCGACGACGGACGCGGCGGCGTCGGGTACCTGCTCAAGGACCGCGTCGGCAAGGTCGCCGCCTTCCTCCGCTCGCTCGAGACGGTGGCCGACGGCGGTGTGGTCGTCGACCCGGACGTGGTGCGGCACCTCGCCCGAGGTCGCACCACCGACAGCCCGCTGGCCCGGTTGACGGCACGGGAGACCACGGTCCTGACCCTCATGGCCGAGGGCGCCGCGAACGCCGACATCGCCCGCGAGCTGCACCTGTCGGACGCCGCGGTCGCGAAGCACGTCGGCAACGTCTTCACGAAGCTCGACCTCGCCCCGGACGACGCGAACCGCCGGGTCCGCGCGGTGCTCACCTACCTGCGCGAGACGCGCTGACGTGCCCACGACCGAGGAGGCGTGACGTGACGACGATCGGCCTGCGGCGGATGGTCCCCCGCGACCCGACCCAGCGGCACCGCGCCGCGAGTCCGCTGGAGCTGCTGTTCGACCTCGTGTTCGTGGTCGCGGTCGGCCTCGCGGCCACGAACCTGCACGAGATCGAGGCGGAGGGCGAGGTGACGTCGGCGGTCCTGTCGTACGGCCTGGTGTTCTTCTCGATCTGGTGGGCGTGGATGAACTTCACGTGGTTCGCCACCTCGTTCGACACCGACGACTGGCTGTACCGGGTGATGACGGTGGTCCAGATGGCGGGCGTGCTCGTCCTCGCCGCCGGGGTGCACGCCGTCATGGTCGACGGCGACTTCACGGTCGGGATCACCGGGTACGTGGTCATGCGGCTGGCGCTCGTCGGCCAGTGGGTCCGGGCCGCGGTGTCGTCGGCGCGCTACCGCCCGAGCGCCGTCCGGTACGCCGTGGGCGTCACCGGCGTCCAGGTCCTCTGGGTCGCGTCGCTCGCCCTGCCGCACGACCTGCGGCCGTTCGCGGCGCCGTTGCTCATCCTCGGCGAACTGCTCGTGCCGGTCTGGGTCGAGTCGCGGTCGGAGACGACACCGTGGCACACCCACCACCTGGCGGAGCGGTACTCGCTGTTCACGCTCATCGTCCTCGGCGAGGGGCTGCTCGCATCAGCGAACGCCGTGATCGACGCCCTCGAGCACACCGAGCACCTCGGCTCCCTGCTCACCCTCGCGGGCTGCGGACTGGTCATCACCGTCGGGATGTGGTGGATCTACTTCTCGCGCGAGCAGCACGACCACATCCGTGACCTGCGGTCGGCGCTCGTGTTCGGCTACGGGCACTACCTCGTCTTCGCGGCCGCGGGTGCGTTGCCGGCGGGGATCGAGGTCGCGGTCCTCGCCGACGACGGTCGGGTGCACCTGAGCTCCGTCGCCGTCGCCGCGACCGTCGCCGTCCCGGTCGCGCTGTTCGTGCTGTCCATCTGGGCGCTCGCCATCCGACCGTCACTGCCGCAGCGGGCGAACACGGCCGTCGTCGTGCTGTCGGTCGCGGTGCTCGCCTCGATCGCGGTCCCGGCGGTGTCGCTGCCGGTCACCGCCCTGCTCGTCGCGGCCGTGGTGGTGACGCTCGAGGTCGCCTCTCCGCGGGGTGCCCGGGCGCAGAGCGTCCCCGTCGCCGCGCACTGACACGTCGACCGATCGGCGGCGGCCGCCAGGCGGCAGCGCGTGGGAGGATGCCGCAGCCGCCCGGACCGGCGGTGCTCAGCGCACCCGCCGTCGCGCCAGCGCGAGCCGCCCGGCCCGGTACGCCAGGCCGACCGCCGTCACGGCCACACCGCCGACGATCGATGTGAGCGGCAGCGCGGCGACGAGGACGACGCACCCCACCACGCCGACGACGGCCAGGAGGCGCGGGTACCGCCGGTCCTGCCGCTCCTGCGTCCACGCGGCCACGTTCGCGACGGCGTAGTACAGCAGGACGCCGAAGGACGAGAAGCCGATCGCCCCGCGCAGGTCCGTGACGGCGACGAGCACGCACACGGCGACGCCGATGGCGAGTTCCGCCCGTGCCGGCACCTGCCAGCGCGGGTGCACGGCGGCGAACCAGCCGGGCAGGTCCCGGTTCCGCGCCATCGCCAGGCTGGTCCGGCCGACGCCGGCGATCATCGCGAGGAGCGCGCCGAGCGACGCGGCCGCCGCCCCGACCTGCACGACGACGCCCGGCCACGGCAGTCCGGCGGTGTCGACGACGGACCGGAGGGGCGCGGCGGAGGAGGCCGTGCCTCCCGGCCCGAGCGCGTGCACGGTCGCGACCGCGACGAGCGCGTAGACGACGAGCGTGATCGTCAACGCGGTCACCACGGCCCGCGGGATGGTCCGGGCGGGGTCGACGACCTCTTCCCCGAGCGTGGCGATGCGGGCGTAGCCGGCGAAGGCGAAGAACAGGAACCCGGCGGCCTGCAGGACGCCGAGCGGTGCCGCGGGCGTACCCGGGTCGGCCGCGGTCGACCCGGTCGAGGTCGTGCCGATCACGACCACGACGGTCAGCGCGACGAGCGAGACGACGACGAGCACGCGCGTGAGCAGCGCCGTCCGCGTGATGCCCAACGTGTTCACGACCGTGAGCACCACGACCGCGGCGATCGCGGCGGGCTTCTGCCACGGCTCCGGTACGACGTAGGCGGCGAAGGTGATCGCCATCGCCGCCGAACTCGCGGTCTTGCCGATCACGAAGCCCCACCCCGCGGCGAAGCCGGCCCACGGCCCGAGTCGCTCCCGCCCGGACACGTAGGCGCCGCCGGACGTCGGGTACCGGGCTGCCAGCTGCGCCGACGAGGTGGCGTTGCAGAAGGCGACGACGCCCGCCAGGACGAGGGCGGGGAACAGCCCCGTCCCGGCAGCGGCGGCCGCGGGGGCGAACGCCGCGAACACGCCGGCGCCGATCATCGAGCCGAGACCGATCGTGACGGCGTCGGACAACCGGAGACGACGGGCCAGGGGGCCGGTCAGGGGAGCGTGGTGCACGTCCGTCACCGTGCCACAGCCGGGTGAACGGGGCGTTGCTCGGTGGCTGGCGGCGTTGCTCGGTGGCTGGCGGCGTTGCCCGGTGTCAGGCGGCGTGGCGTCCCAGCGAGACGGCCTCGAGCGGGGTGTCCTGCAACTGCCGACCGCGGAACCACCGGAGGAGCCAGTCCGCCGGTGACCCCGAGAGCCCGGCCGGCAGACCACCGCGTCGCTGCAGGAAGTCGCTGAAGCCGGGCTCGTCGCGGACCTCGACGTCGGAGGGGGTGCCGAAGGCCATCGACCAGCCGTCGAAGCGGCGCGTGTCGATCTCCTCGCGGCTGAGCGAGCGGACGTCGGTGTGGCGGGGGTCGCGCTGGATCGCGCCGAAGCGGTCCTCGACGCTCCACGCCGGCCCCTCGAGGACCTGCATGAAGCGTCCCTCCTTGGCGACGAGGAGCCCGGAGACGCCGAGCGCGTCGTTCTTCAGGCGGGCGTCCCGCAGCAGGTCGACGAGCTGCGCGTCGGTGAGGTCGTCGACGGCGACGGACATGTAGACGAGGGAGAGCATCGCTTCACTCTCGTGCACGACCTCCGGAGGGGTCAACCGAGCGTCCACCGGATCGCCGGATCCCGCACCGAGCCGTCCGCCGCGACCGCACCGACGGTCGCACGGTCCTGACCGGCGCGGCGCGGACGCCGACCGCGTCGCCTGCCGTTCACCCGTCCTGCCTACCGTCGCCGGTGATGCCCTCGCCGCAGCACGGACCCTTCCGCACCGACGTCCACGCGATCCGCGCCCTGGCCGTCGTGCTCGTGGTCGGCTACCACCTCGACGCCGGGGTGGTCCGGGGCGGGTTCGTGGGGGTAGACGCCTTCTTCGTGGTGTCGGGCTTCCTGATCACCGGGCAGCTCGTCCGCGAACTGCAGGCCCGCGACGGCGTCGACCTGCCGGGCTTCTGGGCACGCCGGGCGCGTCGGCTCGTCCCGTCGGCGCTCGTCGTCCTCGCCGTCACCGCGCTGGCATCGTGGCTGCTGTCCCCGCGGGAGGACTGGCCGGGCCTCGGCCTGCACCTCGCCGCGAGCGTCGGGTACGTGGAGAACTGGGCACTCGCGGCGGCGAGCACCGACTACCTGGCCGCCGGCAGCCCCTCGACCCCGTTCGAGCACTTCTGGTCGCTCGGCGTCGAGGAACAGTTCTACGTCGTGTGGCCCCTCCTGCTGCTCGCCGCCTGGCGGGTCGTCCGCCTCGTGCGACGACGGCACCCCACCCCGCGACCGTCCGGCCGTCCGCAGCTGGCCGCCGTGGCGGTGGTCGTCACACTCGTGTCCGTCGCGTCGGCTGTCTGCTCCGTGGTGCTCACCGCGACGGACCCCGCCCCCGCCTACTTCTGGCCGCACACCCGCGCTTGGGAGTTCGGCGTCGGAGCGCTGCTCGCACTCGTCCCGGCACCCGGGTCGGCGTCCGCCAGAGCCCGGGTCCGGACCGGTCTCGCCACCACCGGGTGGCTCGGTCTGGTCGCCTGCGGGGTGTTCCTCCACCCGGACGTGCCCTACCCCGGCACCGTTGCCGTCCTGCCCGTCGCCGCCACCGCGATCGTCATCGTGACCCGCGCCGAGACCGGCGTCCTCGCCCGTCTCGCCGTGCTGCCGCCCGTCCGCTGGCTCGGACGGGTCTCCTACCCGCTGTACCTCTGGCACTGGCCCGTCGTCCTGCTGCTGCCACGCGCCCTCGAGCGCGTCGGGGTCGCCGACCCGCCGTCGCCGGTCCGTACCGCCGCGGTCGTCCTGCTGTCCGCGGGGCTCGCGCACGGCACCGCCGTCCTCGTGGAACGTCCGGTGACGGCCGGGAGGCTCGCCCGCCTCCGCCCACGGGCCACCTTCGCCGTCGTGGCGGCGGGCATGGCCCTGGTGCTGCTCGCGCCGGCCGCCGGGTGGACCGTGCTGACCGGTCAGCTCCGCGAGGACCGTGCACTCGCCGCCGAGCTCGGCGGCGCCCCCGGATCCTCTCCGGGGACGACCTCCGGTCCCGCGACGGGGTCCTGCTGGGGAGCCGCCGCCATCGCACCGGGGAGCGGATGCGCCGTCGGCGGAGACCCGGACCGGGGGACCACCCCTTCGACCATGACCGCCGCCTACGACATCGACCCCACGTGGGACGACTGCCAGGCGGAGGCGACCGCCGCCCGCAGCTGCGTCGTCGGAGTCCGCGGGGGCACCCGGGTCGCGCTCGTGGGCGACTCGCACGCGCACCAGTGGTCATCCGCCCTCATCGCCCTCGCCGATGAACGGGGATGGGAACTGCACCTCATGGTCAAGGGCGGGTGCGAGTTCTCCCACGTCGTGTGGTCCGATGTGTCCGGCGCCGACCGCAACCGGTGCGGAGCGTGGAACGACGCGGTCGACCGGTCGTTGGCGGCAGGAGCGCCGTACGACCTCGTGTTCACCTCGTCCCGGGCGGACCTGCGGGGCACCCCGGAGGGACCCGACCCGGTGGGCCGCGCGCTCGAGGGGTACCGGGCCTCCTGGCAGCCCCTCATCGCACGCGGCACCACCGTCGTCGCGATCCCGGACACACCCGCCGTCGGGAGCGGCGTCCAGCGCTGCGTCGACCAGCACCCAGCGAGCCGGCAGACCTGCCGGATCAGCACCGGACGGGCCTTCGCCACCGACGACCGGCTCGTCGACGCCGCGCGGGCCACGCCGGGCGTGGTCGTCGCCGACATGACGCCGTGGTTCTGCGTGGACCAGTCCTGCCCGGCGGTGATCGGCAACGTGCTCGTCTACCGGGACTCGCAGCACCTGACACGCACGTACGTGTCGACGCTCACGGCGCCGCTCGGCCGGGCCGTCGACAGAGCCCTCCGTGCCCGCGGGTGACCTCCGGAGGGTCCGGACACGAGCACAGCCACGCGGCCCCGGCGGACGCCGACCGTCTCCGCTGCCAAGCTGGGCCCGTGGAACACGACGGGGACCGATGGGTGCAGCGACTGCGGGACGGCGAGGTCCCTTCGACCTGGCGGATCGTCCTCGTCACGGTGCTCGTCTCGGCGCTCGGCGCGTTCCTGCTCGTCGAGATGTTCGTGCAGCCGGACGTCACGCGCCGCATCGCGGACGCGACGCCGCGCAGCGGGGTGTTCCTGCTCGTCCCACCGATCCTCCTCCTGACGGGACCGGGCGTGGCGCTCGCCGCATGGTCGTCCGGCCGACGCGACCGTCGCACCCTCGCCCGGATCCGTGCCGCCGGTGGCCGGCCGGTGTTCCACCTGCCCGTCGAGACGGCCGCCCTGGTCGCGGGCGAGGAGTTCGCCGACCCGAAGCCGGAGGTCTGGACCGTCGACGACACCGGGCTGCACGGCTGGACACCCGACCACGCCCGGCCGGTGCATGCGCTGCCGTGGGAGCGCATCCGCGCCTTCGGCCTCGCGAACACCCTGGTCAAGGGGGTGCGACAGGACTGCGGGATCTGGGTGAGCACCGCGAACGGACACGTCGTGCTCGCTCCCCGGACGACGCTCGGTCGGCCCTTCGCCGCCGGTGGGCTGAAGCGACCCGTGCTGGTGCGGGTGCTGCGCTCGCTCCGCGCGGAGCTCGATCCCGCCGGCGCCACCCGGACCGCCGAGCGCCCGGGTGCGCGGCCGGGGGACACGCCGCTCGGCTCCCCAGCAGCCCCGACCGGGTAGGGAAGAGCCCATGGGTTCACGATTCCGCGGCAAGGTCGTCGTCATCACCGGAGCATCGAGCGGCATCGGCCGGGCTGCTGCGCACGAGTTCGCGAAGCAGGGCGCCACGCTCGTCCTCGCGGCCCGAGGGAAGCAGAGCCTGGAGGAGGCCGCCGCCGAGTGCCGCAAGCTGGGCGCCGAGGCCGTCGCCATCCCCACCGACGTCGCCGACGAGCGACAGGTGAACGACCTCGTCGGCACCGTCACCAGCCGCTTCGGCCGCATCGACGTCTTCGTCGGCAACGCCGCGCTGTTCGTCTACGGCCTGTTCGAGCAGACCCCGACCGAGGCGTTCAAGCGCGTCGTCGACACGAACCTGCACGGTCACGTCCACGCCGTGAAGGCGCTCCTGCCGCACTGGAAGCAGCGTGGTGAGGGCACGTACGTCCTCGTCGGCTCGATCCAGTCGCTGCTGTCCGCGCCGTACCAGTCGGCCTACGTGACGAGCAAGCACGCGGCCCTCGGGCTCATGGACGTGCTCGCCGACGAGCACCTGGGCACGCGCATCCGCTTCGGCGCCGTCCTGCCGTCGACGATCGACACCCCGATCTACCAGAACGGCGCGAACTACACCGAGAAGGCGTCGCACCCGCTGCCCCCGACCGTCTCCGTGCAGCGCGCGGCGAAGGCCGTCGTCGCCGAGGCCCTGCACCCGAAGCGCAACCGTTACGTCGGGCGCATCCAGGCCGCGCTCGTGCCGGCCGAGTTCATCGTGCCGTGGCTGTTCCACCGCATCACTCGTCCGGCCGTCGAGGTCTTCGCCCTGCGCGGGAAGCAGGCGCCCACCGACGGGAACATCTACGCACCGACCGACGCGGGCAACGCGACCGACGGCGGCTGGGTCGCGAAGCGGCGTCGCGTCACGCGGCCGCTGGTCTGGCTCGGCGTCGCCGGTGCCGCCGCGCTCTTCCTCCGCGGCGGCTCGCGCCGCTGACGCGGGCGTCCGTCGGACGGGAGGCCCGGTGCCAGCTGGCTCCGGGCCTCCCGTCCGTCCGCCGGGCGCACACCTCGGACCCGTAGAGTCGGTCTGTGCCACGGACCGGACGCAGCAGCTCTTCCTCCCGTCGCGTCGGAGGCTCCGCCCTCGCGCTGGCGGTCGTCCTCGCGGCGGTCGTCGCCGGTCCGGGCGGTGCTGCGCCCGCCGCGGCGCACTCGGCGCTCATCGGCAGCAACCCCGCGGACGGGGCCACGGTGACGACGGCCGTGCGGCAGGTCGACCTGACGTTCAGCGAGGCCCCGCTCGCGGGTCTCGACGCCGGACTCCGCATCGAGGTGCGGGACCAGACCGGCCAGGACGAGTCGACGGGCGAGGTCCGCGTCGAGGGGACGACGATGTCGAAGCGCGTCGACCTGTCGGCCGGCCCGCACACGGTGCTGTGGCGGTACGTCTCACCGGACGGTCACCCGGTCGACGGCCAGGTCGCGTTCACCGTCGAGGCCGCTCCGACCCCGTCGAGCGCCCCCACTCCAATCTCCTCGCCGTCCGCCACCGCGAGCCGGGAGGCCCGGTTGGACACGTCCGCCACGGCGACGCCGACCCCTGCTGCTGCCGCTGACCCGACCGCGACCGGTACCGGAGCGCGCGTGCTGCCGTGGGCGCTCGGCGGGGTGCTGCTCGTCGTCGCCCGTGTCGTCGTCCTCGCCGTCCGGCGGCGATCCTCCCGGGCCGGCGGGTGATCCAGAGCATGGGCCGGGTCCTCCGCAGGACCGCCCCGGACACCGTGTCGTCATGACCGACGAGGACGCCGTCGACCGCGCTCGCCGGGCGGTGGTGCGCCGGTTCCGGTGGCTCGACGGCGACGCGGACACCTGGGCGGTGCTCGCTGACCCGGACGCCCTCGCAACGGTCGTCGCGGGGCTCGCGGCGCTCGTCGCGGAGGACCGTGCTGACCTGGTCCTCGGCATCGAAGCGCGCGGATTCGTGCTCGGACCGGCCGTGGCCCTGGCGCTCGGCGTCGGGTTCGTCCCGATCCGGAAGGACGGTGCCCTGTTCCCGGGTCCGCTCGTGCGTCAGGTTACCTACCCCGACTACCGCGGACGCCGCTGGACGCTCGCCACCAGACGGGACCTCGTCCGCCCGGGACAGCGGGTGGTGCTCGTCGACGACTGGATCGAGACGGGCGGGCAGACGACGGCCGCTGCGGCGCTCGTCGACGCGTGCGGCGGGGCACTCGTCAGCGTCGCGGTCGTCGTCGACGAGGCGTCAGCGGCTGCGCGGGACGCGCTACCGCCGATCCGGCACCTGGTCCGGGCCGCCGACCTCTGAGGAACTACTGGCACGCGCCGGATCAGTTCGCCAGGTCGTCCAACCAGTTCGACCGCAGCCGGAGCGCCCGCTCGATGCTCCCCACAACCGTCGCGACACCGGCCGCGATGTTGACCGCGAGGGGGATCTCGATCGCCAGTTCGAATGCCCCGACCGCCTGTTGGACGGGCGGGATCGCCGTGATCCCCTCGAGCAGCTGCGGCACTGCGAGTCCGACACCTGCCAGCACGACCAGGGTCGACGTCGCTCCGATCGCCCGGCTCAGTCCGGGGCGCTCGGCCGCCAAGCGGGCTCGGCGGCCCTCGGCGCTCCCGGCCAGCGGCGTCAACTGGTGCACGGCACCCGTGGCGGCGACGAAGTGACACCGGCGCAGTCCGAAGGTGCCGACGGCGACCTCGATGTTGCCGCCGGGGACCGGGAACCGCGCCGGGAGCGATGCGAGGGACAGCAGCCGGCCGTCCCGGTACAGCCGGGCACGGACCGCACCGTCGGCACGGTCGCCCAGGTGGTCGACGTCGACCGTGTAGGTCGCCGTGATCGTGGTGCCGGGGTCGGTCAGGTCGATGCGGAGGAGCGACCGCGTCGCGACCTGCCACCAGCGCAGCGGCGGGAGCGGCTCCCCGTTGCCCTTCCGCACGCGCCGTTCGCGTCGGCGGTCGCGCCACCCCTCGGTCCCCATCGGCCCCCGCCTCCGCCCGTGGCGCTCTCCGCGCCGCCGTCACCGGTGTCGGCCACGCGACTGCGGACCGACCGGCGCGACCAGTGTCGCAGGCCGGGTCAGTGTGCGTCGAGGACCACGGCCACCGCCTCCACCTCGACCAGCTGGTCATCGTAGCCGAGGACGGTGACGCCGAGCAGGGTGCTCGGCACCTCGTGCTCGCCGAACGCGTCGCGGACGACCCGCCACGCGGTGACCAGGTCCGCTCGGCGAGCCGACGCCACGAGCACGCGGGTGCTGATGACGTCCGTCATGCGCGCCCCGGCGTCGGTCAGCGCCTGCCGCAGGTTCGCGACGCACTGCGCAGCCTGTGCCGCGTGGTCGCCCGGGGCGACGGTCGCTCCGTCCGCGTCGAGCGGGCACGACCCGGCGAGGAAGACGAGCCGGGCATGAGCCGGCGCTGTGGCGGCGTGCGCGTACTCAGCCGGGCTGAGCACGTCGGACCGGATCAGTTCGACCGCGGTGGGTCGTCCGGTGGCCGTCACTCGAACATCTCCGCGAGCAGCGCCGACGGGTCCCCGTCCACGACGTGCGCGGAGCGCTGTTCCGGCCAGCGGAGGACACCGTCGTCGGGCCAGCACGGCACGACGTGGAGGTGCAGGTGCGGCACGCTCTGGCCCGCGTCCGCTCCGGTCGCACTGAGCACGACGACCCCGGTCGCACCGAGCGCGGCCCGCATGGCGCGCCCCACCCGCTGCGCGAGCAGTGCCGTCGCTCGCAGGGCGTCCGGGGCGACGTCCAGGAGGCCCGTGGCGTGCTCCCGCGGGACGACCAGCGTGTGCCCGGGCGCGAGTTCCGACTCCGGCAGCGGCCGGAACGCGACCGCGTCCGGCTCCCGCTCGATCCAGACGGTGTCCGGGTCGTCCGTCGCGATGATCCGGCAGAAGACGCAGTCGTCGGGGTCCACCGTCTTCACGGGCGCGACGCCCGGTGTGCCCGGAGTGCCTCGACCACGAGCGCGTGGTCGTCGTGCATCTCGAGGCCGCTGACGCCGACGGCGCCGATGAGCGACCCGCGGACCACGAGCGGGAAGCCCCCGCCCGCGGCCTGGTACTGCCGGGGGTCGAGCGCCGCGGCCTCGTCGAACGTCGAACCGCCGACCTCGTACTGCGTCCGCACCGCGAGGGTGGAGTGGGCGAAGTGCCGCACCACCCGGAACTTCCGTTCCAACCAGGCGTCGTTCACCGCGCCGGAGCCCGGGGTCGCCGCGTGGAACACCCGCTGCTCGCCGAAGGACACCGCGAACCCGACGCCGAGCCCGCGCTCCAGGGCGGTCGCCCGCAACCAGGAGCCCACCGCCCAGGCGTCGTCGAGGTCGAACGAGTCGTGGTCGAGTTCGCGTTCCTCCGCGAGCAGGACGGCGAGCTTCTGCTCGGTCCCGAGTTCGCGGTACCGGGCTCCGGTGGTGGTGTCGGTGGTTCCGGTGGTGTCGGGCATGGTGCTCCTCACGGGGACGGCGGTGTCGCTCGTCACGGTAGCGCGATCCTCCGTATGGTGAGCACGTGGAGTTCCCGGGGGAGGCGGACGGCGCGCGTGACGCGTCGACCTCTCCGGGGTCACCCCGGGGTACCCAGGACCAGCAGCACCACACGCCCCGAGAGGCTCGGCGCGCTCCGCGCGCGCGACCTCACGGAGGCACCGACAGGTCCCCCGGGAACCCCACGCCCGTCGAGGTGGTCGCGACCGCCCTCGCGGACGCCTTCCTCGCCGCCGACGCCTGGGACACCGGACCGCTCACGGCCGCGGGCTTCGACGTCGTCGGACCGGAGCGCGCGTACGTGGGCCACGCCGTCCGCACCGCGCTCGAGACGTACCCACGGCCTCCCGTCGACGCACCCCGGCAACTCGCGGCGGTGATCGCGGCGTCACCGCAGCTGGTGCGACTGCACCGCACACGGTCCACCCGCCGACCGGTCCGGGTGCTGCTGCGGCGGGCGGTCCCCGTGCGCGCGGTGCCGCGGGTGTCGAGCCGCCTGCTCGTCGACACCCTGCCCGAGCTCGCCCGCGAACTGGACCTGACGGTCGGCCGGCTCCTGTGGCTCGCCGACACGCGCGGGTGGAACCGCCGACCCGGCTCCGCCAGCCCGCTGCACCACCACCGGCACGAGTGGGTCCGCCGCCCGGGGCGCACGCCGCGCCTGCTCGAGAAACCGTTGGACATGCTCCGCCGGACCCAACGGACGGTCCTCGACGAACTCCTGGCGGTCCTGCCGGTGCACGATGCGGCACACGGCTTCGTCCCCGGCCGCAGCGTGGTCTCCGGCGCCACGCTGCACGTCGGGCAACGCGTCGTCATCACCGCCGACCTCACCAGCTTCTTCGCGAGCGTCCGCGCACGGTCCGTGTACGGGGTGTTCCGGGCGGCCGGGTTCGCGGAACCCCTCGCCCACGTCCTCACCGGTCTCTGCACCCACCGGGTCCCGACCCACGTGCTCACCGCGATGCCGCCCGGCGGGGACGTCGACGAGCGGGCTGCCCTCCGCCGCGCCCTCGCCGACGCGCACCTGCCCCAGGGAGCGCCGACCTCCCCGGCGCTCGCGAACACCGTGCTGCGGCACCTCGATGCGCGCCTCGCCGGGTGGGCCGACGCCGCCGGTGCCGTCTACACCCGGTACGCCGACGACCTCACCTTCAGCGGCGACGACCGTCTCGCGCAGCGCGCCGACGCCTTCCTCCGGGGTGTCGACCGCATCGTCACCGACCAGGGCCTCCGGCTCAACGCCCGCAAGACCCGGGTCCGACCCGCGAGCGTCCGCCAGAGCGTCACCGGCGTCGTCGTCAACGACCGCACCGCTCCCGGCCGCCGCGAGGTCGACCGCCTCCACGCCGTCCTCCACAACTGCGCCGAGCACGGACCGGAGTCGCAGAACCGCTCGGGTCATCCGGACTTCCGGGCGCACCTCCTCGGCCGCATCGGCTGGGTCGAGCAGACCAACCCCGGACGAGCCGACCGCCTCCGCCGGGAGTTCGTCCGCATCACCTGGTGATCGAGCCCCGTCACCACCTGCGTGACGGACGGACGCCGGACGTCATCCGACGCAACACCCCGTCACGGACCGCAACCCACGCCCCGGTCCGGCGTCCGTCGCCGTAGCGTCGACGCACGCCCGATGCCCCGCATCCCGCACGCCGTGACCACCGACAGAGCCGAGGAACCCGTGCCCGACCGCATCACCCTCGTCACCGCCCTGCAGGGCGCCGGATGGCACCCGGCAGCCTGGCGGACCGACCCGGTCGCCGCGCGACGCCTGCCGACCCTGCAGCACTGGCGCGACGTCGTCGGGGAGCAGGACCGCCTCGGCGTCGACGCCGTCACGCTCGAGGACTCCTTCACCGCCGGCCCGGTGGACGCGACCGGTGACCTGGACACCAGCACGGTCGTCGGGCGCCTCGACGCACTGCTCGTCGCCGCCGCCGTCGCACCGGCCACCCGCCAGATCGGCCTCGTCCCGACCGTCTCGGTGACGCACACCGAACCGTTCCACGTCGCAACGGCCCTCCAGACCCTCGACCACGTGTCGACCGGCCGGGCCGGGTGGCGACTGCAGGTGAGTCCCACCGCCCGCGAGGCCGCGCTCTTCGGCCGCCGGACCCTGCCCGACGGAGCACCGGGACCGGGCACGGTCGAGCCGCTGTTCGACGAGGCGCGCGAGGTGGCCGAGGTCGTTGCGCGTCTCTGGGACAGCTGGGACGACGACGCCGTCATCCGCGACGTCGCCACCGGCCGCTTCATCGACCGCGACCGCATCCACGACGCCCGGTTCCGGGGCTCGTACCTGTCGGTGCACGGCGCGTCGATCGTCCCGCGGTCCCCGCAGGGTCGGCCGCCGGTCCTCGCACTGGCGCACCGCGAGGACACGGCCCGGTTCGCGGTCGACGCCGCGGACGTCGTGCTCGTCACGCCCGGCGCGGGCGGCCTGGAGGACCGGGGCGCGCTGGCCGTGGTGCGGGACGCCGAGCAGGCGGCCGGATCGGACCGGGAGCGCCCGGTGCTCGCGGACCTCGCGGTGCTCATCGGGTCGTCGTCGGCGGAGGCGGCGGACGCGCTGGCGGCGCTCGACGCGGCGGCGGGAACCGTGGCGGCGGGGCCTGCGGCAGCGGGTCCCTCCTGGTCGGACGCCGCCGTGCTCGCGACCACCGTGCCGGAACTCGTGTCCCGCATCGGCGACCTCCGTGCCCTCGGGTACGCCGGCGTCCGACTGCGCCCGCTGCGGATCCCGCTCGACAGCACCGCCGTCGCCCGACAGCTCGTCCCCGCGCTCGTCACCGCCGGGCTCCGCGCGGACGTCGCCTCGCGCCCCGTCGCCGACCTGCGGACGCGGTTCGGGCTGCGCCCCGCGGTCAGCCGGTACGCCACCACCACACCCGAGGGGGTCCCCGCATGAGCACGAAGCGACAGGTGCACCTGGCCGCCCACTTCCCGGGCGTCAACAACACCACGGTCTGGAGCGACGACCGCGCGGAGAGCCAGATCGCGTTCTCGTCGTTCGAGCACTTCGCGCGGAACGCCGAGCGGGGCCGGTTCGACTTCCTGTTCCTCGCCGAGGGGCTGCGGCTCCGCGAGCAGAAGGGCCGCGTGCACGACCTCGACGTCGTCGGTCGTCCGAACACGCTGGCCGTCCTGGCCGCCCTCGCCGGGGTGACGTCCCACATCGGGCTCGTCGGCACGCTGTCGGCGACGTTCAACGAGCCGGTCGAGCTCGCGAAGCAGCTCGCCACGCTCGACCACCTCACCGAGGGCCGCGCCGGGTGGAACGTCGTGACGAGCTCGGACGCCTTCCACGGTGCCAACTTCCGACGCGGGGGCTTCCTCGACCACGCGGACCGGTACACGCGCGCCGCCGAGTTCGTCGAGCTCGCCCGCGAGCTGTGGGACTCGTGGCAGCCGGACGCCGTCGTCGCCGACGTGACCTCCGGCGTGTACGCGGAGCGCTCCCGCATCCGGGACGTCGACCACCACGGCCCGCAGTTCGACGTCACCGGCACGTTCCCGGTGCCGCGCAGCCCGCAGCGTCACCCCGTGCTCGTGCAGGCCGGCGACTCCGACGAGGGCCGCGACCTCGCCGCCGCGCAGTCCGAGGTCGTCTTCTCGCTGCACACCGAGTTCGAGGACGCCCGCCGGTTCTCCGACGACCTGGCGGCACGGCTGGAACGGGTCGGACGTTCCCGGGAGGAGCTGCTCGTCCTGCCCGGCGCGACCTTCACGCTCGGCGACACCCGGGCCGACGCCGAGGAACGCTCCCGGGCGATCCGTCGCGCGCAGGTCAGCCCGGCGACCGCGATCGCGTTCCTCGAGCAGGTCTGGAACCGGGACCTGTCGTCCTACGACGTCGACGGACCGCTGCCCGACGTCGAACCCGACGTCGACGCGGACACGATCACCCGCGGCAGGGTCCGGCACGTCCGGGACCCCCGGGCGGTCGTGCAGACGTGGCGCGAGCAGGCCGCGGCGGACCGGCTGTCCATCCGCGAGCTCGTCATCCGGGTGTCGACACGGGGCGGCTTCGTCGGCACGCCGTCGAGCATCGCCGCCGAGATCGACCGGTACGTGCAGGAACGGGCGACCGACGGGTTCGTCGTCGTCCCGCACACGAACCCGCACGGCCTGGACGAGTTCGTCGACAGCGTCGTCCCACTGCTGCAGGAGCGCGGTGTGTACCGGGAGCAGTACGAGGACGGGGCGACCCTGCGCGAGACCCTCGGGCTCTCCGGGCGGGTCCGTGACCGCCAGGGGGTGCTCGCGTGAGCGGCGTCGACCGCGGGGCGCCGGTGCCGCTCTCGGTGCTCGACCTCGTCCCCGTGCGCAGCGGTTCGTCCGCCACGGCGGCCCTGCACGAGACGGTCGACCTCGCCGTCGTCACCGAGCGCGCCGGCTACGCCCGGTACTGGCTCGCCGAGCACCACCTCAACCCGGGCGTCGCGGGCAGCGCACCGACCGTCGTCATGGGTGCCGTCGCCGGTGCCACCACGTCGATCCGGGTCGGCAGCGCAGCGACCCTGGTCGGGAACGTCCGCGGACTGCAGATCGCCGAGACCTTCGGCACCCTCACCGGGCTGTACGGGCCGCGGTTCGACCTCGGTCTCGGCCGCTCGGGCGCACCCGCTCCGGGCACCCCGAAGCCGCCCGCGCTCGCCCCGCGTGCCGACACCGACGTGGACGGGCTGCTCCTGCCCGCGCCCTTCGACCTCCGCATCGCCCCCGGGAGCCGGTTCGCCCTGCAGGGGGAGCTCCTCGGCCGCGTACCCGGTGACGTCGACCGGTTCGAGGACGAACTCGCCCTGGTCCGTGCCCTCTTCGCCGGCACCTGGGAGCGTGACGGCGCCGTCGTCGAGGCGCCACCGGCGACCGGTGCGGACGTCGAGCTCTGGGTCCACGGTTCGACCGGCGGCGAGAGCGCCCGGATCGCGGGGGCGCTCGGTCTGCCCTACGGCGCGAACTACCACTCCACGCCCGGCACCGTCCTGGCGTCCGTCGGGGCGTACCGCGCGGCCTTCCGCCCCGGCGTGCTCGACGAGCCGTACGTCATCGTGTCCGCGGACGTCGTCGTCGGCCGCTCGACCGCCGAGGCCGAGGAACTCGCGCACGGCTACGGGCAGTGGGTGCACTCGATCCGGTCCGGCATCGGCGCGATCGCGTACCCGACGCCGGACGAGGCCCGCGCGGCCCCGCTCGACGCAGCCGCCGCCGCGTCCGTCCGCGACCGCATCGCCGCCCGCTTCGTCGGGGACGCCGGGCACGTCGCGGACCGGCTCGAGGTGCTCCGCCGGGTCAGCGGGGCGGACGAGCTCCTCGTCACGACGATCACGCACGAGCACGCCGCACGGGTGCGTTCCTACGAGCTGCTCGCCGCCGAGTGGGCTCGCCGCACCGCCGAGGCGGTCGTCGTCGCCTGAGGCCCGGCGTCACCTGAGGCCTGGCGTCGCCTGGAGCCCGGCGCGCCGCGCGACCCGGTCGCGCCCGCTCGCGCGGGGTGCGGTCCTGCCGTCGGACGGGAGGCTCCGTGCCGGCGCACACCGCGCCTCCCGTCCGCCAGCGTGCGTCCCGGCGGAACGTCGGCCCGTCGCCGCTGCGCGGACGACGGCGGCAACGCACGACGCGCCGCCCACCGGGGAGGTGAGCGGCGCGTCGTGCCAGCGCGGGAGCCGCGCGTCAACTGTTGTCGAGCGGCAGTCCCTCGGGGTTGACCTCCGAGTGCTCGACGGCCTCGTTCGACAGGCCGTACGCCCGCAGCCACTCCGCGTAGGTGCCGTCCTCGATGAGCTCGTCGAGGGCGCCCGCGATCGGATCCGCGAGACCGCTGCCCTTCTTCGTCGTCGCCGCGATGAGCCCCTGCAGGTCCGCCCCGGCTCCGGAGTACGTGCCCGCCGTCTTCGTGGGGTGCGCCCCACCCGCGCTCTGCCTGTTCTGGTAAGCGATCGTCGGGTTCGGGCCGAAGTACCCGTCGATCTTCCCCGAGTCGAGGGCCAGCTTCACCGCGTTGCCGTCCGGGTAGTACTTGACCGTGACGGTCTTCCCGTCGGCCGCGAGCTGCTCCTGCCACTCGAGCAGGATCTTCTCCTGGTTCGTGCCCGAGCTCACGGCGATCGTCTCCCCGGCGAGGACGGACGGGTCGCCGTCGAAGGACAGGTCGCTGTCGGCCGGTACCTGCAGGGCGAGTTCGTCCTGCCGGTAGGACGCGAAGTCGTACTTCTCCTTGCGCTGCTCGGTCACGGTGATGTTCGAGAACCCGGCGTCGAACTTGCCGCCGTCGATGCCGACGAAGAGGTTGTCCCAGGTCGCGTTCGACACCTCCGCCCGGAGCCCGAGCTTCGCGGCGACGAGGCGGCCGAGGTCCGGCTCCGAGCCGGTGAGCGTCTTCTGGTCGTCCCCGGTGAAGGCGAGCGGCGGGAACCCGGCGGGCAGGGCCCCGACGCCGATGACGAGCTTCCCCGAGGCCTTCACATCGGCGGGGAGGGCATCGTGCAGGGCGGGGTCGGCCGCGACGTCGAGCGTGGTCTCGGTCGCGGCACCGTTCGCGGCGGCGCCGATCGTGACCGAGCCGTCGAACGCGCCGGCGGATTCGGCCGAGGCGTTCGCTGAGCAGCCGGCGAGTGCGACGACGACGCCGGCCGCGAGGACGAGGACGCCGGCACGGTGCCGCTGGCGGAGGGAGACGGGGTTCGAGGACATGGTGCTCCAGACGAGGGGATCGGGTGGGACGGGGTGTGGGAGAGCCGCGCGGTCAGCGCACGCGGGCGAGGAAGTCGCGGGTGCGCGGGTGCGCCGGCGCATCGATGACCTGCGACGGCGGTCCCTGTTCGACGACGCGGCCGCGGTCGAGGAACACGACGTGGTCGGCGACCTCGCGGGCGAAGGCGACCTCGTGCGTGACGACGACGAGCGTGGTGCCGGACCGGGCGAGGTCCGCGATGACGGACAACACCTCGCCGACGAGCTCCGGATCGAGCGCCGACGTCGGCTCGTCGAGCAGCACCACCGAGGGCTCGAGCGCGAGCGCCCGGGCGATGGCGACGCGCTGCTGCTGGCCGCCGGACAGCTGCCGTGGTCGGCTGTCCGCGCGGTCACCGAGCCCGACCCGGTCGAGGAGCTGTCTGCCGCGTGCCCGGGCAGCGTCGGCGGGGACCCCGGCGGCCACCGGCCCCTCGACGACGTTCTCGAGCGCGGTGAGGTGCGGGAACAGGTTGAAGTGCTGGAACACGAACCCGATCCGGGAGCGCTGCCGCAGGATGATCCGTTCGGGTAGCTCCTCGAGGCGCTCACGGCCGTCGCGGCCGCGACGGACGCGGACCCCGACCGGCTCGCCGCCGATGGTGACGACGCCGCGGTCGAGCGGCTCCAGGTGGTTGATCGCGCGGAGGAGCGTCGACTTCCCCGACCCGGAGGGTCCGAGCACCGCCGTCACGCTCCCGGCGGGCAGGTCGAGGTCGACGCCGTCGACGACGACGTGGTCGCCGAACGCCTTCACGGCACTCCGGACGGAGACGGCGGCGGTCATCGGGTGCTCCTGACGGCGGTCGATGCGACGGACGGGTCGGACGCCGTGGTCGCGGGACGGGTGGCGGCGGTGCGGCGGGCAGCCCGCAGCGCGGCACGGATCCGCTGCCAGGGGGTCGGCGGCAGCTCGCGCACCGAGCCGCGGGCCGTCCACCGCTCGACGTGGTACTGCACGACCGACACGGCGCTGGTAAGTGCGAGGTACCAGAGCGTCGCGACGACGAGCAGCGGGATGACGTCCGTCGGGTAGGTGCTCGACAGGTTCTGCACCACCCCGAACAGGTCGAGCAGCGAGACGTAGAACAGCAGCGAGGACGCCTTGAGCAGCCCGATCAGCTGGTTGACGAACGCCGGCACGATCGAGCGGAGGGCCTGGGGCAGCACGATCCGCAGGAACTGTCGGTGACGGGGGAGTCCGAGCGCCTGCGCCGCCTCACGCTGCCCGGTGTCGACGGCGAGGACCCCGGCGCGGACGATCTCCGACGCGTAGGCGATCTCGCTGAGGCTCAGCGCGAGCACCCCGATCGCCAGGTCGCCGAGCAGGTCGGTCGTCGGCACGGTGAACTGCGGCCCGAAGGGGATCCCGACGCCGATCGACGGGTACAGCGAGCCGAGGTTGTAGAGGAAGACGAGCACGAGGATGAGCGGCACCGACCGGAACAGCCAGACGTAGCCCCAGGCGAGCCCGGACAACACCGGGTTCGGCGACATCCGGGCGACCGCGACGAGGACTCCACCGGCGAAGCTGATCACCGCGCTCAACGCGGTCGCGACGAGGGTCAGCTGCAGTCCGGTGAGGATCGCCGGGCTGAACAGCCACGTCCCGACACGGGGCCACCCCCAGGACGGGTTGGTGAACAGCGTCTGCACCAGGTTCAGCACGAGCACGAGGACGACCGCGGCGGCGAGCCACCGCAGCGGGTGCCGGAGCGGCACGACGGGCCGGTCGAGCGCGGCGCGCCCCGCCAGGACGACGTCCGGGTCGGTCTCCGGACGGGAGGCCCGCTCCGCCTCCGCCTCGTCGAGCACCTTCTCGAAGGGGTGGATCCCGATCTCCTCCGGCGGCCGTCCGCGGTCGAACCGGGGGGTGTACCCGGAGCGGAGGTAGAGCCGGACCGCCTCGGGCTGCCGCGGCCCGGTGGTCAGGTGGACGCGGCGGAACCCACGGCGGCGGGCTTCTGCCTCGAGTTCGGCGACGACGAGCCCGGCGAGCCCCCGCCCGCGTGCGGCCGGCGCGGTCCAGATGCGCTTGAGCTCGACGGTCTCCGCGTCGTACGGCTTGAACGCGCCGCCGGCGACGAGCTGGTCGTCCTCGAACAGCAGGACGAAGGCACCGCGGGGGGCGACGAAGTCCTCCGCCGGCCAACGCCGGAGCTCGACCGAAGCCGGCTCGTCGGAGGAGTCGCCGTACCGGGTGTCGTACTCGTGTTCCAGGTCGGCGAGCAGCGGGGCGACGGCAGGGTCGTCGGGGTGCACCGTGCGGAACACGAGCGTGCGGGAGGAGGCGGTGTGCGCCGGGGCCGTGTCGGTCATCGGTGTCCCTCACGTCGGTGACCCGGCCGGCGGGTGCCGGTCGGTGGCCCGACGGTACGAGGGCTCCGCCCCGCTCACAACGGAGGACGAAACACGGCGGCACACTCCGCAACACGGCGCTACACGGCGCAACGCAGCGTCACATCGTGGCCCTCCCCGGTGACCGGACCGGTGCTCGCCCGCTGGCCGGTCGCCGCGGTCGCACCGGTGTCAGCCGAACAACTCCCGGAGCCGCGGCAGCGTGTCGGCGTCCTCGTGCGCCCCGCCGCCCTCGTGGCCGTTGTACTCCCAGACGGTGATCTCCTTCGGGCCAGCCCAGGCGTTGTATGCCGCGTAGACGGTCGAGGGCGGGCAGATCGGGTCCATCAGCGCGACCGAGAACCACGCCGGTGCGGTCGCGCGGGCCGCGTGCAGGACGCCGTCGAAGTACGCGAGCGTGCCGAACACCTGCTCCGTGGCGGTGCGGTGCGTCGCCAGGTAGTCGACGACCTCGTGGTACGGGTACGCGTCGGTGATCTGCGTGGCGTGCCGGTGGTCGCAGAGGAACGGCACGCGGGGGAACACCCCGGCCAGTCCCTCCACCAGGCCGGCGACGGCGATCGCCATCCCGCCGCCCTGGCTGCCGCCGAGCACCGCGACCCGTCGGCCGTCGACGAGGTCGATGTCGCGCACGGCGTCGACGGCGCGGACCGCGTCGGTGGTCAGGCGCCGGTAGTAGTACGTGTCGGGCGACTCGATGCCGCGGGTCATCACGCCGGGGATCGCCGGTCCGCTGCCGTCCGGGTCCGGGGTGTCGCCGGTCGCCCAGCCGGAGCCCTGGCCGCGGGTGTCCATGAGCAGGTGCGCGACGCCCGACGACGCCCAGAGCAGGCGTTCGGTGGGCAGGCCGCGTCCACCGCCGTAGCCGAGGTACTCCACGACGGCGGGGAGCGGAGCGTCGGCGCTGCTGCCCGCGGGGACCGTCAGCCACGCGGCGATGCGCTGCCCGTCCCAGCCGGCGAACGAGACGTCGTAGGTGTCGACCGTCGTGAGGCCGGTGTCGACCCGCTCGGTCCGTACGGCGACGGGGTGTTCCCGCGCTGCCGCGAGGGTGCGTCGCCAGAAGTCGTCGAAGTCGTCCGGTTCGGCGACGCTGCCGCGGTACGAGGTGAGGTCCGGTCCGGTGATGTCGGTGTACACGGTCCGACCCTGGCACGGCACGGCGTCCCGGGGAAGGTCCGACGGGTCTGCCGGTCCGCCGGCGGACATCGGGGGGACGAGCCCGTACGGTGGCCATGAGAACCGATCTCACGAAAGGACGGCACCATGACCGACACGACCGACCCCACCGTCGACGGACCCACGGAGGGCGAGCACCGCGTCGCCGAACACGGCGTCGAGGAGCACGACCACGAGCGCGACGGCGGCGAGCACGAGACCGTCGAGCACGACGACCACGTCGACTTCGTCCACGACGGGCACCGTCACGCCCGTCACGAGGACCACTACGACGAGCACTGACACCCGCTGACGCGGGGTCGCCGGACGGGAGGTGCGGCGCCGGACGCGCACCGCGCCTCCCGTCCGGCGGTCGGGGAGCGGAACCGGCAGGACGGGTTGACACGGTTGTCGCCCCGCGCGTAGCGTGTGGTTGACACGGTTGACGACAGGAGTCCGGTTTGGAATCGACACTGCACCGCTCGGCCACCCGCGGTGCGAGCGCTCAGCGCTCCGGCGCCACGGCCGACGCGGACCGCCGCGCGGGCCGGGGGCTCTCCGCCACCGAGACCGCACTGGTCGAGGCGGTCACCGACCTCGTCCGGCAGGGCCGGGCGGACGGCGCGCTCTCCGACTCAGCGGACGTCGACGCGCTGGCCGAACGCATGCTCGCCGCCCTGCCCGCGGTGAAGCACGAGGCGGACGCCCTCATCGGGCCGTTCTACGACACGACCTCGCTCGCGACCTGGCGTGGTGTGAGCCGGCAGGCGATCCACAAGGCGAGCCAGAAGCGCGACCTGCTCGGCCTGAAGATCGGGGACGGCACCCGCATCTTCCCGTCGTTCCAGTTCGGTGCCTCCGGCGCCCCGCTCCCGCACCTGCGGGAGGTCCTCGACCTGCTCGACCGCGACGGCATCGACCCGTGGGGCAGCGCGCTCTGGTTGAACACCGTCGCCGACGAGTTCGGCGGGACGACCGCCGCCCATGCGCTCCGGGACGGTCGCGTGCAGCCCGTGCTCGCTGCCGCCCGTCGCGCGGCGAACGCCTGGCACGCGGACGCCTGAGCCGCACGCGATGACCCCGGCACACGAGCCCCGGCGCAGCGACGTCGCCCAGCAGCCCCCGGCCGCGGGCGTCGACCTGTCGGCCTTCCCCGCGGTGGAGTCGCGCGGCACCACCTTCTACCGGGCGAAGCGGCACGACCGCGGTGCCTGGTGGTTCGCCTCCACCCCGGCGGACGCGGACGGGATCGACGGCGGCCGCTTCGACCTCGCCGCTCCGCGGGGCACCTGCTACTGGGCGGACTCGGTGGAGGTCGCCGTGCGGGAGCGTCTCGCACACCACACCCTGACCACGAACACCGTGTTCGCGGCACGGGCTCGGGAGATGGTCGTCGTGGCCGCGCGCGCCTCCCGCGGCCGGCGTTTCGCCGACGTCACCGACCCGCTCGCGGTCCGGTCCGGCGTGGGGGCGGAGCTGCAGACGATGGGCGACTACCGGGTGCCGCAGGCGTGGGCCCGGGCCTTCGACGCAGCGGGTTTCGCCGGTGTCCGGTACAGCACCCGCTTCACGAGCGCCGCGGCGGCGAACGCGTGGGCCGTCTTCGGCAGCGCCGGCGTACCGAAGCGGCCTCGGCCGGAGCGCGTGCACCGCGACGGCATCACCGCCTGCCGTGAATCCGGCATCCGCGTGCTCGACGACGGGTCCGACGCCGGTCCCGAGCGGTTCACGTTCGTCACCCCGCCGACCTGAGCGAAGCGGTCCCGGTCGGTGTCGGCGAGGGCCGATCCGGTCGGTGTCGGTGGCTCGTCCTACCGTGCCGCTCGTGGCCGAACCAGTCGATGCGTGGTGGCGCCGCCGACAGTGGTCGCGCGGCGTCCCGGTGCCCTACGCCGTGGGGGAGTTCCGAGCCGAGTGGGCGTCGTGGCCGGTCCTCGTGCGGCAGTACCACCCGGAGTGGAACGCCGGTGTCGTCCTCACGCAGGTGCCGCCGGCCGCCGACGTCCTGCTGACGTGGGAGTGCGACGTCGGCCACGTGTTCGTCGCGACACCGTCCGAGCAGCGGTCCCGGCCGGGCCGTGAGCGCCGACGGTCCGTGTGGTGCCCGGAGTGTGCGGTGCTCGCCCAGCCGCAGCGCTGGCCGGTCCTGCCGGAGGACTGGCCGAGCGGGGTCCCCGTCCCGCAGCGCGCCGTGCGGACGACCGGTCGGCAGACGCTGCCGGCCGCGCCCGCGCGCGGTGGTGCCCGCGCCGTCGCCACCGGGGCCTCCTCGTCCGCGGTGCCGAGCGGCGCGGTGGCGTCGACGCGCCGGGGGAGCCGCCGCACCGGACGGACCGGCGGTGCCCGCTCGGCCGCACCCCGGACCATCTGCCCGAAGACCCCGCGCCTGCCGTCGGGGGAGTCCTTCGTCAGTCGGTGTGCCCCGGCGCCGGCCTCGGCGGTCGAGGCGGAGCTCCGCGCAGCGCTGCGCGACCGGCTCGACCTGACGTTCGACCACACCGCGATCCGCCTGGACCGGCCGTTCCACGAGCACGTCGAGGTCTGGCCGGACATCGTGCTGCCCGAGCTCCGCGTCGCGATCGAGTACGACTCGACCGGGCGGCACGGGCTCGAGCACGTGGGCTCCCGCGAGGACTCCGACCGCCGGAAGGACCGCGCCACCCGTGCCGTCGGGTGGGAGGTCGTGCGCATCCGCACCGGGCGGCTGCCGGCACTCGGTCCGTGGGACCTCCAGGTGTCCGGCGTGTCCGGCCGGACGGTCGACCGGCTCGTCGACGTCCTGCGGGAGATCCGCGGCACGCTCTTCGTCGACGCCTACGCCCGCTGACCGCGGTCACCGCCGACCGCGTGTCGGGCGCGGGACGCCGGTCGATGCCTCGGGTCCGGAACGCCGCTCGCTGCCTCGGACCCATCGCTGCCTCGGGACCAGAGCGCCGCTCGCTGCCTCAGGCCCGGAGCGCCAGCGCCTCGCTGACCCACCGCGTGTGCAGCGCCCACGGGTCCGGGGCGCCCGCGGCGACCGTGCCCACGTGCGCCAGGAGCTCCGGCGTCACGCGGAACCACTCGGTGCCCGGGTAGCGCGAAGCCGCGAACTCGGCGTGTCGCCGTCGTTCGAGCGTCCGGTCGCCCCGCTCGAACCCGAGCAGGTCCTGGTGCGCGATCCGCCCGAGCCGTTGCCGCGGGTTCGCGGTCGTGCCGATCTTGACCCGGTCCCCGCTCTCGTCGCGCATCCGCAGGTAGTAGACGACGTCGACCCGCGGCGCACCGAGTTCGCCGTCCGGCACGTCGCCGAACCGCCACTCGCACACGGCACAGAGGGTCCCGGTCGGGAAGCGCACGCCGATGCGTCCGCCGCACACGATGCACGGGCCGGGCAGCAGGTCCTCGACGCCGACGTGCTCCGCGGCGAAGTCGCCGACCAGGGTGACGTGTCCGAGGCACAGCGGCACGGGCACGCCGTCCGTGGTCGTGCGGTCGCAGCCGGGCACGCAGCAGCGCGGGACGTCTCGGGGCCGGACCATGCGCGGGACGCTACCGGTGACCACCGACGCGCGGCGGGCCTCCCGTCCGACCGGCCGGTGGCGGCAGCTCAGTCGGGGAAGACCACCCCGACGGGTTCGCGCTTCTCCTCCTGGAACCGGTCCTCGGCGCGCCCGAGCGCCCAGTAGGCCGACAGTGACATGTCCGTTTTCTCGAGTCCCCAGTCGTCCTGCAGGACCCGACGGATCGCCTTGATCGCGGCACGCTCGCCGTGCGCGAAGACCCGGACCGGCCGGGAGGCCCTGGGCAGCTCCCGGGTCGCCGCCAGCAGCAGCGTGCCGGGCTCGGCCCCGACCGCGTCGCGGTGCAGCCACCGCAGCGTGACGCCCGTCGGGTGCACGAGCGGCTGTTCGTCGGCGGGGCCGGCCACCTCGACCAGGGCGACCCCCGTGGCGGTGGGGTGCATCGCCTCCAGGGCGGCACCGATCGCGGGCAGGGCGCTGTCGTCGCCGAGCAGCACGTGCATGACGGTCGGGTCGGTCGGTGGTGCGTACCCGCCGCCGGGACCGGACAGTGCGATGCGGTCCCCGGGCTGCGCGGCGACCGCCCAGGGTCCGGCGAGTCCGTCGTCGCCGTGCCCTGCCGACGAGTGCACGACGAAGTCGATCGCGATGGTCCGTGCGAGCGGGTCCACGGCGCGCACCGTGTACGTGCGGCGGGCGGGCAGGTCCGACTTCGGCATCGTCGCGCGGAGGGCCTCCAGGTCGTACGGCGGTCGCAGCCCGGAGCCCGGTTGCGGGAGCAGCAGCTTCACGTACTTGTCCGTCATCGCCAGGCGTTCCGGGTCGGCGTCGCCGACGAAGGCGTCGTACCCGGGTCCTCCGAGGTGCACGCGCACCATGTGCGGGGTGAGTCGTTCGGTCCGGACGACGACCAGGACGTGCTGCGGGCGGTTCGGCTTCGGGCTCATCGGGGACGAGCCTCCTTTCCTGGGTCTTCCCGTCGGTGCGTGACGACGGGCATCAAGTGAGGTTAGCCTCACCTCATGAGCACGAACGTCGTCCCGTTCTCCGAGGCGCTGCGGGCCCGGACCCGGCGCTCGCACGGCGTCTCGGCCGGGCACGGCTTCATGCACGACCTCGTCGAGGGGCGGTGCGACGTCGCCGACTACGCGGCACTGCTCGGGCAGTACGCGTTCGTGTACGACGCCCTCGAACGCGCGGCGGACCGGATGGCGGACCACCCCGTCGCGGCCCCGTTCGTGACGAGCCGACTGACCAGGATGCCGGGCATCCGTGCGGACCTCGAGTACCTGGTCGGGCCCGACTGGGACGAGCTGCTCACGCCGCTCCCGGCGACGACGGCGTACGTGCGACGGCTCAACGAGGTCGCGGCGACGTGGCCGGGCGGGTTCGTCGCACACCACTACACGCGCTACCTCGGCGACCTGACCGGCGGCCACGCGATCGGCCGGTTGCTCGCCGACCAGTTCGGGTTCGAGACGAACGGCGTCCTGCTGTGGATCTTCGACCAGGTGGCAGACCCGGCCGCGTTCACGGACACCTACCGGGCGGAACTCGACGCGGCCCCGTGGACGGAGGACGAGCGGGAGCGCGTCATCGCCGAGGTCGAACTCGCGTACCGGCTCGACGCCGGGCTGCTCGCGGCGGTCGACGGCACGCGGCTGCCGTCCGTCCTCGCCGACCCGGCCTGACCCACCCAGCGGACCGCCGTTGGTCCGCCCGTCCAGACGGTCGTCGTCACGAGGCTGCGCTGCCCGGTACGCTGCTGCCACGCCGGGACAGCCCGGACCGACCCGGGCGGGACAGCCCGGACCGACCCGGGAAGGACCTCCATGACGACGATCGACGGCTCGACGCGCCACGGACGGGCGCGTGACGACGTCAGCGGAGCGGTCGACAGCGACCTCCGCGCCGACGTCCGGTACCTCGGCAACCTGCTCGGCCGGGTGCTCAGCGAGACCGGCGGGCCCGACCTGCTGCGCGACGTCGAGGCGCTGCGCCAGGCGGTCATCCACGCGTACGAGAACACCGACGCCGACGGAGCCGCGCGGGCCGAGGCGGTCGTCGCGGGGTTCTCCGCGGAACGCGCCGAAGAGGTCGCCCGCGCCTTCACCTCGTACTTCCACCTCGTCAACCTCGCCGAGGAGCACCACCGCGTCCGCGTGCTCCGCTCCCGCGGCGACGACGGCGGCCTGCCGGGCGACTCCTTCCCGGCCACGTTCGTCGAGCTCGTGGAGCAGGTCGGCGCCGACGAGGCCGCCGCCCGGCTCGAGGGGCTCCGGTTCCACCCGGTCCTCACCGCGCACCCGACCGAGGCCCGCCGTCGTGCGGTGACCACGGGCGTCCGTCGCATCACGGACCTCATCGACGAACGCGACCGCACGAAGAACGCCACCGCCCGTGCCGAGAACGAGCGACGTCTGCTCGAGGAGATCGCCACGCTGCTGCGCACCTCGCCGCTGCGGACGACCCGGCCCACCCCGTTGGACGAGGTCCGGACCGCGATGAGCGTGTTCGACCAGACGCTCTTCGAGATCGTGCCCCAGGTCTACCGACTGCTCGACGACCGGCTGCAGGGCGACGACGCCGGCCGCGCCCCGGTGCAGGCCCCGGCGTTCGTGCGCTTCGGCACGTGGATCGGCGGGGACCGCGACGGCAACCCGCACGTCACCGCCGACGTCACGCGCCAGGCCGCCGAGATCGCGGCCGAGCACATCCTGCTCGGTCTCACCCGCGCCGCCACCCGCATCGGCAGCGCCCTGACGCTCGACGCCGACCACACCCCCGCGGACGCCGGCCTCACCGCCCTCGTCGCGGCGCAGGAGTCGCTCGACCCGGAGGTCGCCGAGCGCATCGGCATCCGCGCGCCGAACGAGACGCACCGTCGGGCACTGCTCTTCATCGCCGCCCGCATCGACGCCACCCGCCGCGACGACCGTCCGCTCGCGTACAGCGGTCCCGACGAGCTCCTCACGGACCTCCGCGTCGTGCAGGCCTCCCTGACCGCCGCCGGTGCCGTCCGGGCCGCGAACGGCGAGCTGCAGAACCTCGTGTGGCAGGTCGAGACCTTCGGCTTCCACCTCGCCGAACTCGAGGTCCGTCAGCACTCGCAGGTCCACCGCACCGCCCTCGCGGAGATCCGGGCCGGCGGAGCACGCAGCGAGATGACGGAGGAGGTCCTCGCCGTCTTCCGGACCATCGCGGACCTGCAGCGTCGGTACGGCGTCCGTTCGGCGAGCCGGTACATCGTCTCGTTCACGCAGTCCGCGGCGGACCTGGCGAACGTGCACGAGCTCGCGGTCGCCGCGCTCGGCTCGGTCGAGGCCGCCCCGGTGCTCGACGTGATCCCGCTGTTCGAGACCTTCGCCGACCTGCACGCCAGTGTCGACATCCTCGACGAGGCCGTCCGGACCGAGCCGTTCCAGCGACGCCTGGCCGCGACCGGTCGGCGGCTCGAGGTCATGCTCGGCTACTCCGACTCGTCGAAGGACGTCGGCCCCGTGTCGGCGAACCTCGCACTGTACGACGCGCAGGCGCGCATCGCGACGTGGGCCGCGGCGAACGACGTCGAACTGACGCTGTTCCACGGCCGTGGCGGCTCGCTCGGTCGCGGCGGCGGTCCCGCCAACGAGGCCGTGCTCGCGCAGCCGCCGGGGTCGATCGACGGCCGGCTCAAGCTCACCGAGCAGGGCGAGGTCATCTTCGCCCAGTACGGCGACCAGGACATCGCCGCCCGGCACCTCGAGCAGATGGCCTCCGCGACCCTGTTCGCGTCCTCGCCGTCGAACGAGTCCCGCACGGCGGTCGCAGCCGAGCAGTTCGCCGACCTGGCGCAGCAGCTCGACGACGTCTCCCGCGCCGCGTTCTACGACCTGGTCAAGGCGGACGGGTTCGCGCCGTGGTTCGCCCGGGTCACGCCGATGGAGGAACTCGGGCTCCTGCCGCTCGGATCACGTCCGGCTCGCCGCGGCCTGAGCGTCGAGTCCCTCGAGGACCTGCGGGCGATCCCGTGGGTGTTCTCGTGGACGCAGGCGCGCATCAACCTCGCCGGGTGGTACGGCCTCGGGTCCGCGCTCGAGGCGGTCGGCGACCTCGAGCTGCTGCGCACCGCTGCTGCCGAGTGGCCGCTCTTCGCCGCCCTGCTGAAGAACGTCGAGATGTCGCTCGCGAAGACCGACGTCCAGATCGCCCGCCGCTACCTCGAACTCGCGGACCGCGGTGACCTCGGACAGAAGGTCCTCGCCGAGATGGACCGCACCCGCTCGTGGGTCCTGCGGATCAGCGGTGCCGAGGACGTCCTGCAGGACCGTCCGGTGCTCGCGCGTGCGGTGCGACTCCGCTCCCCGTACGTCGACGCCCTGTCGCACCTGCAGCTCCGGGCGCTCCGCTCGATCCGCACCTCGGGCAGCACCGACACGACCGACGCGGACCACCGCCTGCTGCTGTTGACGGTCAACGGGATCGCCGCCGGACTGCAGAACACGGGCTGATCCCCCCGGACCGGGGTCGCGAGAGTCAGCGCGTCCTGTTCCCCCGGTCGTCGACAATCGGTAGCCTCGCTGGAAGGCACGCGCACGTTCTCGAGGAGGACCCGGAGACAATGGACATCGTCGTACACGAAGCCGGCACGGAAGCGGCGGTGCTCGAGTGCTCGGGCCGCCTCAACATGGTGTCGGCCCCCGCATTCCGCGAGACGGTCGCGTCCGTCATCGAGGGCGGTCGCCCCCGCGTCGCCGTGGAACTGTCGAAGGTCGAGTTCCTCGACTCGTCGGGTCTGGGCGCACTCGTGGGCGCACTGAAGACCGCGCGCCAGGCCGGCGGCGACCTCCGGATCGCCGCTCCCTCCGAGCAGGTCGCGATGGTCCTGAAGCTCTCGAACATCGACAAGATCCTCCGCAGCTACGCGGACGGCGACGAAGCCGTCAGCGAATGGGTCTGACCGGGGCCGTCGTGGGGGAACACCGGCTCGACTTCGCGTCACCGCCCGACGACGTCTCGTCCGTGCACGACTTCCTCGCCGACGTCTGGACGTCGGAGCCCGCGATCAGCGTCGAGGATCGCATGGCCCTCGAGCTCGCGATCATCGAACTCGCGTCGAACGTCATCGAGCACGCCACCGCCGGCGTCCCGTTGACGTGCTCGCTGACGTTGGCCGTCGCGTCCGACGGGCTGGAGGCCCGGATCACCGACGACGGTCGTCCCGCCGCGGTCGACGTGGCCGGAGCGACCCTGCCCGACGAGTTCGCGGAGAGCGGCCGTGGGCTGGCCCTCGTGCAGATGGTCGTCGACGAGCTCCGCTACGACCGTCACGGCGACGAGAACCGGTGGACGGTGCGGAAGGCCACCCGCGCGGCGTGAGCCGTTTCCCGCACCTGGTCGATCCGGATTCATAGACTCGGTCCAAGCCGTGTCAGCATGCCCGTGATGTGCGTGCCACCCGACCCTCGGAACGTCGTCGAGATGACCGGGAACGACCTCGACGCCGCTCGGACCTTGTTCGAGGACGCGTACGACGCCTCGGGCTTCCTCCCCGAGCGATCGGAGCGACCGTTCGGGTACCGCTTCCGCACCGTCGGCGACGCGACGATGTCCTTCCGCTCGACCCGGTACGACGCACGGATGGTCGGCGAGGTCGCGTCCCCGGACGAGTTCGTCGTGACCTGGGTGAGCGACGGCGGCGGCGTGGTCGACGTCGGCCGCGACGAGGTCGCCCTCGTCCCGGGCCGTCCCGTCGTGTTCCCCTCGGACCGTCCGTTCCGCTTCGACCTGATGGACGTCCGGCAGAACCTCGTGCAGGTGGACCGTGCCGTCGTCGAGCGCGTCGCCGCCGAGGTCCACGGCGCCGAGCCCGGCACGGTCGTGCTCGACCACGCGGTGGCACCCGGGGTCGAGGCGGCCCGTGCCTGGAACCTGCACGTGCAGGAGTGGGCGCCGGTCGTCCTCGGGGCCGCTCCGATGTCCGTGCTCGCCCTCGCCGAGGTCGCACGGCGCACCGCCCTCGCCCTGCTCAGCACGTTCCCGCACCACGTCCTGACCCGCCAGGTCCCGGTCCCCGTCGGCGCCTCCGGACGCGTTCGTGCGGCCGTGGAGTACATGCACGCGGTCGCCCACACCCCGATCACCACCACGGACGTCGCCGAACAGGTCGGTCTGAGCGTCCGCGGGCTGCAGCAGGCCTTCCAACGGCAGATCGGTGTCGCCCCGAACGCGATGCTGCGCGGCATCCGGCTGGACCGGGTCCGGGACGAACTCCGGGCAGCGTCACCCCTCGACACCACCGTCGCGACCGTCGCCCTGCGGTGGGGGTTCGCGCACCTCGGCCGGTTCTCCGCTGCGTACGCGCGTCGCTTCGGCGAGTACCCCCGCGACACGCTGCACGGCTGACCCCGCGGATCGCTCCGAGCGACCGACACGCCGCTCACGTCCAGTGCGACATGCCAGCCGATCGCGCGACACTCCGCGGATGTCCGCCGATCCGGACCGCGCGATATTCATACTCCTCACATGGAGACGCAGTCCGGTGCACGCACCCCCCTCGTCGACCCCTTCGGTCGGGAACTCGAGGAGTGGTTGCGCGACGCCCCGGCGACGCGCTCCCCGTACGTGGCCGACCTCGTCGTGCCCCCGGTCACCGGTCCCGTCCGCCGCCCGGTGCTCCCCGCCGTCGACGCTCCGGACGTCGACGATCCGGCTGCGCATGCTCCGGTCGCGGATGCTCCCGTCGCCGTCGCTCCCGTCGCGGACGCTCCGGTGGTGGACGCTCCCGTCGCGGACGCTCCGGTCGCCGACGAAGGTGCCGTCGAGCAGCGCGACGACCGTGCCTTCCGCCGTTACCGCGCGCGCCACGTCGCGGTCTGCGCCCCCTCCTTCCCGGAACCGCCCGAGCGTCTCGCCCTCCGCCTCGACGACCTGGCCGTCGCCCTGAGCGCGACCAGCGGCCGCACCACGATCGAGCGCATCGACCTGCTCGAGGACGAGGTCCGTGTCCGCGACGAGGACCTCGCCCGTCTCGCTGCCTGGGAGGCCGTCGTCGCCGGACTGGCCGGTACCGAGGTCTCGGCCGCCGAGATCGACGGGGCACGCGCCTTCGCCCGCGAGGTCTTCGCCGACCTCCTCGCCGACGCCGCCCTCGAGGCCGACCGCCGCGAGCGGGCCGCGCTCCGCCGTGCCGCGACCGCACCGGTCCTGGTCGGTGCCGTCCGCCCGTTGCTGCCAGCACCGCACCGCGCGGTGGCCGAGCCCGTCGCGCTCGACCTGCCCGCCGACCTCGACGGAGCCGACGACGCGGACGCACCCGCGCCGAGCGCTGCCACCGTGACCGCCGTCGGGCCGCGCACGGCCGTCCGCCCCGTGTCGGGCCTCCTGTCCGGCGCCCCGGTCTCACCGCCGCTGTCGGCCTCGGGCCGCCCCACCCCGCTGGTCCAGCCGGCCACCGGCCCGACCGTCGTCGACCGCGAGGCGTTCGCCGCGGTGCTCCGCGCCCACACGGGCGAGACGCCCGTGGTCTCGGTCGCCGTCCCGGCCGCACCGCCCGTCGTCTCCGACGACACGGTCGGCGGGCCGACGGACTCCGCGACCGACGTCGACGGGTCCGACCGGGAGGCCCGGGACGCCGCCGACACGACCGCCGGCCCCGGCTGGCGGTCGCGTCTCGTCGCTCGCGTGCTGCGCCTCGTCGGCCGCCGCTGACACCCGGAGCGGGCCCCGCGCCTCGGTACACTGACGGGATGCCGACGCTCCGAGAACTGCAGTCCGTCGTCGAGTCCCTGTGGCCGACCGCCGGAGCGGAGTCCTGGGACTCCGTCGGCCTCGTCTCCGGCGATCCGGACGCGGTGGTCGAGCACGTCCACCTCGCCGTCGACGCCGTCCCCGACACCGCGCGGGAAGCGGTCGCGGCCGGCGCGGACCTGCTCCTCACCCACCACCCGCTCCTGCTGCGTGGGGTGACGACGATCGACGAGTCCACGGTCAAGGGGTCCGTGCTCGCCACGCTGGTCCGTGGCGGCTGCGCGTTGCTCGCGGCCCACACGAACGCCGACGTCGTCACCACCGGAACGTCGGCGGTGCTCGCGGAGCGGATCGGGCTCGTCGACCAGCGCCCCATCGACCCGGCGGCGGACGGCATCACCGGGATCGGCCGGGTCGGCGTGCTGCCCGAGCCGATGCCCCTCGGCGCACTGGCCCGACGGATCGTCGACGTGTTGCCCGCCACCGCGACGGGCGTCCGCGTCTCCGGGGAGTACGACCACCCGGTCCGGACGGTCGCGCTCTGCGCCGGGGCGGGGGACTCGTACCTCGGGCACCCGGCCGTGCGGGCCGCCGACGTCTACGTGACGAGCGACCTCCGGCACCACCCCGCGTCCGAGTTCCGCGAACAGGCACTGCTCGCGGACGGACCGGCGCTCGTCGACACGTCCCACTGGGCGACCGAGTGGCTCTGGCTGGACGTCGCCGCCGAGCAGCTGCGTGCGGCCGCCGGTGTGCACGTGACCGTGAGCGACCTCCGTACCGACCCGTGGGACTTCGCCGTCCTGCCATCCGCACCCAACGAAGGAGCCTGACCATGAAGGCAGCACCCGAGGACCAGGCCACCCTGCTCGACCTGCAGCGACTCGACAACGACATCACGCGTCTGGCGCACCGGATCAGCTCCCTGCAGAAGGGCGAGCACCTCACCGAACTCGGCACCCGCGCCGCCGCCCTCCGCGCGCAGCTCGTCGTCGCCGTCGGCGAGGTCGAGGACGCCGAACGCGACCTCGCCCGGCTCGAGTCCGACACCGCGACCGCACAGGCCCGTGTCGAGCGGGACACGACCCTGCTCCAGAACGTCGGCAACGCGAAGGACGCCGCCGGGCTGCAGAACGAACTCGACTCGCTGAACCGGCGCATCGGTGACCTCGAGACGCAGGAGCTCGAGGTCATGGAGACGCTCGACCGCCTGCGTGCACGGGTCGGCGACGTCGAGGCGCAACTCGCTGAGCTCGACGGCGAGCGTGGACGGCTCATGGGCGTCCGCGACGACGGCATCGCCCGGTTCGAGAAGGACCGCGTCGCGGCCGTGCAGGCGCGGGCGGACGTGGCTGCTGCGGTCCCGGCGGACCTCCTCGCCCTCTACGAGCGGCAGCGTGCGCGGTACGGGTTCGGCGCGTCGCTCCTGCAGGGCGGCGTCTCGACGGCGTCCGGGGTGACGCTGACGAACTCCGACCTGGCGGCGATCCGAGCAGCGGCACCGGACGACGTCGTGCTCTGCCCGGACAGCGACGCGATCCTCGTGCGGACGGCGGAGTCCGGCCTCTGAGTCGACGACGACGGCCCCCGACACCTCGCGGTGTCGGGGGCCGTGCTGTGTGGATCGAGGCGAACGGGCCGGCCGTACGCCGGGTTCTGTCCCGCGACTTCCGCCGCGGTGACGGCCATCTCTCTCGGACCGACGTTGCCGTCGGCCTCCAGCGGTCCACCCGAGGACTCGGCGAGCAGCCTCGACGTCCTCTGTCTGACCTTGCTCCGGGCGAGGTTTACCGAGCGGATCCGGTCACCCGGACCCCTGGTGGTCTCTTACACCACCGTTTCACCCTTACCGACGTCGCCGCCAGCGGTCTGCTTTCTGTGGCACTGTCTCGCGGATTGCTCCGGGTGGGTGTTACCCACCGCCCTGCTCTGTGGAGCCCGGACGTTCCTCGGCACTCCTGGGGGAGTGACGCGACCGTCTCACCGACCCGTTCGCTCCGAGCAGTCTAGCCGTTACTGCGCGCGGCCAGGGTCGCGGCACCGATGATGCCGGCGTTGTTCCGGAGCGTCGCCGGGATGATCTCGGCCTGCAGGTCGAGCAACGGCAGGAACTCCTCGTGCTGCTTCGACACCCCGCCGCCGACGACGAACAGCTCGGGGGAGAGCAGGGCCTCGAGGCGCGAGTAGTACTTCTGCAGCCGCTTCGCCCAGTGCTTCCACGACAGGTCGTCGCGCTCCTTGGCGGCGAACGACGCCTTCGTCTCGTAGTCGACGCCGTCGATCTCGAGGTGCCCGAGTTCGGCGTTGACGATGAGCACGCCGTCGTTGATGAGGGCGGTGCCGATGCCGGTGCCGAGGGTGGTCACGATGACGAGGCCGTCACGGCCCTTCGCGGCACCGAACTGCTGCTCGGCGAACCCGGCGGCGTCGGCGTCGTTGACGAAGTGGATCGAGCGACCGAGTTCCTTCTCGAAGAGCGCCTCGGCCTCGAAGCCGATCCACTTCTTCGACACGTTCGCCGCCGACATGGTCTTGCCGCCGCGCACGATCGCCGGGAAGCAGACACCGACGGCCACGTCCGACGCCGGCGAGAGATCGTCGAGGATCGACTTGGCCACGTCGACGATGTCCTGCGGCTTCCCGCCCTCGGGCGTCGCCTTCTTGATGCGGTCGGTCGTGAGCTGACCGGACTCGGTGTCGACGATCGCGCCCTTGATGCCTGTACCGCCGATGTCGACGCCGACTGCGAGTGAGGTCATGAGGAACGGTGCCTTCCGGTAGACGTGCTGAGGGGTGGTGCGGTCAGGAGACGGTGAGGAGTTCGGCGCCGCGTTCGGTGACGACGAGCGTGTGCTCGAACTGCGCGGTCCACGACCGGTCCCGCGTGGTCACGGTCCAGTCGTCGTCCCAGATGTCGGCGTCGATCGCGCCCAGCGTCAGCATGGGTTCGATCGTGAAGACCATGCCGGGCTCGATGACGGTGTCGTACCGGACGTCGTCGACGTGCGGGATGATCAGCCCGGAGTGGAACGCCCGGCCGACGCCGTGACCGGTGTAGTCGCGGACGACGCCGTAGCCGAAGCGCTTGGCGTACGACTCGATGGCGCGGCCGATGACGTTCACCTGCCGGCCGGGGGCGACGGCGCGGATGCCGCGGCGCAGGGCCTCCTCCGTCCGGGTGACGAGGTCCTGGACCTCCTGCGACGCCGAGCCCACCACGAAGGTGCGGTTCGTGTCGCCGTGCATGCCGTCCTTGTACGCCGTGATGTCGATGTTCACGATGTCGCCGTCCTGCAGCACCGTGTCGTCCGGGATGCCGTGGCAGATGACCTCGTTGAGGGACGAGCAGAGCGACTTCGGGAAGCCGCGGTAGCCGAGCGTGGAGGGGTAGGCACCGTGCCCGACGACGAACTCGTGCCCGATCCGGTCGAGCTCGTCCGTCGTCACACCCGGGCGGATGGCGGCACCCACCGCGTCGATGGCCTGCGAGGCGATGCGCCCGGCGGTGCGGATGCGGTCGACCTCGTCGGGCGTGTAGATGTCACCGAGGCCGTGCTCGTGCGGTTCCACCTTGCCGACGTACTCGGGACGCTCGATGTCCTTCGGGACCGGCCGCTGCGGGGAGATCCGGCCGGCGGTCAGGTGTCCGTGTTCGTCCCGGGGCATGCGCTCCACTCTAGCGGCGGGTCGGAGCGGCCTGCCCGCGCCGTGCGGTCGGCGGGTACGGTCGGGCTCATGAGCGACGAACGCATCGAGTCCCAGTGGTGGTACAACGACAAGACCGGCGAGGTCGAACAGGGCCTCAAGTCGACGAACCGACACCACATCGGTCCGTTCGCCACCCGCGACGAGGCAGCGCACGCCCTCGACCGCATCCGCGCGAACAACGAGCGCGCGGACGCGGCCGACGCCGAGGGCTGACCCGCTACTCGGCGGAGCGGTCGCTGCCGTCCGCCGGGAGCTCGGGTTCGGTGCGGAAGCCGATGAGCTTGTGCGTGCCGTCGCAGTACGGCTTCAGCACCGACTTGCCGCACCGGCAGAGCGCCACGGTGCGGCGGCGCCGGGGCAGCTCCTGTCCGTCCGGCCCGAGCACCGCGACGTCGCCGCGGAGCAGGAACGGCCCGTCCGGGTAGGCGACGATCGACGGCTCGTCGGCCTGCTCACGCGACAACCGTGACACCGCCCGACGTGACGGCGACGTCGCCGAGCGGACGGCGGAGCGAGCTGCGTCCGGCCTCCCAGCTCGAGAGCAGCTGAGCGCCGGCCATCCCCTCGACCGTCAGGCACGCCGCCGCGCCGAACATGACGTCGTCCAGGAGGGTCGGGTCGGCCTCCACGAGCCCGCCGGCGAGGTCGCGACCGGCGATCTGCTCGTGCACGGCGTCGGCCTCGACGTGCTCGTCGAAGTACCAGGTCGCGTCCTCGTCGAACCCGTTCCGGCGGAACCCGTCCCCGTAGAGCTTGCTCGGGATCGAGGACGTCATCTCGAACGCGGCGAGGTGTCCGACGATCGCGCCGCGCAGGCGCCGGTGCAGCCCGAACATGGTCATCATGTTGAGCGCGCCGAGCGTGATCGCCGGCAGGTGGTCGACGTAGGCGCCGTACGAGTCGTCGAGCCCGGCGGCCCGGAGCGTCCGGGCGAAGATCGCCGAGTGCATGCGCTTGGGCCGTCCACCGCCGTACTCGTCCGACTGGATCTCGACGAGCGCGGCCTTCGCGCGGCCGGACAGGCGGGGGATCGCCCAGCTGTGCGGGTCGGCCTCCTTCAGCGTGTAGGCGGTCTTCTGCACGAGGAACTCGCGGATCTGCTCACGGTCGGCCTTGCGTGCCACCCATCGGGAGACACTCGGTCCGCTGTCGGCGGCGGTGAGGGCGAAGAGGGCTGCCGACACCGCCTCGGCCGTGGCCTCCGGCCGTTCCGGTACCGGGACGACGGCGCGCACGGCGGACTCGAGCGCCGTCTCGAGCACGGCGCGCGTCGCGAGCAGCGTCGTGTCCCACTCCAACCGGTCGTCGACCCCGTGGACCCCGCCGTGGTGGAGTTCGTACAGGACGAAGAGCGCGAGCTGGACGTCGTCGTCGTGCAGGACGTCGGACGCGGCGGCGACGGCGGCGGCCGCGATGGTCGGCAGCGATTCCCCGGGCGCACCGGAGAGCAGGGCGTCGAGGACGGCCGCGCTCAACGGGCCGCGCGGCTCCGGCGCAGGCATGGGGGTCTGGGTGAGGACTTCGGTGGCGTCGAGGACGGCCATGACGGTGCTCCTTCGCGGATCGGTACCACTCCGATACTGGTCGGTACCCCTGACAACCGGCCGCGCGGGACGTCGACCGCGCGCGTCCCGCCCACGACCAGCGGCTCGGGCACTAGCCTGTGAGCACGGTCGCGATGCGGCCTCCGGCGAGCCGCGACGCGGCCCGGCGAACACGGAAAGGTCGTGCATGGACAAGCAGACGGACTTCGTGCTCCGCACCATCGAGGAGCGCGGGATCAAGTTCATCCGACTCTGGTTCACCGACGTGATCGGCACGCTCAAGTCGGTCGCCATCGCACCGGCCGAGGTCGAGGGTGCGTTCGCCGAGGGCATCGGGTTCGACGGTTCGGCGATCGAGGGGCTCACCCGGTCGTACGAGGCCGACGTGCTCGCGCACCCGGACCCCTCGACCTTCCAGATCCTGCCGTGGCGCGGTGAGGTCGACCCCACCGCGCGGATGTTCTGCGACATCACGACGCCGGACGGGCAGCCCGCCGTGGCCGACCCGCGCAACGTCCTGAAGCGGACCCTCGCGAAGGCGAGCGACCGCGGCTTCACCTTCTACACGCACCCCGAGATCGAGTTCTACCTGCTGAAGAGCCGTGACTGGAAGGACGGCGGCCCGCAGCCCGTCGACCAGGCGGGTTACTTCGACAACGTCCCCGGCGGCAGCGCACACGACTTCCGTCGGCGCTCGGTCCGCATGCTCGAGGACCTCGGCATCTCGGTGGAGTTCTCCCACCACGAGGCCGGTCCCGGGCAGAACGAGATCGACCTCCGCTACGCCGACGCACTGACCATGGCGGACAACATCATGACCTTCCGCACCGTGGTCAAGGAGGTGGCGATCGAGCAGGGCGTGTACGCGACCTTCATGCCGAAGCCCCTGTCCGGTCAGCCCGGGTCCGGCATGCACACGCACGTCTCGCTCTTCGAGGGCGACCAGAACGCGTTCTACGAGCCCGGCGGCGAGTACCAGCTCTCGCCGACGGCCAAGCAGTTCATCGCCGGTGTGCTCCGGCACGCGCCGGAGATCACCGCGGTGACGAACCAGTTCGTGAACTCGTACAAGCGGCTCTGGGGCGGTGACGAGGCCCCGTCCTTCGTCACCTGGGGCCACAACAACCGCTCGGCGCTCGTCCGGGTGCCGCTGTACAAGCCGAACAAGGGTCAGTCCGCCCGTGTCGAGTACCGCGGCATCGACTCCGCCGCGAACCCCTACCTGGCGTACTCGCTGCTGCTCGCCGCCGGCCTGAAGGGCATCGAGGAGGGCTACGAGCTCCCCGCCGAGGCCGAGGACAACGTCTGGAGCCTGTCCGACTCCGAGCGGAAGGCCCTCGGCTACAGCCAGCTGCCGGCGAGCCTCGACCACGCACTGTCGCTCATGGAGGACTCCGAGCTCGTCGCCGAGACCCTCGGTGAGCAGGTCTTCAACTTCGTCTTGCTGAACAAGCGCCAGGAGTGGAAGCGGTACCGCGACCAGGTGACGCCGTTCGAGCTGGACACGAACCTCGGCATGCTCTGATCCACCGGCAGCGCACCACGGGAGCACTCGCGAGATGACGGGCAGGACGGCGACGTCGCGGTCACAGCTGGCGCGGCTCGGCTTCGCCGACCTGTCCGGCACGCTCGAGCGGATCGCCGCCCTGGAGGCCCGCCCCGCGTCGGACCCCCGTGTCCCGATCGCGGATGCCGAGTCCGTCTGGGCCGCCACCGCGGACCCGGACGGTGCCCTGCTCGCGATCGAGCGTCTGGTCGAGGCGGTCCCGGACCGGCTGCGTCCCGTCCTCGCCGACCCGGCCGCCACCGAGCGTCTGGTCCGGCTGCTCGGCTCCTCGATCGGCCTCGCCGAGTTCCTGCAGCGACGCCCGGAGGAACTGACGCTGCTGCTCGACCCGGTCACCCCGCCGCAGTCCCAGGAGCGCTACACGGCCTCCCTGACCGAGGCCGTCGACGGCAGCTCGGGCGAGACCGCGCGCCGCCGCCTCCGGGTCCGCTACCGCCGGCACCTCGCCCAGATCGCCCTGTTCGACGTCCTGCACCCGGTGCCGACCGAGGCGTTCCCGGCCGTGGCAGCCGGGCTCGCCGACCTGGCCGGCGCCGCGCTCGACGTCGCGGTCGCCGTGGCCCGTCGCGAGGTCCCGTTCCCCGCCGCCGAGGTCGCCGCGACCCCCCTCGCGGTCATCGCGATGGGCAAGGCGGGCGCCCGCGAGCTGAACTACGTCAGCGACGTGGACGTCATCTACGTCACCGAACCGACCGAGCCGGCGGAGGGCGACGACGCGCCGTCGATCGGGACCGACCGCGCGGTCCTCATCGCGACCCGCCTCGCGATCGCGGCCACGCACGTCATCACCGACCTCGCCGCGGAGCCCGCGCTGTGGGAGGTCGACGCGAACCTCCGCCCGGAGGGCAAGGACGGCGCGCTCGTCCGGACGCTGGAGTCCCACGTGGCCTACTACGAGCGGTGGGCGAAGGGGTGGGAGTTCCAGGCGCTGCTCAAGGCGCGGGCGATCGCCGGGTCGATCGACCTGGGGGAGCGGTACGTCGCCGCGGTGGCGCCCTTCGTGTGGGAGTCGTCGAAGCGCCCCGGGTTCGTCGAGTCCGTCCAGCGGATGCGGGAGCGGGTCACCGCGCACATCCCGGACGGTCAGGTGGACCGCCAGCTGAAGCTCGGCCCGGGTGGCCTGCGCGACGTCGAGTTCACGGTGCAGCTGCTCCAACTCGTGCACGGCCGGGACGACGAGTCCGTGCGGGTCCGGTCGACGCTCGAGGCCATGGACGCCCTGGCGGCCGCGGGCTACGTCGGACGTCCCGAAGCGGCCCGGTTCGGGCCGGACTACGCCCTGCTCCGGGTGCTCGAGCACCACATCCAGCTCCGACGGCTGCAGCGGACGCACCTCATGCCGAGCGACGAGGACGAACTCCGCGTGCTCGCCCGGTCGACGCGATTGGCGTCCTCGGCGTCGGCGCTGCAGGACCGCTGGCGATCGGTGAAGCTCGAGGTGCGGGGGCTGCACGAGCGGCTCTTCTACCGGCCGATGCTCTCGGCGGTGGCGGCGACCGACGGTGAGATCGTCCTGACGAGCGGACAGGTCCGCGACCGCCTGACCGCGATCGGGTTCCTCGACCCGGACGGCGCCGTCGCACACATCCGTGCCCTGACGCAGGGGACCTCGCGCCGTGCGGCCATCCAGCGGAACCTGCTGCCGGTGCTCCTGCGGTGGATGGCGGAGGGACCGGCACCGGACCGCGCCCTCCTGGCCTTCCGGCGACTGAGCGACACCCTGGGGGAGTCGAGCTGGTTCCTCCGGATGCTCCGCGACTCCTCGGGCGCCGCGCACAGCCTCACGACGGTGCTGTCGGAGTCGGCGTTCCTGTCCGGACTGCTCGAGCGCTTCCCGGAGGCCGTCGCCTGGCTCGACGAGCCGGAGACCCTGCTGCGCCCCCGACCGCTGCCGGCCCTGCTCGCGGAGACCGGAGCGACGACCGCCCGTCACGGGGACGCCGTGGACACCGCGGCGGCCCTCCTGCGCAGCGTCCGTCGGAGGGAGACGCTGCGCCTGGGCATGGCGGCGGTGCTCGGGCACCTCGACGTCGACGGGCTCGGTCCTGCGCTGAGCGACGTGACGGAGGCGACGCTGAGCGGCGCACTCGACCTGGCCCGTCGGGACGCCCCGGAGGGCCTGGAGTTCGGCGTCATCGCGATGGGGCGGTACGGCGGCCGCGAGCTCGGGTTCGGGTCCGACGCGGACGTCCTGTTCGTGTACCGGTCCGAGACGGTGCCGAACGAGGTCGCGTCGCGGGCGGCGCAGGTGGTCGTGCGCGAACTGAACCGGTTGACCGAGGACGCCCTGCACCCCTTCGAGCTCGACATCGGGCTGCGGCCGGAGGGCGGGAACGGCCCGGTCGTGCGCTCGTTCGACTCCTACGCCGCGTACTACGCCCGCTGGTCGCTCACATGGGAGGCCCAGGCCCTGCTACGGGCACGCGGTGCCGTGGGGGACCCGCAGCTCCTCCGGGACTTCGAGCACCTCGCCGACCGCACGCGGTACCCGGAGTCGATCGAGGAGCGCGAGGTCCGTGAGGTCCGGCGCATCAAGGCCCGCGTCGAGTCGGAGCGGTTGCCGCGCGGAGCCGACCCCGCACGGCACCTCAAGCTCGGACGTGGTTCCCTCAGCGACGTCGAGTGGTTCGTGCAGCTCCTGCAGCTGCAGCACGGGCGCGCGCAGCCGTCGCTCCGGACCACCTCGACGCTCGAGGCCCTCGACGCCGCGACGGACGCCGGTTGGGTCACCGCGGAGGACGCCGAGAAGCTCGCGGCCGCCTGGCGGTTCGCCTCACGCACCCGGAGCGCGCTCGTGCTCTGGTCCGGCCGCACGACCGACGTCCTGCCGGTCGAGCGCACCCAGCTCGAGGGGATCGCGCGTCTGCTGGAGTACCCGCCGGGCTCGGCGTCGCAGCTCGAGGAGGACTACCTCGCCGTGACGCGCCGCGCGCGACAGGTCTTCGAACGCGAGTTCTACGGCACCTGAACACCCGACGGGCCGCGCGACACGCCCGGGACGCTCCGTTCGGGCGGAGGAGCGCGAGTTGTCTTCCGCAATTTCCACGACGACGCCGTCGTACCCCGAGTGATGGAATACCGTACCCCGTTCGGTTCAGCCGCGGTACCGCTGTCAGCGCGCGACCAGGGTTTCGGAACACGCGCGGCCCACGCCGGAACGGCTGTCGGCGGTCACTGCCGATGTGCCTGCTGACCGGGGGTTCCTCGTCTGCTGGTGCCGGGCCTCCCGGCCGGACTCCCCGTCGACGGCCGGGCCGCGAGCCGTGGGACCGGTCCACGGAACTGCTGTCAGCACCAGTGCGGACACGGCCCTGTCCGGCGTGCAGTGGACGCCGGTGTACCCCGGGGCACAACGCCGTCACCCCCGGCCGAGGGGCACGTTGCGCGGCGCGTCTGCGTTCTGTCTGAATGAGGACACCCGAACCGACCCCCGATTTCCCGATGGCGCGGAATCTCCCCTTCGAACGTTGCAGCAGGGATCGATGTTCACCTTCATCCTCCAGATCCGGCAGATGGTCGACGGCCACCCCGAGTTCTACCTCTTCACCGTGTACTCACTGGTGATCTGGTTGCTCTGGTTGCTCAAGGTCGTCCTCTCCGCCCGGTACCGCCCCTTCACCGGCACGTACACCGGGACGACCAGCGTGGTCGTCCCCGTCGTGGACGAGCCGCTCGACCTGTTCCGTGACGTCATCGGCCGCATGGTCGAGCAGCGTCCCGGCGAGATCATCGTCGTCATCAACGGCGCCCGGAACGAGGCACTCGAAGCGGTCTGCGACGAGTTCGCGCCGCTGGTCCGCTGGACCCACACGCCGATCCCCGGCAAGCGCAACGCCGTCAAGGTCGGCACCGAGATGTCCACCGGCGACATCACGGTGCTCGTCGACTCGGACACCGTCTGGACGCCCGGCACCCTCGTCGAACTCCTCCGGCCGTTCGCGGACGAGTCGGTCGGCGGCGTCACCACCCGCCAGCGCATCCTCGAGCCGACCCGCTCGTGGATCACCCGCTGGGCGGACTGGCTCGAGAACTCCCGCGCGCTGTACTCGATGCCCGCGCAGAGCGTGCTCGGGCAGATCGGCTGCCTGCCCGGTCGCACGATCGCGTTCCGCCGCAGCATCCTCGTCCGTGTGATGGACAAGTTCATGCACGAGGAGTTCATGGGCGTCTTCCTCGAGGTGTCCGACGACCGGACGCTCACGAACCTGACGCTCAAGGAGGGCTACCGGACCGTCTACCAGTACACGTCGCTCGTGTACACGGACGCCCCGCTGCAGGTGAAGAAGCTGTTCAAGCAGCAGCTCCGCTGGGCCCGCGGGTCGCAGTACAACACGCTGCGGATGCTGCCCTGGATGCTCGGCCACGCGCCGGTCCTCGCCCTGTTCTTCCTGACCGACATCATCCTGCCGTTCATGCTCTTCGGCGTGATCGCCGGGTGGGTCTACCGGGCGCTCACCGGGCAGGGTCAGAACCTGTACGAGGGGATCCTGCACCAGTACGGCTTCTCGACGGGGTTCGTCTACGTGGCGGGGCTCATGGTCGTCTCGAGCGTGCTGAGCATGGCGATCCGGCAGATGCGGCACCTGGCCGAGAAGCCCTCCGACTTCTTCCGCCTGCCGATGTTCATCATCGTCTCGACGTTCTTCCTCATGCCGATCCGCCTCATCGGGTTCTTCCGTCTCGCCCACGCGAGCGGTTGGGGGACCCGTGCCGGTGCCTACGCCGGCGGTCCGGTCGAGGAGGACCCGGCGCAGCCGCAGCCCCGCGCCGCGGCCGTCCCGGTGAGTCCGGTCGACCACGACCCGTCCGCCCCCGTCGGCGGCACGGACGAGCAGGCCGCCGTCGACCGCGCGTTCGACGAGATCTTCGGTCCGGACGCCACCACGGCCTCCACCACGACCGTCCTCGCCACCCGCCGCGACGTCGCGACCGCGACCGAGCGACAGGCACAGCGCGCCCCGAAGCCCTCCCGTCCCCGTCGTCTCAACCCCTACGCGTCGATCCCCTACGTGATCGGGATCGCGGTCTTCGCTCTGGAGGCGTTCCTCATTGTCTGATCTCCCTCGCTCCACCGGCACCTGGTGGGCACCCTCGACCCGACACGCCAAGCGCACCGCCGTCGGCATGGCGGCCATCGTCGCCGTCCTCTCGCTCATCACCTGGTCGGTGTGGATCTCGCCCTCCGGGCCGGTCTCCTCGGCCGTCAGCCGAGCGCTCGGCGTCCCGACCAAGCAGGAGCAACCGGCGGACGCCGAGGCGCTCGAAGCGAAGCTCACCGCAGCCCAGGAGCGGATCTGGAAGCTCGAGGGCAAGCTGCAGAGCACCACGGCGCAGGCCGGCTCCCGCGGCGACCAGCTCACGCAGCTCAAGGGCCAGATCGCGGACCTACGGTCGCAGCTCGCGCACGCCCGGTCGGCGTCCGGAGCGGACCACTCCTCGGGAGGCTCGTCCTCCTCCGGCACGTCGTCCTCCGGCGGCCACGCCGACAGCTCCGGGTCCGGGTCCGGATCGGGGTCCGGCTCCGGAGCGTCCGGGCAGGGCGGCGGTCCGACCGTCGTGCCCGGCAAGGACGGCCCGTCGACGGACCCGGACCCCGCGGTCCCCGTCGACGTCCCGACCAAGGCCGAGGTGCTCGCACAGCAGTCCCGCTGGTACGGCCTGTACACGGCGCAGTCGCCCTTCAACTGGGCGGAGTACGACCAGGTGTCCCAGCAGGTCGGTACCGCCACGAACATGGTCGGCTACTTCCAGGGCTTCGACCAGGACTTCAACGCCGACGCCGTCCAGCGCTCCTGGACGAACGGGCGCGTCCCGATGCTCACCTGGGAGAGCCGTCCCTTGAAGACCGGCAACGACCAGAAGTACGTGCCCGGCTACACGAACGCCGACGTCACCGGCGGGGCGTTCGACCGCTACCTGACGCAGTACGCCGAGGCCCTCGTGGCGAACGGCCAGCCCGTCGTCATCCGGCTCGACCACGAGATGAACGGCAGCTGGTACAACTGGGCCGACGGCACCGTCCAGCAGAACGCACCGGGCTCGTTCGTCGCGATGTGGCAGCACGTGCACGACGTCTTCGACCGTGCCGGCGCGAACGACTACGTCATCTGGAACTGGTCGCCGACGCGGATCGACGCCCTGGGCAACCCGAAGTACCAGACGCTCGACTACCTGAAGGCGTACTACCCGGGCGACGACTACGTCGACTGGGTCGGCATGAGCGGCTACTACCGGAAGGCGGCCGAGGCGCCGACGTTCGACACCACCTTCGCGAAGACCATCGAGCAGCTCCGGCAGATCGCGCCCGAGAAGCGGATCCTGCTCAGCGAGATCGGCGCGACCGAGACCGGTGCCACGGTCACGGACGGCCAGAAGGCGCGCTGGATCACCTCGCTCTTCGACGCCCTCGCCGACCCGGCGAACGCCGACGTCATCGGCTTCGCGTACTTCAGCGAGACCGCCACCACCATCGTCGACGGTGCCCGCACGACGAACGACTGGCGACTCAACTCCCGGGCCGACAGCATGGCGGCCTTCGCGGCCGGCATCGCCCGGAACGACATCGACTACGACCTGCAGGAGGTCAAGAAGTGACCACATCGCCATCCCGGGACCACGCCCGCCCCGCTCCCGTCATCAGCGTCATCGGCACCGGCTACCTCGGTGCCACGCACGCCGCCGCCATGGCCGAGATGGGCTTCGAGACCATCGGCGTGGACGTCGACCCGGCGAAGCTCGCGGCCCTGTCGGCCGGGCAGGTGCCGTTCTACGAGCCCGGACTGCCCGAACTCATCACGAAGCACGTCGCCACCGGGCGGCTCCGCTTCACCTCCTCGATCTCGGAAGCGGTCGCTGCGGCCGACGTGCACTTCGTCTGCGTCGGGACACCGCAGAAGGCCGGGTCGCACGCCGCGAACCTGTCCTACGTGGAGGCCGCCACCCGCGGTGTCGCCGAGCACCTCACCCACCCGGGGCTCATCGTCGGCAAGTCCACGGTCCCGGTCGGGACGGCAGCGCGCCTCCGCGGCATCGTCAGCGAGTTCACGCCCGCCGGCATCGACGCCGAACTCGTCTGGAACCCCGAGTTCCTGCGCGAGGGCAAGGCCGTCGAGGACACGCTCCACCCGGACCGCTTGGTCTGGGGCGGTGCGTCGAAGGCAGCGGACGCGGTGATCCGCGAGGTGTACGCCGCCCCGATCAGCGAGGGGACCCCGGTCATCACGACCGACCTCGCCACCGCCGAGCTCGTGAAGGTGAGCGCGAACGCGTTCCTCGCGACGAAGATCTCGTTCATCAACGCGATCTCGGAGATGTGCGCGATCACGGGCGCGGACGTCTCGACGCTCGCGGACGCCCTCGGGCACGACGCCCGCATCGGCCGGAAGTTCCTCAACGCCGGTCTCGGATTCGGGGGCGGATGCCTGCCGAAGGACATCCGGGCGCTCATGCACCGCGCGGCCGAACTCGGCGCCGGGCGGGTCGTCGGGCTCATGCAGCAGGTCGACGAGATCAACATGGGCCAGCGCCAGCGGGTCATCGACATGGCGATCGAGTCCGCCGGGGGATCGGTGCTCAACCGCCGGATCGCCGTCGTGGGGGCCGCCTTCAAGCCGATGACCGACGACGTCCGGGACTCGCCGGCGCTCAACGTCGCGGCGGCGCTGCACCTCCGCGGCGCCCAGGTGACGCTGTGGGACCCCGAGGCGATGGAGACGGCGCGTCGCTCCTTCCCGACCCTCACGTACGCCGGATCGATGACGGAGGCGATCGAGGGCGCCGACCTCGTGCTCGTCCTCACGGAGTGGGACGAGGTCGTCGAGGCCGACCCGGTCGCCCTCGCCGCCCTCGTCGGTCAGCGGGTCGTGATCGACGCGCGCAACTGCCTCCCGGCCGCACGGTGGGTCGGGGCGGGCTGGACCGTCCGCTCCCTCGGCCGACCGAGCCCGGCCGCTGCACCGGCCACGAGCGTCGCGGCCGGTGTGACGGACGCGCTGGTGACCGCGCGCTGAACAGACCGCGGTCGAGCGGGGCCCGTGCCGGCGACGGCGCGGGCCCCGCTCTTGTCTGCCATGGTGCGGTGCGGTGCGGTGCGGTGCGGTGCGGTGCGGAGCGGTGCGCGGCCCGGTGCCGGTCCGCAGGGCCGCCACCGCGCCTCCAGGCGGACGCGCACGGCGGTCCCGCCGCGGAAGCGACAGATCAGCGGAGAAGTTCGGCCGCCATCTGTCGCTTCGGCGCAGGGGACGGCTCCCTGCTCTGCGGACGCGCACACGAGGAAGGGCCCCGCACCTGACGGTGCGGGGCCCTTCCTGGTGTGCGGAACTCAGACGCCGAAGTACAGCTCGTACTCGAACGGGTGGGGACGCTGCGCGAGGGGGAGGATTTCCTTCTCACGCTTGTAGTCGATCCAGGTCTGGATGAGGTCCTCGGTGAAGACGTTGCCCTTCGTGAGGAATTCGTGGTCCGCCTCGAGCGCGTCGAGCGCCTGCGACAGGCCGGCCGGGACCTGGGGGATGTTCTTGGCTTCCTCGGGCGGCAGCTCGTAGAGGTCCTTGTCGACCGGCTCGTGCGGCTCGATGCGGTTCTGGATGCCGTCGAGGCCGGCCATGAGCTGCGCGGCGAAGGCGAGGTACGGGTTGCCGGACGCGTCGGGCGCGCGGAACTCGATGCGCTTGGCCTTCGGGTTCGTGCCCGTGATCGGGATGCGGATCGCAGCCGAACGGTTGCCCGCCGAGTAGACGAGGTTGACGGGGGCCTCGAAGCCCGGGACCAGGCGGTGGTACGAGTTCACCGTCGGGTTCGTGAAGGCGAGCAGGGCCGGGGCGTGCCGCAGGATGCCGCCGATGTACCAGCGCGCGACGTCGGACAGGCCGCCGTAACCGTTCTCGTCGTAGAACAGCGGGGTGCCGTCCGACCAGAGCGACTGGTGGGTGTGCATGCCCGAACCGTTGTCACCGAACAGGGGCTTCGGCATGAACGTGGCGACCTTGCCCCACTGCTCGGCCGTGTTCTTGACGATGTACTTGAACTTGAGGATGTCGTCCGCGGCGTGGACCAGCGTGTCGAACTTGTAGTTGATCTCCTGCTGGCCGCCGGTGCCCACCTCGTGGTGCGCGCGCTCGAGCTCGAGGCCGGCGTCGATCAGCTTCAGCGAGATGTCGTCGCGAAGGTCGGCGGTCTTGTCGACCGGCGAGACGGGGAAGTAGCCGCCCTTGTACGGGGTCTTGTTGGCGAGGTTGCCGCCCTCTTCCTCGCGGCCGGTGTTCCACGCGCCCTCTTCCGAGTCGACCGAGAAGAACGACTCGTTCTGCGTGACCGAGTAGCGGACGTCGTCGAAGATGTAGAACTCGGCCTCGGGGGCGAAGAACGCCGTGTCCGCGATGCCGGTCGAAGCGAGGTACTTCTCGGCCTTCTTGGCGACCTGGCGCGGGTCACGGCCGTAGATCTCGCCGTTGCGCGGGTTGTAGATGTCGAACACCATGATCAGCGTGCGCTCCGCGCGGAACGGGTCCACGTAGGCGGTGGTCACGTCGGGGATGAGCTGCATGTCCGACTCGTGGATCGACGCGAAGCCGCGGATCGAGGAGCCGTCGAAGAGCTGACCGACGGCGAAGAAGTCCTCGTCGACCGTTGATGCGGGGATGTTGAAGTGCTGCTGGACCCCGGGGAGGTCCGTGAACCGGATGTCGAGGAACTTGACGTCCGTGTCCTTGATGAACGCGAGCACCTCGGAGGAATCACTGAACATGCGAGTCGGTCTCCTGTGGCGTTGGGTGGTGTCGAGGGAACCAGGAGGCACCCTCCGACGAGGCTAGAGACACCGGGTTTCCCGGACGTGACTGCGTTGTTTCCAGCGTGTTACGCACCCGCCGACCGCCTACGCTGGGGACATGGCCCGCTCCGCTCCGTCCACCCCGCCCGCAGCCGGCTCCGGTCGGACCGAGTGGCCGGGCAAGGTCCTGGGGCTGCCGGAGTCGGGTCCGCGGAGCATGGGCAGCTTCGGCCGGCGGTTCCTCGGGCTGGTGATCGACTGGGCGCTGGCCTCGCTCGTCTCCCTCGTCATCGGCACGTACGGCGCGGCGGGCAACTTCATCACGTTGGGCATCTTCGCCGTGCTGCAGGTCCTGTTCATCGCGCTCGCGTCGGGGTCGTTCGGGCACCTCTGTGTCGGGCTGCGCGTGGTGCCGATCCGCGGGGGCTACGTCGGCGTCTGGCGCCCGGCGGTCCGCACCGTGCTGCTGTGCATCGTCGTCCCGGCGCTCATCCACGCGAAGGACGGCCGTCCGCTCCACGACGGCGCTGCCGGTACGGTGCTCGTCCGCCGCTGACGGCGCGGGTCCTCGTGCGGCGGTGCCGTCCGAGCCAGCCGGTGCCGTCCGAGCCGGCCGATGCCGTCCGATACCGGAGGACGACGATGCCCCCGACCAGGACGGTCGGGGGCATCGGGACGCGGCGGTGACGGTCAGCGCGGGCGACCCGCTCGGACACGCGTGGGGTCGATGCCCTTCGGGATGGACGCGGCAGGACCGTGCGTCAGCGAGTCGAGTCGGTTCGACACCGCCAGCACCTCGTTCCGGTTCAGGGCCTTCTTGTGCTTGTTCATGGCCCTCGGCAGCTTGTGCAGCGTGACCTGGCCGTCACCGTCGCCGACGTTGACGACGTGGATCGGCACGTTCGGGACGATGCGGGCCACCTTGCGGCGCTCCTCCTCGACCTGGCGCGTGAGGTTGCCGACCTGACCCTCGGTGATGAGGATGACGCCCGGCGTCCCGACCGCGCGGTAGACCGCAGCCTGCGAGCGACCGTGGACGGCGACCGGCATCTCGCTCGACCGCCACTGACGCCGCAGCGAGTTCGTCAGCACGGCGCCGACGGCACCGGGCTGCCCCTCGATCTGCGAGTACGCGGCCCGCTCGGCCAGACGCCCGAGAACGATGAGGAACAGCAGCACGCCGAGCAGGACGCCGGCGAGGATCCAGAGGACGATCGCGAGCCAGTTCTGACCCGGCAGGAGCAGCGCCAACAGGACGCCCGCCACGACCGGACCGAGGAACGCGAGGGCGAACCACCAGACGGACGACGGGTCGGCCCGGCGCGTCATGGTGAAGACCTGGTACATCTGCTTGAGACGACCGGGCTCCTTCGCCGGGGTGCTTGAGGAACTGCTGCGTGCCATGCCGTCAAGGATACGGCCTGGCACGCGGATCGGAGACCGCCCGCCCTCAGGCTGTGGGCGAACGGGACGTCTCCACCGGTCCTGGTCGCGGACGGGAGGCCCGCCCCACCGCCGGCACGCTGGTCACCGTGGACCTGGAACAACCGACCGACCGCTGTTGGCGGACCGCGACGCCCTCGGACGCCTTCTGGGAGTGGGTCGCGGACCGCAGTTGCCTGGCGCACGACCACCTCGTCGCCGTCGCGCAGGTGGGTCGTGACGAGACCGGGACGCTCGTCGTGCGGACGGCCGGACCGTCCGGGCTGGCGCTGCCGACGGCACTGGACCGCATCGGGTCGCCGACACCGGGCGTCGCCGTGACGCTCACGCTCCCGCTGCTCGAGGTCGCGCTGCTGGCGGACGCCGGCGCGCTGCTGCTCGGCTCCGCCCGCGTGGAGGACGTCGTCGTCGACGACGCGGGCGCGGTCGTGCTCGTCGACCGCCCTCCGGGCGCGGACGGGCAGCAGCCCGCGGGGTCACTCCCCGGGGTCGAGGCGCTCGTGCTCGCGGTCCGTGCCGTCTGGGACCGTGTCGACGCCCGGGACGCCGGGATCGCGGGCCCGGGTGCGGACGGGATCGACGAACGGTGCTCCCTGGCGCGGACGCACGGCGGCGCGGCCCTCGTGGAGCTCGACCGCGCGGTCCGGGCGGCGGCACCACCGCGTCCCGTGCGGTGGGACCCGCCGCCGCTGCCCTACGCCTTCGAGACCGCAGACCGCCACGGCACGGCGACGGGCGGGCGTCCGGGAACGCAGGGAACGCTGCCGGTCGGCCGCCTGCTCGTGGCGTGTCGGGAGGTCCTGACATCGGGCGTGCCGCTCGCCGGCCGACGGGTCGGTGTCCGTGCGGTCGTGACCGTGCTGGTGGTCGTGGCGGGTCTCGTCGTCGCCGTCACGCAGGGTCGGGGCCGATGACCGGGCCGGGGACGCGGAACGGCCCCGCCTCCCGGGTGGGAGACGGGGCCGTCGGCGTGGTGTCCGTCCGACCTGGGTGGTCAGTACCCGAGGTTCGGAGCGAAGTTGCCCTCTTCGAGGCGGTTCTTCACGGCCACCAGGTACCGGGACGCGTCCGCGCCGTCGATGATCCGGTGGTCGTAGGAGAGCGCCAGGTAGACGAACGAACGGATCGCGATGGCCTCCTGGCCGTCGACCTTCACCACGGCCGGACGCTTCGTCACGATGCCCGTGCCGAGGATCGCCGACTGCGGCAGGAAGACGACCGGGGTGTCGAACAGCGCGCCGCGCGAACCGGTGTTGGTCAGCGTGAACGTGCCGCCGGCGAGCTCGTCCGGCTTGAGCTGGTTGTTGCGCGTGCGCTCCGCGAGGTCCGCGATCGCCGTCGAGAACTGCGCGAGGTCGAGCGACGCCGCGTCCTTGATGACCGGGGTGAGCAGTCCGCGCTCGGTGTCGACCGCGATCGAGACGTTCTCGGTCTCCGGGTAGACGATCTCCTCGCCGTCGACGGTCGAGTTGATCTTCGGGTGCGCCTTGAGCGCCTCCGAGGCCGCGAGGGCGAAGAACGGCATGAAGGAGAGCTTCGAACCGGTCTTCTCGAGGAACTCGGCCTTGTGCGCGTCGCGGAACTGCGCGACCTTCGTCACGTCGACCTCGACGACACTGGTGAGCTGCGCGGTCGAGGTCATCGACTGCACGGCCCGCTCGGCCACGACCTTGCGCAGGCGGGTCATCTTCTCCCGCGTCCCACGCAGCGGCGAGACCTCGGCGACGAAGGGACCGGACTGGGCCGGAGCGCTGGTCGACGCCGACGCTGCCGGGGCGGCCGCCGCTGCCGAGGCCGCGGCGAGCACGTCCTCCTTGCGGATGCGGCCACCGACACCGGTGCCGGCGACGGTCGACAGGTCGACGCCCTGCTCGTTCGCGAGCTTGCGGACGAGCGGGGTGACGTACCCGGATGCCGCACCGTTGGTGGTGGGGTTCGGGACCTCGGCCGAGGGCGTCGACGCCGGGGCGGCCGCGGCGGGGACGGCCGCGGGAGCCGGGGCTGCCTTCGCCGGAGCGGGGACCGCGGCCGGCGGGGCGGCGGCGGGCGGCGGGACCGGAGCGGCCTGCGGCACGGGCGAGGCCGCCGGCGGCGCGGACGGAGCCTGCGGGGCCGCGGGCTGCGTCTGACCGGCCGGTGCGGGCTCGGGCTCGGTGGGCTCCGGGGCCTTGGCCTCGGTGTCCTGCTCCGTGCTCGGCGCGGTCTCCGGCTCGGACTCCTGTGCGACCGCCTCGGTCGCGTCGTCGGTGGACTCGGAACCGCCCTGGTCGGAGGAGTCGCCACCGCCGGAACCGTCACCGATCTTCACGAGCGGGGTGCCGACCTCGACGGTCTCGTCCTCCTGGACGAGGATCTCCTCGATGACGCCGGCGACCGGCGACGGGATCTCGGTGTCGACCTTGTCGGTGGAGACCTCGAGCAGCGGCTCGTCGACCTCGATCCGGTCACCGACGTTCTTCAGCCATCGGGTGACCGTACCCTCGGTGACGCTCTCCCCGAGCGCCGGGAGGTTGACGGATTCGCTCATCGGGTGGACTCCTCTTCGCAGGCGTGGTTCGTGGTTGTGGTGTTCGTCGTGCGCACGTGCGTGTCGATCACAGCGCGTGCAGCGGCTTGCCCGCGAGGTGCAGGAAGGCCTCGCCGAGGGCTTCGTTCTGCGTGGGGTGGGCGTGCACGAGGGGAGCGACGTCCTCCGGGTGCGCTTCCCAGTTCACGGCGAGCTGGGCTTCACCGATGAGCTCGCCGACGCGCGCGCCGATCATGCTGACGCCGACGACCGGGCCGTCGATGACGCGGACGACCTTCACCGCACCGGCCGTACCGATGATGTGGCTGCGGCCGTTGCCGGCGAGGTTGTACTCGTAGGTGTCGACCTTGTCGGCGCCGTACTGCTCCTCGGCCTTCGCCTGGGAGAGCCCGACCGAGGCGACCTCGGGGTCGGAGTAGGTGACCTTCGGGATGTTCGTGTCGGAGATGACGACCGGGTTGAGACCGGCGATCTCCTCGGCGACGAAGATGCCCTGCTGGAAGCCGCGGTGGGCGAGCTGCAGGCCCGGGACGATGTCGCCGACGGCGTAGACGTTCGGCAGGTTGGTGAGGAGGCGCTCGTTCGTCGTGACGAACCCGCGCTCCATGGCCACGCCGACCTCGTCGTAGCCGACGTTCTGCGTGACCGGGCCACGGCCGACGGCGACCAGGAGGACGTCGCCCTCGTAGGTCGCGCCGTTCTCGAGCGTGACGACGACGCCGTTCTCGTGCTGGTCGACGTGGTCGAACCGGACGCCGAGCGAGAACTCGATGCCGCGCTTGCGGAACGCGCGTTCGAGCTGCTTGGACATCGACTCGTCCTCGGCGGGGATGAGGTGCGGCAGGCCCTCGACGATCGTGACTTCGGCGCCGAACGACTTCCACACGCTGGCGAACTCGACACCGATCACGCCGCCACCCAGGATGACGACCTTGTTCGGGACGTAGTCCATGCGGAGCGCGGTCTCGGAGGTGATGACCCGGCCGCCGATCTCGAGGCCCGGCAGCGACTTCGAGTAGGAGCCGGTGGCGAGGACGACGTTGCGACCGGTGACCGTCTGGTCGCCGACCTGCACCGTGTTCTGCGAGGTCAGCCGGCCCCACCCCTCGACGACGGTGATGCCGCGGGCCTTGATGAGCCCCTGCAGGCCCTTGTACTTCGAGTTGATGACGCCCTGCTGGTACTCGATGACCTTCGGCACGTCGACGCCGGTGAACTCGGCGATGACACCGTACTTCTCCGCGTCACGGGTACCGTCGGCGATCTCGGCCGAGTGCAGCAGTGCCTTCGTCGGGATGCAGCCGCGGTGCAGACACGTCCCTCCGAGCTTGTCTCCCTCGATGAGCGCGACGCTCATGCCGAGCTCGGCGGCCCGGAGCGCTGCGGCGTAGCCGCCGCTGCCGCCACCGAGGACCACGACGTCGTAAGTCTGTTCCGTCACCTGGTGCAACTCCCTCGTGCGTGTCAGGGGCGGCTTGGTGTCTCTTGGACGCCGTCCCGGTGGACACCGCGCGGCGGCGTCCGGCGGTCGGACCGTCTGTACCGGTCCCGTCCCGTCAGTTCCGGCGGGGAGCACGCTGACGCGGCGGCCCCGCCGGAACCAAACCTACTACTTGCCCTGCAGGTCTTCTGCGAGTGCGACCAGGGTCCGGACCATCACACCGGTCGCGCCCTTGCCGAGCCAGCCGTACCCGGCACCGCGGTTCTCGGACGGGCCGGCGATGTCGAGGTGCGCCCACGGGATGGTCGTGCCGTCGGCGGTCGTGCCGACGAAGCGCTCGAGGAACTTGGCGGCGAGGAGCATGCCGCCCGCGGTCTGGCCGACGGTGGCGTTGACCATGTCGGCGACGTCGCTCGCGAGCCGGCCGTCGAGCTCCTCCGGCATCGGCATCGGCCAGACCGGTTCGGCGACGGCGTCGGCGACCGCGCGGACCTGCGCGACGAACGCGTCGCTGCCCATGAGACCGGTCGTCCGGTCGCCGAGGGCGACCATCTGCGCGCCGGTGAGCGTCGCGACGTCGACGATCGCGTCGGGCTGCTCGAGCGAGGCCGCCGCGATCCCGTCACCGAGGACGAGGCGTCCTTCGGCGTCGGTGTTGGTGACCTCCACGGTCTTCCCGTTCTTGAGGGTGAGGACGTCGCCGGGGCGGATCGCCGACCCGGACGGCATGTTCTCGGCGAGGCAGAGCCAGGCCGTGATCTTCGTGTCGAGACCCAGGCGTGCCGCGGCGACCGTCGCGGCGAGCACGGTCGCCGCGCCGGTCATGTCGGTCTTCATGCCGAGCATCGACGCGGCGGGCTTCAGCGAGAGGCCGCCGGTGTCGAACGTGATGCCCTTGCCCACGAGCGCGAGGTGCTTCGCCGCACCGGCCGGCTCGTACCGGACGACGACGAGTCGCGGCGGCCGCACCGAGCCCTGACCGACCCCGGCGATGCCGCCGAAGCCCTGCTGCTCGAGCTCCGCCTCGTCGAGGACCTCGACCGTGAGGGGCAACCCCTCGGCGACCGCGGCCGCGACGTCGGCGACGTCCGACGGACCGAGGTCGCCGGCGGCGGTGTTCACGAGGTCGCGCACGAGCGATGCCGCCTCGGCCACGACGGCCGGACGCACGGTCGCGTCGGCGTCCACCGATGCGGGGGCGAGGACCGTGATGCGCTGGTCGCCGCGGACCGGACCGGTGGTGCCGGTGCCCTTGTGCCGGGTGAAGGCGTACGAGCCGAGGGCCGCGCCCTCGAGCGCGGCGGCGACGGCGTCGTCGTCCTCGGTCGTCAGCGCGAGGGCGATCGAGCCGACGTGCGGGAGCTGCCGGACGGCGCTGCCCGCGGCGGAGCGGACGGCGGCGGTCCCGGTCGCACTCCCGAGCCCGACGAGGGCGACGCCGGCAGCGGCGACCCCGGCGGCGGCACCACCGGGGATGCGGACGAGCTGGTCCTTCGCGCCGGTGGCGCCCACGGCCTCCAGGTCGAGCTGTTCGAGGCCGGGGACGGGGCCGACGGCGGTCGGTGCGAGGGTGGCGGGGCCGCCGTCGGTGCCGGGGCGGACGCCCACGACGAGGACGTCGGCGTCGACGGAGGCGGGGGAGGAGGAAGTGGTGGAGAGCGTCGGTCGGACCATCGCACCAGCCTACTGACGGTGCTCTGACGGCCTGTTCGCTGTCGGCGTGGGCGGCGGTCCGGGCCGCGTCGGCGTGCCCGCCTAGCATTGGCCGGGTGAACCACCCCGAGGACCTCTACACGCTCGACGAGTCCGCCCCGACGGTGCCCGCCGGGCTGCACCTCGTCGCCGCCCTCACGGGCTTCGCGGACGCGGGCTCGGCGGTGGCGCAGATCACGACGTCGATCACCGGCTCCCTCGAGTCGCAGCTCGTGGCCGAGTTCGACCCGGACGTCCTGCTCGACTGGCGCGCCCGCCGCCCGGTGATCACGTTCGAGCACGACCACATCACCGCCGTGGAGCCGCCCCGGCTCACCCTGCACCTCGTGCGCGACGAGCTGGGCCAGCAGTTCCTCTTCCTGTCGGGCTACGAACCCGACTTCCAGTGGAACCGCTTCGTCCGCGCCGTCGTCGACCTCGCGGAGGACCTGCAGGTCGCCGACACCACCTGGGTGCAGGCGATCCCGATGCCGGTGCCGCACACCCGGGCGATCGGCATCACCGTGTCCGGCACACGGGCGGACCTGGTCGAGTCGATGAGCGTCTGGAAGCCCGAGACGCAGGCGCCGGCGAACGTCCTGCACCTGGTGGAACACCGCCTCGCCGAGCTCGGGCAGCAGGTGACCGGGCTCGTCCTGCTCGTCCCGCACTACCTGGCGGACACCGAGTACCCCGACGCGGCCGTCGCCGCCCTGTCCGGGATCTCGGCCGCGACCGGGCTCATCTTCCCGACCGACGCCCTCCGCGAGGAGGGGCGGGAGTTCCTGTCCCGGGTCGACGAGCAGGTCGCCGGCAACGCCGAACTCCAGCGCCTGGTCGGCGCGCTCGAGCAGCGCCACGACACGTACATGGAGGGCAACCCGGTGGCCTCCCCGCTGACCGGCGCCGACGGTGAGGTGCCGACGGCGGACGCGATCGCCGCGGAACTCGAACGGTTCCTCGCGGACCGTCGCACCGCCGACGACGACTGACGTCGGCGCGGGGTCACGGTCCGCCCGCGCGGACGGTGCCCGCGTGGTGGCTAGCCTGGTCGGGTGAACTCCCGCCGCGCCTTCGTCGTCTGGGGCGTCGCCGTCCTGGCGTACGTCCTCGCGGTCGTGCAGCGGTCGTCCCTCGGGGTCTCCGGGGTCGACGCGCAGGACCGCTTCGCCGTGTCGGCCGCCGTGCTGTCGACGCTCGCGGTCGTGCAGATCGCCGTCTACGCCGGACTGCAGATCCCCGTCGGGATCGCGCTCGACCGCGTCGGTCCGCGCCGCCTGGTGCTCCTCGGGGCGGTGCTGCTCACGGTCGGGCAGGCCGTGGTCGCGGTGTCACCGACCATCGGCCCGGCCGTCATCGGGCGCGTGCTCGTCGGAGCGGGCGACGCGATGACGTTCATCTCGGTGATGCGACTGCTGCCGATGTGGTTCAGCGGGACGCTACTGCCGCAGATCTCGCAGTGGACGGGCAACCTCGGCCAGATCGGCCAGATCGTCTCCGCGTTCCCGTTCGCCCTGCTCCTGCACTCGGTCGGGTGGGACGCGGCGTTCGGCGTCGCAGCCGTCGCCAGTGCCGTCGGCCTGGTCCTGGCGGTGGTCTTCGTCCGTGCGGGGCCGGTCGCGGTGCGCACGGACACGATCCCGATCCCGCACTCGTGGGGTGCGGCGTTCGGCACCTTCGGCCACGCCCTCCGCCGGCCGGGCACGCAGCTCGGGTTCTGGTCGCACTACGTGACGCAGTCCTCCGGCACCGTGTTCAGCCTGTTGTGGGGCGTCCCCATGCTGCGGGGGCTCGGGTACTCACCGACCGAGGCGGCGAGCTTCCTGACGGTCATCGTGGTGGTCGGCTTCGTCGCGGGGCCCGTCCTGGGACTCCTGTGCGCGCGCTTCCCGATGCGCCGGTCGAACCTGGTGCTCGGGATCGTCACCGCCCTGGGCGTCGTCTGGACCGCGGTGCTGCTCTGGCCGGGGCAGCCGCCGACGTGGCTGCTCGTCCTGCTCGTCGTGGCGATGGGCGTCGGTGGTCCGGGCTCCCTCATCGGCTTCGACTTCGCGCGGTCGTTCAACCCCGTCGGCTCGCTCGGATCGGCGAACGGCGTCGTGAACGTCGGCGGGTTCCTGGCGGCCTTCGTGATGATGTTCGCCATCGGGACGCTGCTCGACGTCCTCGCCTCGGCCTCCGGCACCGACACGTTCGCGTGGCAGAACTTCCGCGTCGCGATGACGGTGCAGTACGTCGTCGTCGGGTTCGGCGTCGTGATGCTCCTGTCCGCCCGTCGCCGGACCCGCGCCCGTCTGCACGCCGAGGACGGAATACGGGTGGGACCGCTGTGGGTTGCACTCGTTGCACGCCTGCGGAAACAGCGCGTGCAATAATGACCACGGACCCTTTCGGGTTCCCCGCGTCCGACGTCGGGGGACTTGACATGGGTCCTAGTGCTGCCCGGAACGGTAGGACCAGACGACGTGGGGGACCGCGGCGGTGGCCCTGGGCGGCGAGGGAAGGCCACGACCCCAGGAACGTGGCACGACGAGGAAGGTGATCGCATGGCTGCCCGGAGCACGACGGTCGATCCCACGAAGGACACCACGCCCGACGGCGTCGTGGCGGAAGACGCCACGGAGACGGAGGGCACGGTCGCGCCGAAGAAGCGCGCCACCAGGACCACCACCGCCGCCAAGAAGGCCGCGCCGAAGAAGGCGGCCCCGAAGAAGGCCGCGGGCAAGAAGGCGACCGCCGCCGCCGACGACGAGGACGGCGACGTCGAGGACGACGCCCCGGTCGAGGTCGTGGAGGACACGACCGACACCACCGACGAGGTCGCCGAGGACGAGTCGGCTGCGAAGCCCTCGACCGAAGCCGCCGCGGTCGCCGCGGGTGCGCTCGTCATCTCGCAGACCGACGACGACGAGGCTCCGGTCTACTCGACGACCATCACGGGTGCCACCGCGGACCCGGTGAAGGACTACCTCAAGCAGATCGGCAAGGTCGCGCTGCTGAACGCCGAGCAGGAGGTCGAGCTCGCGATGCGCATCGAGGCCGGCCTGTTCGCCGAGGACAAGCTGCAGCACTCGACCGGGCTCTCGAAGCCCGAGGAGCGCGAGCTCCGCTGGGTCGCGCGTGACGGTCAGCGTGCCAAGTCGCACCTGCTCGGGGCGAACCTCCGTCTCGTCGTCTCGCTCGCGAAGCGCTACACGGGCCGCGGCATGCAGTTCCTCGACCTCATCCAGGAGGGCAACCTGGGCCTGATCCGTGCGGTCGAGAAGTTCGACTACACGAAGGGCTTCAAGTTCTCGACCTACGCGACGTGGTGGATCCGTCAGGCCATCACCCGTGCCATGGCCGACCAGGCCCGCACCATCCGCATCCCGGTGCACATGGTCGAGGTCATCAACAAGCTCGCCCGGGTGCAGCGGCAGATGCTGCAGGACCTCGGCCGCGAGCCCACGCCGGAAGAGCTCGCCCGCGAGCTCGACATGACGCCCGAGAAGGTCGTCGAGGTGCAGAAGTACGGCCGCGAGCCGATCTCGCTGCACACGCCGCTCGGCGAGGACGGTGACTCGGAGTTCGGTGACCTCATCGAGGACACCGAGGCGGTCGTCCCGGCCGACGCGGTGGGCTTCACCATGCTGCAGAAGCAGCTCGAGAGCCTGCTCGACTCCCTGTCCGAGCGCGAGGCCGGCGTGATCCGGATGCGCTTCGGCCTCGGTGACGGCCAGCCGAAGACCCTCGACCAGATCGGCGACACGTTCGGGGTCACGCGCGAGCGGATCCGTCAGATCGAGTCGAAGACGATGGCGAAGCTCCGCCACCCGTCCCGGTCGCAGTCGCTCCGCGACTACCTCGAGTAGGCCGCCCGTGCGTTTCGCGATCCCGATCCTGGTCGGGCGGATCCTCCGTGCCCTCGCTCGTGCGCGGGGCGGCGGATCCGCCTACCCGGGCTACGTCGTCCTCAAGCTCGTGCCGGACTTCCTGCAGCACGTCACCCGGCAGTTCCCGAACGGCGTCGTGTTCGTCCTCGGGTCGAACGGCAAGTCGACGACGACGCACATGATCTCGGAGATCGTGCGTGCGCACGGGCTCCGGGTCTTCACGAACCCGTCCGGGGCGAACCTGCCGCAGGGGATCGCGTCCGCGCTCCTGTCCGAGGTGTCGCTGACCGGCAAGCTCAAGGCGGACATCGGCATCCTCGAGGTGGACGAGGCCTTCGCCGTCGAACTGGGGGGCATCCTGTCGCCGTCGACGGTGACGATGCTCAACGTCCAGGTCGACCAGCTCTACCGGTTCTTCGAGACCGAGCGCGTCGCCACGATGATGCTCGACACCGCGGCGCTGTCGTCCGCGAACGTCATCACGAACCACGACGACCAGTTCCTGGACGCCTACACGCCCGTCGACGGTCAGCGCGTGCTCCGCTTCGGTGCGAGCTCCGAGGTCGTGGCCGCTGCGCCGAACGGCCTGCAGAACGCCGACGACTTCGTCGCCGGGACGGACCGTGCCCAGACGACGGCCGACGCCGAGGTCGTCGTGTTCACCGGCGACGGCGCGACCATCGCCTTCGACGGCGACGAGGTGCCGGTGCGCCTGCCGGCTCGCGGCCTGCACTATGCCGTCGACGCCGCGGCGGCGACCGCGACCGCGAGTGCCGCGCTCGGCGCCCAGTTCCGTGCCGACGCCGTGACGAAGGCGTTCCAGCGGATGAAGCCGGCGTACGGGCGTGGTGAGCGTCTGCCGATCGCGGGCGAGTCCGCCGAGTTCACGATGTTCAAGAACGCCGCGAGTCTGCAGCTGAACCTGGACGCGCTGCCCGCGCACCCGGAACAGGTGCTCATGGCGATCGACGAGGGCACCCCGGACATCTCGTGGATCTACGACATCGACTTCTCGAAGCTCGACCACGTGGACGTCGTGTCGGGTGACAAGGCGTGGCAGATCGCGATCGCCCTCGAGCACGCCGGCGTCCGCATCGGCCGCGTCGAACCCGACGTCGAGTCCGCGATCCGGCACATGCAGGGCCTCGGGGCGACGACGACCGGCACGAAGAACTTCATCGTCAACTACGAGATCATGATGATCGCCCGGAAGGCCCTCGGCCACCCGGACCTGGAGAAGACCGCATGACGGCCGATCGCCTGACCATCCTGCACGTGTACCCGCGCCAGATGGGGGTCTCCGGGGACCGCGGCAACGTCGCGGCCCTCGTCCGTCGCGCCGCTGCGGCCGACATCGACACCGAGGTCGTGGAGTACGCCCCGGGCGACACGCTCCCCGCGTCCGCGGACGTCGTGCTGGTCGGCAACGGACCGCTCAGCGCGATGCGGTCGCTCGGTGCCGACGTCACCCGCGTCGGTGCGCCGCTGCGCGACTTCGCCGCCGCCGGCGTGCCGGTCGTCGCGGTCGGCGGCGGGTTCGACCTCGCGACGAACCAGGTCGTGCCGACCGAGGGCGCCCCGGTCGACGGGTTCGGGGTGTTCGACGCCCGCGCCGTCCGCGGTGCCGAGCGCCGGGTCAACTACTTCGTGCTCGAGACCCGGTACCCGCTGCTCCCCGGCGCCTCCACGCGCCTCGCGGGCTTCGAGGACCACGCCGCGCGCATCGAGCTGGCCGACGGCGTCGAACCGTTCGCGGACGTCGTGTCCGGTGGCGGCAACCAGGCCGGTGCACCGGTCGAGGGCGCGATCGCCGGCACGTCGTTCGGCACCCACACCCAGGGGCCGATCCTGCCGCTCAACCCGCAGCTCACGGATGCGGTCCTCGCCGCGGCGACCGCCCGCCTCGGACGGACGTACGCACCCGACGCCGAGCGCACCGCGACGATCGACCGGTACGCGCGCGAAGCCCGCGCCACGGTCGACCGCTACGTCGACAAGGCGTTCAAGCGCATCACCTGATCCCGCCGTCGGGCAGCGCCCGACGACAGGACGACGCACCGGAGGCCCGGTGCCGGTCTCGTGAACCGGCACCGGGCCTCCGGTGCGTCGCGGCGGTGCCGCCTACTTGGACTCGTGGAGTCGCGAGGACTCGTCGTGCCACTCGAGGGCGGTGGCTGCCAGCTTGTCCTTGAACTCGGCGCCGTGGTGGGCGCAGAACAGGAGTTCACCACTGGCCATGGTGGCGCGGATGTACGCCTGCGCACCGCAGCTGTCGCAGCGGTCGGCCGCGGTGAGCTGGTGGTTGTCGTTGAGTTCGTCGACGGAGAGGTCCTGCACGGTCTGGGTCATTGCTGTGCTCCTCACGGATCGCAGTACGGTGCGGTGAATGCACCCATTCCAACACGTCCCGCCTGGATGCCGTGCATCCTGACCGGCTCGTTCGCTGAGCGCGGAGCGCTTGTCCCCTCGCCGAGGCACACCGCTCGTGCGGCCCGCTGGTGTCGGTGCGGCTCGGTACCCTGATCACGTGAGCTCCGACTACTCCGCACGGCATCTCTCCGTCCTCGAAGGACTCGAGGCGGTCCGGAAGCGTCCCGGCATGTACATCGGCTCGACGGACTCCCGTGGGCTCATGCACTGCCTGTGGGAGGTCATCGACAACTCCGTGGACGAGGCCCTGGCCGGACACGGGGACGAGATCGGGGTGACCCTGCACGCCGACGGGTCGGTCGAGGTGTCGGACGTCGCGCGCGGCATCCCGGTGGACGTCGAGCCGAAGACGGGGCTGACCGGGGTCGAGGTCGTGTTCACGAAGCTGCACGCCGGCGGCAAGTTCGGCTCCGGGTCGTACGCGGCCTCGGGCGGCCTCCACGGCGTCGGCGCCTCGGTCGTCAACGCGCTGTCCGAACGACTCGACGTGCAGGTGGACCGCGGCGGCAAGACGTACGCCATGTCGTTCCACCGGGGCGAGCCGGGCGTGTTCGACGACTCCCGGGGCATCGGGCCGGACGCCCCGTTCGCACCCTTCACCTCGGGGAGCGAACTGCGGGTGGTCGGCAAGGTGAAGAAGGGCGTGACCGGGACGCGGGTGCGCTACTGGGCGGACCGACAGATCTTCACGAAGGACGCGGCCTTCAGCACCGGGGACCTCGTCAACCGCGCGCGGCAGACCGCGTTCCTCGTGCCGGGACTCGGGCTCACCATCACCGACGCTCGCCCGGCGTCGATCGCGGCGGCCGCCCAGCGTGCGGCCCTGGCGGCGTCGACTGCCGGCGCCGGGGCGTCCGGGACGACGGACGACGGGACCGGGACGGACGGGCCCGCGACCGACACCGCGCCGGCCCTGGCGGTCGAGCAGGGGCCGGTCGTCGAGCGATTCCGCTACGAGGGCGGGATCGGCGAGTTCGTCGAGCACCTCGCCGTCGACGGGGCGAAGACCGACGTCTGGCGCATCCAGGGCTCCGGCACGTTCAAGGAGACCGTGCCGATGCTCGACGACAAGGGCCACATGGTGTCCACCGAGGTCGAGCGCACGTGCGAGGTCGACGTCGCCCTGCGGTGGGGCGACGGGTACGAGACGGTGTTCCGGAGCTTCGTGAACATCATCGCCACCCCGAAGGGCGGCACGCACCAGGCCGGGTTCGAGTCCGGTCTTGTCAAGGCCGTCCGTGCCCAGGTCGAGGCGAACGCGCGCAAGCTCAAGGTCGGGCAGGACAAGCTCGAGAAGGACGACGTGCTCGCGGGCCTCACCGCGGTGCTGACCGTCCGGCTGCCCGAGCCGCAGTTCGAGGGCCAGACGAAGGAGATCCTCGGCACGCCGGCCGTCCGCCGGATCGTCGACTCCGTGGTGGCCAAGCGCATGACGGAGATCCTCACCTCGACGCAGCGCACCGAGAAGGCGCAGGCCGCGGTCGTGCTCGAGAAGGTCGTCGCCGAGATGAAGACGCGCATCTCCGCCCGGGCGCACAAGGAGACGCAGCGCCGCAAGAACGCGCTCGAGAACTCGTCGCTCCCGACGAAGCTCGCCGACTGCCGCTCGAACGACGTCGACGGGACCGAGCTGTTCATCGTCGAGGGCGACTCGGCACTCGGCACCGCGAAGCTCGCCCGCAACAGCGAGTACCAGGCGCTCCTGCCCATCCGCGGGAAGATCCTCAACGTCCAGAAGGCGTCCGTTTCGGACATGCTCTCCAACGCCGAGTGCGCGTCGATCATCCAGGTCATCGGCGCCGGGTCCGGGCGCACGTTCGAGCTCGACCAGGCCCGCTACGGCAAGGTCATCATCATGTCCGACGCCGACGTCGACGGTGCCCACATCCGGACGCTGCTGCTGACGCTCTTCTTCCGGTACATGCGCCCGATGATCGAGCAGGGCCGGGTGTTCGCCGCCGTGCCGCCGTTGCACCGGGTCGTCGTGGTCAACCGCGGCAAGCCGAACGACACGCTGTACACCTACTCCGAGCAGGAGCTGACGACGCTCCTCAAGAAGCTCGAGCGCTCGAACAAGAAGTACCTCGAGCCGATCCAGCGCTACAAGGGCCTGGGCGAGATGGACGCCGACCAGCTGGCCGAGACCACGATGGACCGTGCGCACCGCACCCTGCGACGCGTCAACGTGTCGGACGCCGAGTCGGCGGCGAAGGTGTTCGAGCTGCTCATGGGGAACGACGTGGCCCCGCGCAAGGAGTTCATCCTCGCCGGCGAGGGTCTGGACCGCGAGCGCATCGACGCCTGACGGCGCCCTGCCGGACAGGAGGCGCGGGGCCGCCCGGCCCCGCGCCTCCTGTCCGTCCCGGTGCGGCCACGCTGGCGTGCGCCCTGCTGCGACGCTCGTGTGCGCCCTGCGGCGACGCTGGCGTGCGCTCAGCGCGCGTGAGGCTCAGGCCTCGCCGCGCGTCCCGTCGACGGCCGCCGCGCTCCCACCGATGGTCACGACCTCGGCGTCGAGCGGACTGCCGGAGCCGTCACGCTTCGACAGCCAGTCCGGCAGCGTCCGGGCAGCACCGTCCGCCCCGACCGCGTGCGGCGGAGCGACGCCCGCCCACGCCACGGTCAGACCGTCCTCGCCCTTCAGGAACGCGTGCGCCCGGACCCCCTGGGTCCCGCGGCCCTTCGCCGGGAACTCGGTCAGCGCGGACACCTTCGCCCGTCCGGCGTCCGTCCCGGGCAGGGCGGTCGACGTCGTGGACACGGTGGCGACCACCGAGTCCTCGGTCAGCGCGACCGATCCGAACCAGATGACGGACGCGCCGGCGGCCAGGGACACCCCGGCGACACCGCCGGCCGGCAACCCCTGCGGGCGGACGGCGGCGGACGGGAAACGCAGCAGCTGCGCGTTCGAGGTGATGAACACCAGGTCGTCCGACTCGGGTGCCTGGGTCGCACCGACGACGCGGTCGCCCGGCTTGAGCCCGATCGCGACGACCTCGGGCTTGTCCGGCCACGCGCCGGGCACCACGCGCTTCACGACGCCCTGCGCGGTCCCGATCGCGAGCGACTCGGTCACGGCGGCGTCGAGCGACACGAGTGCGACGACGGTCTCGGACTTCGGGATGCCCAGGTAGTCGGTGACGCGGACGCCGGCGTCGAGCCGCACGGACGCGGGCGGCACGGCGGGGACGTCGACGGGGGAGAAGCGCAGCACACGGCCGGTCGAGGTGAGGGCGCCGACCTGCCCGCGCACGGTGCTCACCACCGTGGAGCGGACCGCGTCGTGCTTCGACCGCTTCGGGACGTGCACGATGCCGGACTCGGCCGCGGGGATGTCGACGCGGACGAGCCGCCCGGTCGTGGAGAGCAGCACGCGACAGGGAGCGTCGGCGACCTGGAGCGACTCGGGGTCGACCGCGGCCTTCCGGCCACCGCGGACGGGGGCGTCGGCCTCGGTCAGGAGGGTGCGCCGGGGCGTCGCGAACCGGTCGGACACCTCGCTCAGCTCGGTCGCGACCTGGCTGCGCAGGCGGTCGTCGGACGCCAGGAGTTCCTCGAGCGCGGCGATGTCGGCGAGCAGCTGGTCACGCTCGCCCTCGAGCTCCATGCGCGAGAACTTCGTGAGTCGTCGCAGGCGCAGTTCGAGGATGTACTCGGCCTGCACCTCCGACAGGTCGAACACGTCCCGCAGGCGACTGCGCGCGGCCTCGGAGTCGTCGGACGTCCGGATGACCTGGATGACCTCGTCGATGTCCAGGATCGCGATGAGCAACCCCTCGACCAGGTGCAGCCGTTCGCGACGACGGGCCAACCGGTACTCGGAGCGGCGGGTCACCACGGACAGGCGGTGCCGCACGTAGACGTCGAGCAGGTCGCGGAGGCCGAGCGTGCGCGGCGACCCGTCGACCAGGGCGACGTTGTTGATGCCGAAGTTCTCCTCGAGCGGGGTGTGCTTGTACAGCTGCTCGAGGACGGCCGTGGGGTTGAAGCCGGACTTGATGCCGATCACGAGCCGCAGACCGTGGTTGCGGTCGGTCAGGTCGTTGACGTCGGAGATGCCGACGAGCTTCTTCGCCTGGACCCCGTCCTTGATCTTCTCGATGACCCGTTCCGGACCCACCAGGTACGGCAGCTCGGTGACGACGAGCCCGGACTTGCGCGGCGTGAGGTTCTCGACCGAGACCTTGGCCCGCGTCCGGAAGCTGCCGCGGCCCGTGGCGTACGCGTCCCGCACACCCGAGAGCCCGACGATCGTGCCGCCGGAGGGCAGGTCGGGGCCCGGGACGAACTCCATGAGCTCGTCGAGGGTGGCCTGCGGGTGCATGAGGAGGTGCTTCGCGGCCTCGACGACCTCGCCGAGGTTGTGCGGCGCCATGTTCGTCGCCATGCCCACCGCGATGCCCGAGGCGCCGTTGACGAGCAGGTTCGGGAACGCCGCCGGCAGCACGCTCGGCTGCATGATCTGGTTGTCGTAGTTCGGCACGAAGTCGACGACGTCCTCGCCGAGCCCCTCGGTCATCGCCATCGACGGCTCGGCGAGCCGGGCCTCGGTGTACCGCGCCGCGGCGGGGCCGTCGTCGAGGGACCCGAAGTTGCCGTGTCCGTCGACGAGCGGGACGCGCATCGTGAACGGCTGCGCGAGGCGCACGAGCGCGTCGTAGATGGCACCGTCGCCGTGCGGGTGCAGCTTGCCCATCACCTCGCCGGTGACGCGGGCACTCTTCACGTGGCCGCGGTCCGGCCGGAGACCCATCTCGGCCATCTGGTACAGGATCCGCCGCTGCACCGGCTTCAGGCCGTCGCGGGCGTCCGGGAGAGCGCGTGAGTAGATGACGGAGTACGCGTACTCCAGGAAGGAGCCCTGCATCTCCTCGGAGACGTCGACCTCCTCGATGCGCTCACCGTCGGGCAGTCCGACGACGTCCGTGCGTGCCATGGCACCTTTCTGGGAGAGTGGTGGGATGGCAACCAGCGTACCGACGGCCCCCGACGACACCGCGAACCTCGCCGACGTGCTGCCGAGTTGCCTGGTCGCACTCGGCGCGGCCGACGACGACTGGCTCCGGGCGCGCGGCCTGGAGGCCCGGATCCCCCTCCGCCCCGCCCGTTCCGCGGTCGTCGTGCTCGTCGACGGCCTCGGCGCGAACGCCCTCGCCGCACGGGCCGGCCACGCACGCTTCCTGACGGCCACGAAGAAGCGGCTGCGGAGCGGGTTCCCGACGACGACCGCCGCGGCCCTGACGACCCTGACCACGGGCCGCCCGCCCGGGACCCACGGCGTCGTCGGCTACAGCGGCTGGGACCCCGACCGGCAGCGCGTGATGAACCTGCTCAGCGGGTGGGACGACGAGGTCCCCGCCGGGTGGCTCCGTTCCGAGACGTTGTTCACCGCGGCGGACGGACTCGGCGTCGAGCCCGTCGTGGTCGCCCCGGGGCGCTACCGGTCCTCCGGGATGACCGCCAACGTGCTCGGCGGCGCGCGCTTCGTGTCGGCGGACACCGTCTCCGCCCGGGTCGACGCTGCGATCGAGGCCACCGCCTCCGGTCGGCAGCTCGTCTACCTCTACGTGCCCGAACTCGACTCGATCGGCCACAAGCACGGCTGGCAGTCCGACCGGTGGACGGCGGCGCTCGAGCTGGTCGACGCCGAGGTCTCCCGGCTGGCGGCTCGCGTCGGACCCGACGTGGGTGTCCTCGTGACGGCGGACCACGGCGTGCTCGACGTGCCGCCGGAGGCGAACGTGTCGCTCGACCCGGACCTGCTGACGGACGTCGTCGGCGTCGCCGGGGACCCGCGCTGCCGACAGCTGACGGTCGCCCCCGGGACGGACGTGCCGGACCTGGTCGAGGCCTTCCGGGCCTCCCTCGGCAAGCGCGCGATCGTGGCGAGCCGGGACGAGGCGGTGGCAGCCGGGTGGTTCGGTGCGGTCGCGTCCGAGGTGCTCCCGCGCATCGGCGACGTCCTGCTCGTCGCCCGTGGCTCGTGGGCCTTCAACGACGACCGCGACGTCCGCGCCGGGACCGAACCGGGGCGGATGGTCGGCCAGCACGGCGCCATGAGCGACGACGAGTTGCTCGTACCGCTCCGGCTCGCCGGGGCGTTCGCCCAGCGGTAGCACCCGAGCGGACCCGGACCCGGACCCGGGCACGGGCACGGGCACGGGCACGGGCACGGGACGACGGGAGGCCGCCCCACCGAGGTGGGACGGGCCTCCCGTCGGTCGGCGGCGCGGGCTCAGACGGTGTCGTCGTCCGGACGGGTGCCGAAGACGATCTCGTCCCAGCTCGGCATCGCGCGGCGGTTGCGCTTGCGCCGGTCCTGTCGCGCGTCGCCGTCGTTCGTGGCGGCGGGACGGGCCTCGGGCTGCGGGGCGGTGTCGGAGTCGTCCGCGCCGTGCAGGGGGATGTCGACCACGCCGACGGCCGGACCGCGCGGTGCGTCCTGCTGCTCAGGGAACGAGGCGGCTTCGCGCTCACCGCGGCGACGACGGAGCGCCTCGAGCAGGTCGGCGGTCTCGTTGCCGGGCGCGCGTTCCTCGACGTAGGCGGTACCGATCCGGGGGAGCGGCGGGCGGAGCGGAGCGCGCTCGGCGGGTTCCGCGGCCGTGGTCTCGTCCGTGGCGGCCGGCTCCTCGACGTGGAAGGCCCCGGAGTCGAAGCGGGTGCCGTCCTCGTCCTGGCGCTCGTACTCGACGGCGCGGAGTCGGGGAGCGATGCCCTCGTCCTCGGTGTGGGACAGCCGGTGGGCGTCCCCGTTGTCCGGCACGAGCGTCGCGGTCTTCGGGTCGAAGCGCCACTGCGCGTCGTGCTCGACCTCGGCCGCGGTGTACCGGACCTGGACCTGCCAGCCGTTCTCCACGTGCTTCCAGCTGGACCACGCGATGTCCGTGGCGTCGCCTGCTTCCAGCCGGGCGGTGATGGCCGGGCCGAAGGTGTCCGGCGACGCGTCGTCGACCGGGGTGACGCCGACGCGTCGGGCGGCGTCGAGGATGAACGCGCGCTCGGCGAGGACAGGGCCCTCGAACCGCCGGACGTAGTCGACCTCGACCCCGAGCGCGGCGGCCACGTCCGCGGCGTCGGCGCCACTGCGGATGCGCGCCTGCACGTCCTTCGGGGACACGCGCTTCTGCGGACCGGACTCGGGGTTCGCCTGCCGGACCTGACCCGCGAGGGACGCCGTGACCGGCAGCCGGAACTCGGTCCCGCCGTCGGTCGCGAGGAGGAGCGACCCGGATTCGACTCCGATGACTCTCACGTCTTGCATGGTTCCGCCTTCCGCTGCCTGCGTACGGTCGTGCGTCGTACCCGAGGAGTATGCAGGCCGCCCGGGCAGTTTCCGGGGAGGCGCACGGCGTGCCGCGCGCAGGTCGTCGACTCCGGGAATGGCGCAGACGTGCGCCCGGTTGCACGGCCAGAACGCACCGCCCCTCGCTCCGGTTTGCACTCGGACGGGCCGTGGTGCAAACTGTCGCCGCCGATTCCGGCGACGACCCTCTCGATACGAGAAATGGATGGGCATGGCCACCGATTACGACGCCCCTCGGAAGACCGACGACAACTCTGACTCGGAGTCGATCGAGGCCCTCAAGGAGCGCGTTCCCGACAAGATGTCGGGGGTCGTCGACGACGATTCCGACAACCCCGGCAGTTTCGAACTCGCCGGGCAGGACCTCAGCGACGTCGACCTCGACGTCGTGGTCCTCCCCCCGCAGGTCGACGAGTTCACGTGTGTGGAGTGCTTCCTCGTGAAGCACCGCTCGCAGCTCGACCACGAGACGAAGCTCGGCCCCGTGTGCATGGAGTGCGCCGCTCTGTAGGGCGACGAGCGCCGGCGCACGCTGCCGAGTGCAGGACGGCCCGCATCCAGTCGGATGCGGGCCGTCCTGCATGTCAGGAGGTCCTGCGCGTCGGCAGGTCCTGCGTCGGGCTGCTGGCGCCGCCCCGGCGAGGCGTCAGCGCCGGTCGCTGCCGGGGGTGGCGGCGGAGCCGGTGAGTGCGCGGGTGACGGCATCCGGGTGCCGCACGCTCACGAGCCAGTAGGGCGTGGGGTCGGCGTCGTCGCGGACCTCGACCTTCACCACGCCGTGCACGTAGCCGCGGAAGAGCGTCCAGGCCCGCGCGTCGAGCTGCGGGCCGCGCTGACTCGTGGCGGCTGCGCCCGTGAAGCCCTCGACGGCACCCACCGCGGTGCGGGGCAGGTGTGCCCGGCCCGCACGGAACTCGGTCTCGGTCACCTCGATGACGGGGGCCAGGACCCACAGCAGCACGAGCACGGCGAGCTCCATCCCGATCGCGACGACGACTCCGGCCGTCACGCTGATGGGGAGGAACACGAGGAGGCTCGCGGGGACGACGAGCGCCGTCGCCAGGTACAGGGCGGGCGGCGCCCACAGTCGTTCGCGGTACACGGTCACCCCTCCATTCGACCATGCATCGCTGCGTGCTCCGAGCCAGGTCACGGATCGGTCACGGTCTGCACTACCCTCGACTCGTGACCGATGCAGTCGACGTGCTCTGGACCGGGGATGCCGCTCCCGTCTTCGCGAAACCCGGTGACGCCGGGGCCGACCTCGTCTCGGCCGAGGCGTTCGTCCTCGCGCCCGGACAGCGGCGCCTGGTGGGGACCGGTGTGGCGATCGCCCTCCCCGAGGGACACGTCGGGTTCGTGGTGCCCCGGAGCGGGCTCGCGGCGAAGCACGGCATCACGATCGTCAACGCCCCCGGCACGATCGACTCCGGCTACCGCGGCGAGGTCAAGGTGGCGCTGCTCAACACGGACGCCACCGAGCCCTACGCCGTCCAGGTCGGAGACCGCATCGCGCAGCTCGTGGTCCTCCCCGTCCCGCGGGTGACGTTCACACGGGTCGCCGACCTGCCGGAGAGCGTCCGCGGCCAGGACGGCTTCGGCTCGTCGGGCTACCGTGACGACGAGGGCGGGCACCCGGGCGTCTACGGCGTGGGGGACGCCCGACGGGACGCGGGCACCGACGGACACGACGGCGCGGCGACGCCCGTCGACACGCACGAACAGGGTCGAGAAGGGACGCGGTCATGAGGATCGGACGACGCAAGCGCGACGAGGTCGAGGTCGCCGAGGCCGTGGTGGACGACGTCGAGGTGGCCGGCCCGACGCCCGAGATCGAACTCGCCGACGACGCCGACGCCGGGCTGGACGAGGTGCTCGCCACCGAGTCGACCGACAAGTCCGCCCCCGCCGACCGCAGCGAGAACGGCCCGCTCGACGAGACCGAGGCGAACCTCGTGCGACCCTACGTGGACCTCGGCGGCGTGAAGATCCTGCCGCGCGAGGGCCTGCACCTCCGGCTCGAGGTGGAGGAGGACTCGAAGCGCGTCGTCGCCGTCGGGCTCGACTTCGACGAGTCCACCCTGCAGGTGCAGCCGTTCGCCGCCCCGCGGACCACCGGTCTCTGGCACGAGATCCGCGCGCAGATCGCCGAGCAGATCCAGCAGCAGGGCGGTGTCGTGACCGAGGTCGACGGCCCCTTCGGCCCCGAACTCCGCGCACAGGTCCCCGTCGTCGGCGGCGCCGGCGTCACGGACGGCGTCCGCGCGGCCCGGTTCGTCGGCGTCGACGGCCCGCGCTGGTTCCTCCGCGGGGTGATCGCCGGCAAGGCAGCCGACCGACCCGAGGACTCCGCGGACATCGAGGAGCTGTTCCGCAGCGTCGTCGTCGTGCGGGGCACGACGCCGATGCCGCCGCGCGACCTCATCCCGCTGCACATGCCGAAGTCGACGCAGTCGACCATCTGACCCGGCCGCCGGCCGAACGCTCGACCCAGCCTGGAGGCCCGGTGACGGACCACGACGATCGCCCACGTCCGGACGGGGTCGCGCCCGAGCGCGACCCGTACGCCGAGGAGCGGGCGGAGCCGCTCTCGCTCCAGGCCCAGCTCCGGGATGCCGTGCGGAGCGCCGGCATCGGGCAGGTCGCCCCGGGGGAGGCTCCGTCGGGCAGGGCCCTGCTGACCGCGGTCGGCGGGGTGCGCGGGCTCGCCGAGTCGGTGCTGCCCGGCTTCGCGTTCCTCATCGTCTACGCGGTGACGAAGGAGGTCGTGCCGAGCGTCGTCGTCCCGGTCGCGATCGGGCTCGTCTTCGTGGTGCTCCGTCTGGTGCAGCGGCAGTCGATCATGATGTCCTTCGCGGGCATCTTCGGTGTCGCGATCTCAGCGGGCCTCGCGCTGCTGACCGGCCGGGCGGAGAGCAACTTCATCCCGGGCATCGTCATCAACGCGGTGTTCCTCGCGGTGATCCTCGTGACCCTGGCGATCCGGCGACCGCTCATCGGCCTGGTCGTCGGTCTCCTCGTCCCGGGCGACGAGGACGGGCACGACTGGCGGGACGACCCGGCGAAGCGTCGGGTGCTCACCGTCGCGACGTGGATGTGGGCCGGACTGTTCGCCTTCCGCCTCGCCTTCGAGATCCCGCTCTGGCTGACCGCGCAGGTCGAGCTGCTCGCGGGCATCAAGCTCATCACCGGCGTGCCCCTGTACGCCGCGCTGCTCTGGGTGACGTGGCTACTCGTCCGGACCGTCTTCGTCCGGGACGAACCGGCCGCGGTGTAGAGTTGTCTCGACGTCAAGACACTTCCACCCGGGCACGACGGCGTCCTCGGGTTTAGGTTCACCTTGCTGGTGGGACGTCCCGCGGCCCGCGAGGATGAGGGCACACCGATCAACTCAGGAGGCGGCACAGTGGCTGCAGTCAACAGCTTCGGATCGAAGGACACGCTCTCGGTTGGGGGTGTCGACTACGCGATCCACCGGATCGACCGGGTGCCCGGGCACGAGAAGCTGCCCTACAGCCTGAAGGTGCTGCTCGAGAACCTGCTCCGCACCGAAGACGGCGCGAACGTCACCGAGGGCCAGATCCGCGCGCTGGGCTCCTGGCGCCCCGAGGCCGAACCGGACACCGAGATCCAGTTCTCCCCGGCCCGCGTGGTCATGCAGGACTTCACCGGCGTCCCGTGCATCGTCGACCTCGCCACCATGCGCGAGGCGATGGCCGAGATCGGCGGCGACCCGAACAAGATCAACCCGCTCTCGCCGGCCGAGATGGTCATCGACCACTCCGTCATCGCGGACCTGTTCGGCAGCACCGACGCCCTCCAGCGCAACACCGACCTGGAGTACGAGCGCAACGGGGAGCGCTACCAGTTCCTCCGCTGGGGTCAGACGGCGTTCGAGGACTTCAAGGTCGTCCCGCCGGGCACCGGCATCGTCCACCAGGTGAACATCGAGTACCTGGCGAAGGTCACCTACACGCGCGACTTCGACGGCGAGACCTACGCCTACCCGGACACCCTCGTCGGCACCGACTCGCACACCACGATGGTGAACGGGCTCGGCGTGCTCGGCTGGGGCGTCGGCGGCATCGAGGCCGAGGCGGCGATGCTCGGCCAGCCCGTGTCGATGCTCATCCCGAAGGTCGTCGGCTTCAAGCTGTCCGGCGAGATCCCCGCCGGTGTGACCGCGACGGACGTGGTGCTCACGATCACCGAGCAGCTCCGGAAGCACGGCGTGGTCGGCAAGTTCGTCGAGTTCTACGGCGAGGGCGTCGGTGCGGTCCCGCTCGCGAACCGCGCGACCATCGGCAACATGAGCCCCGAGTTCGGTTCCACGGCGGCGATCTTCCCGGTCGACGACGTCACGCTCGACTACCTGCGCCTGACCGGTCGTGACGAGGCGCAGATCGCCCTCGTCGAGGCGTACTCGAAGACGCAGGGCCTCTGGCACGACCCCTCGGTCGAGCCCGTCTACTCCGAGTACATGGAGCTGGACCTCTCCACGGTCGTCCCGTCGATCTCCGGGCCGAAGCGCCCGCAGGACCGGATCGTCCTCACCGAGGCGAAGGACCAGTTCGAGGTCGACCTCGCCAACTACGCGAGCATCGACCACACCGAAGAGGACAAGGCCGTGGCGGACACGTTCCCGGCGTCCGACCCGGTCGCCGCGGCCCCGGGTGACGAGCACGCCGTCGACGACCTGCAGGACGCCCCGGCGTCCGAGGTGCCGGTGCACGCCTCCAGCGCTCCCGGCTCGGTCTCGAAGCCGACGTCCGTCGCGATCGCCGACGGCGACCCGTTCACGATCGACCACGGCGCCGTCGCCATCGCCGCGATCACGTCCTGCACGAACACGTCGAACCCGTCGGTGATGATGGCCGCGGGCATCCTCGCGCGCAACGCATCGCGGAAGGGCCTCAAGGCCAAGCCGTGGGTCAAGACGACCCTCGCGCCCGGCTCCAAGGTCGTCACCGACTACTACGAGAAGGCCGGGCTCACCAGCTACCTCGAGGACCTCGGCTTCTACACGGTCGGCTACGGCTGCACCACCTGCATCGGCAACTCGGGCCCGCTGCCCGAGGAGATCTCGCAGGCCGTGCAGGACAACGACCTGGCCGTCACCGCGGTGCTCTCGGGCAACCGCAACTTCGAGGGGCGCATCAACCCCGACGTGAAGATGAACTACCTGGCGTCCCCGCCGCTGGTCATCGCGTACGCCCTCGCCGGGTCGATGCACTTCGACTTCGACACCGACGCGCTCGGCACCGACACCGAGGGCAACGACGTCTTCCTCAAGGACATCTGGCCCGACACGGCCGAGGTCCAGCAGGTCATCGACGCGTCGATCGACACCGACATGTTCACCCACGAGTACGGCTCCGTGTTCGAGGGCGACGACCGGTGGAAGAACCTGCCGACCCCGACGGGCGACACCTTCGAGTGGGACAGCGAATCGACCTACGTGCGGAAGCCCCCGTACTTCGACGGCATGACGATGCAGCCGGACCCGGTCTCCGACATCTCGGGCGCCCGCGTGCTCGCGAAGCTCGGCGACTCCGTCACGACCGACCACATCTCGCCGGCCGGCTCCATCAAGGCGGACAGCCCAGCGGGGCGGTACCTCGCCGAGCACGACGTCGACCGCAAGGACTTCAACTCCTACGGCTCGCGTCGCGGCAACCACGAGGTGATGATCCGCGGCACGTTCGCGAACATCCGCCTCCGCAACCAGCTCCTCGACGGCGTGGAGGGCGGCTACACCCGCGACTTCACCACGCCCGACGGCGCGCAGTCGTTCATCTACGACGCGTCCGAGCACTACCAGGCGCAGGGCATCCCGCTCGTCGTCCTCGGTGGCAAGGAGTACGGCTCCGGGTCGTCCCGCGACTGGGCGGCGAAGGGGACGAGCCTCCTCGGCGTCAAGGCGGTCATCACCGAGAGCTTCGAGCGCATCCACCGCTCGAACCTCATCGGCATGGGCGTCGTCCCGCTGCAGTTCCCCGCTGGTGAGTCGATCGAGTCCCTCGGGCTCGACGGCACCGAGGTCATCTCGATCTCGGGGCTCACCGCGCTGAACGAGGGCACCACGCCGAAGACGGTGCACGTCACCGCCGAGCCGAGCGAGCACTCGCCCGCCGGCAAGCAGACGGTCGAGTTCGACGCGGTCGTCCGCATCGACACCCCGGGCGAGGCCGACTACTACCGCAACGGCGGCATCCTGCAGTACGTCCTCCGGTCGCTCGTCTGACATCCCGACGCGGTCGTCGACGCGAGCACGACACCTCCGGGAGGCCCGTCACCAGCTGGTGGCGGGCCTCCCGTCTGCTGTCGGGTCACGCGCATAGAGTGGGCCGACACCGCACGAAAGGATCGCCCGTGAGCCTGCTCGCCAGCATCACGTCGCCGCGCGACCTGAAGCGTCTCTCCGACGCGCAGATGACCGACCTCGCAGCGGAGATCCGCAGCTTCCTGGTCGCCGAGGTCGCGAAGACCGGCGGGCACCTCGGGCCGAACCTCGGCGTCGTCGAGCTGACGCTCGCGATGCACCGCGTGTTCGACTCGCCGCACGACCCGTTCGTGTTCGACACCGGGCACCAGTCCTACGTGCACAAGCTCGTCACCGGACGGCAGGACTTCTCGCACCTCCGCGAACGTGGCGGGATCGCCGGGTACCCGCAGCGGAGCGAGTCGGAGCACGACATCGTCGAGTCCTCACATGCGTCGTCGTCGCTGTCCTGGGCGGACGGGATCTCCCGCGCGTTCCAGCAGACGGGGCAGAGCGACCGCACGGTCGTCGCCGTCGTCGGCGACGGTGCCCTCACCGGCGGGATGACTTGGGAGGCGCTCAACAACATCTCCGACCAGAACGACCGTCGACTGGTCATCGTCGTCAACGACAACGGCCGGTCCTACGCGCCGACGATCGGCGGCATGGCTCGCTTCCTCAGCTCGGTGCGGACCCGTCGTGAGTACCGCACGCTGTACGAGAAGAGCCGTGCGGCGGCCGACCTCTTCGGGGCGCCCGGCCGAGCGGTGTACCGGGGCCTCCGGGGTGGCCTGCACGGGTTCCTGTCCCGGTTCACGAACAACGAGGCGCTGTACTCGAACCTCGACATCAAGTACGTCGGCCCCGTCGACGGGCACGACCAGCAGGCGATGGAGGCGGCGCTCCGGCAGGCGAAGGGCTACGGGTCCCCGGTCATCGTGCACGCCATCACGGAGAAGGGCCACGGCTTCGCGCCGGCGCTCCGCGACCAGGCGGACCAGTTCCACGCCGTCGGGCACATCGACCCCGAGACCGGGGAGTCGCTCGACGTGTCGTCGGGTCCGTCGTGGACCTCGGTCTTCGCGACCACCCTCGCCGAGGTCGGGCACGAGGACCCCCGCATCGTCGCGATCACGGCCGCGATGCTCCGGCCGACCGGCCTGCACCTCTTCGAGCAGGCGCACCCCGACCGTGTCTACGACGTCGGCATCGCCGAGCAGCACGCCGTGACGACCGCTGCAGGGCTCGCCTACGGCGGTCTGCACCCCGTCGTCGCCCTCTACGCGACGTTCCTCAACCGCGCGTTCGACCAGGTGCTCATGGACGTCGCCCTGCACCGGGCCGGCGTCACGTTCGTGCTCGACCGCGCGGGCATCACCGGCCCCGACGGTCCGTCGCACCACGGCATGTGGGACCTCGCGCTCCTGCAGGTCGTGCCCGGCATCCGGATCGCCGCCCCGCGCGACGCTGCGACCCTCCGCGAGGAGTTCCGGGAGGCCGTGGCCGTCGACGACGCCCCGACCGTGCTCCGGTGGTCGAAGGGCCAGGTCGGACCGGACATCCCCGCGGTCGAACGGCTGGTGGACGGGGTGGACGTGCTCCGGAGGCCCGCCGACGACCAGGAACCGGACGTCCTCGTCGTGGCCGTCGGGTCGATGGTGCCGACCGCGCTCGAGGCGGCGGCGCTCCTCGAGGCGCAGGGCATCGGCGTGACCGTCGTCGACCCGCGTTGGGTCGTCCCGATCCCGGTGTCGCTCATCGACCTGTCCCGCGACCACCGACTCGTCATCACCATCGAGGACGGCGTCCGGGTCGGCGGTGTGGGCACCCGGCTGCGGCAGGACCTCCGCGCTGCCGGGGTCGACACCGGTGTGAACGAGCTCGGACTCCCGGACGAGTTCATCGACCACGCCAGCCGGACCCAGATCCTCGCTGACGCCGGGCTGACGGCGCAGGCCATCGCCCGCGACGTCATCGACCAGGTCGTCGGCACGAAGGTGCCCCAGGCGAAGCCGGCCCGCTCGCGGGAGTCCGCCGAGCGCTGAACGCCCGGCGCTGCCCGGCGCTGCCCGGCGCTGCCCGGGCGGACCCCGCCGACCTGCGCCCGCAGCCGTGGCGCACTTCGGCACGGCACAACGGGAACCGCCTCGAACCACGGACGTCCGTGGTTCGAGGCGGTTCCTGTTGTGCGGGTCCGGCTGGCGCCGGGCTAGCGGCTGGCGGGGCCGACGATCCGCGGCTCGTGGAACGTGCCGCCGAAGACGCGCTCCGAGGCTCCGCTGCGGTCGAGGTACGGGCTGATGCCGCCGGCCTGGAACGGGTAGCCCGCGCCGAGGATGAGCCCGAGGTCGATCTCCTCGACGTGCTCGACCACGTGGTCCTCGAGCATGCGGTGCACCTCGTCGGCCAGGGCGTCCTCGAACCGGCGCTGCATCTCGGCAGCGTCGACCGGCTTCGCGTCCTTCTTCGACGGCGCGACGAGCTTCACGGCAGCGGGGTCGTACCCGGTCGCGTTGCCCTTCTTGTCGCGGGTCAGGATCGTGCCGTGCTCGGCGATCCGCTTCAGTCCGTCGCCCGGGTAGAAGCGCTCCGGCCACGCAGCGTGGTGCGAGTCGAGCACGTGCGCGCCCACGGGCAGGCCGACGAGCTCGAGCAGCTCGAACGGCGACATCGGCAGGCCCAGGGGAGCGGCCCCCTCGGCGACGGTCTCGAAGGAGGTGCCCTCCTCGACGCCGCGCATGGCCTCGCCGAGCACCCGGGCGAGCACCCGGTTGACGACGAAGCCCGGCTGGTCGGCGGTGACGATCGCCGTCTTCTTCAGGGCCTTCGCGACCGCGAGCGCGGTGGCGAGTGCCTCGTCGGAGGTCTTCGCCGCCCGCACCACCTCGAGCAGCGGCATCACCGCGACCGGGTTGAAGAAGTGGAAGCCGACCAGACGCTCGGGGTTCGTCAGGACCGAGGCCATCTCGTCGACGGACAGCGACGACGTGTTCGTCGCGAGGATCGCGTCCGGCGCGATGACCTGCTCGATCTTGCGGAACACCTCCTGCTTGACGCTCATCTCCTCGAAGACCGCCTCGATGACCCAGTCGGCGTCGGCGAACGCGTCGTAGGACACCGACCCGGAGACGAGCCCGGTGATGCGGTTCGCGTCGTCGGGGGAGATGCGGCCCTTCTCGAGGAGCTTCGCGACCTCACCGGCGATCCGCGCCACGCCCGCGTCGACCCGCTCCTGCGACACGTCGGTGATGACGACGGGCACACCGAGACGGCGGGCGAAGAGCAGGGCGAACTGCGACGCCATGAGCCCGGCGCCGAGGACGCCGACCTTCGTGGTCTTCTTCGCGTCGACGCCCTCGGGGGCACCCACGGGACGCTTGGCCCGCTTCTGCACGAGGTCGAACGCGTACATCGACGCGGCGAACTGGTCGCCGGCCAGGAGGTCGGCGAGGGCGTCGTCCTCGCCCGCGAACCGCTCGTCGAGCGATCCCGACTTCGCCGCTGCGACGAGGGCGAGCGCACGGAACGGGGACTTCGGGACCGTGCCGATCTTCGACGCGACCTGGCTGCGTGCGACCTTGACGACCGTGCCCCAGGCTGCCTTCTCGAGCATCCCGGGTTCGTTCTTCCGCGTGACCTTGGTCCGGCCCGCCACGACGCCGTCGGCCCAGGCGACCGCGGACGGCAGGAACGTCACCGACGGGATGAGCGCGTCGCCGATGCCGAGCTCGACCGCGGCCTTGCCGTCCATCAGGCGGTTGTTCTTCAGCGGGTTCTCCACGATGACCCGGAGGGCCTTCTCGGGACCGATGAGCCGGGGGAGCAGCGTCGCGCCGCCCCAGCCGGGGATGATGCCGAGGAAGACCTCGGGCAGCCCGATGCCCTGCGCGGCGGACGAGAACACGCGGTACGTGCAGTGCAGCGCGACCTCGAGCCCGCCGCCGAGCGCGATGCCGTTGACGAACGCGAACGACGGGACCCCGAGCTCGCTGAACTTGCGGAGGGTGGCGTGCCCGAGGACGCCGAGCTCGTGCGCGACCTCGCGCGAGGGCAGTGCGGCAGCCTGCGAGAGGTCGGCGCCCGCGGCGAAGCAGTACTCCTTGCCGGTGACGGCGACGGCCTGGATGTCGCCCGCCGCCGCCGAAGCGCGGAGCCCGTCGAGCACGTCGGACAGCTCACGCATCGTGCGCGGCCCGAGGGTCGAGGGTCGCTTGTAGTCCTTGCCGTTGTCGAGCGTGATGAGCGCGAGGGTGCCGCCGGAGGGCAGCGCGACGTGCTTGACGTACGAGTGGGTGACGACCTCGTCCTCGCTCAGTGCCGTCAACTGGTCGGTCGGTGCGATGGTCATGGTCAGGCCGCCTTCCGTGCCGCGCTCTTGCTGAAGTTCGGGTTCTCCCAGATGACCGTGCCGCCCTGGCCGAGCCCGATGCACATCGTCGTGATGCCGTACTTGACGTCCGGGCGCTCGGCGAACTGCGCTGCGAGCTGGGTCATCAGGCGGACGCCACTCGACGCGAGGGGGTGCCCGACGGCGATGGCGCCGCCCCAGGCGTTCACGTTCGGGGAGTCCTGCGCGATGCCGTAGTTGTCGAGGAACGCGAGCACCTGCACGGCGAACGCCTCGTTGATCTCGAACAGACCGATGTCGTCGATCGACAGCCCGGCCTTCCGCAGCGCCTTGTCGGTCGCGGGCACCGGACCGACGCCCATGACCTCGGGCTCGACGCCGGCGAAGGCGAAGGACACCATGCGCATCTTGGTCGGCAGGCCGTGCTGCTTCGCGCCGTCCTCGGAAGCGAGCAGGCTCATCGTCGCGCCGTCGTTCAGGCCCGCGGCGTTGCCTGCGGTGACCCGTCCGTGCGGCCGGAACGGCGTCTTCAACGCAGCCAGGGCCTCCAGGGTGGTGCCCGGACGGGGCGGCTCGTCCTTCGAGACGATGTCCCAGCCCTGGCCGGTGTTCACCTCGACGGGGACGACGTCGGGCTGCAGCTTGCCGGCGCCCCAGGCGGCGGCGTAGCGCTGCTGGGACTGCACGGCGAAGGCGTCGGTGCGGTCCTTCGTGATCGCGGGGAAGCGGTCGTGCAGGCGCTCGGCGGTGTTGCCCATCACGAGCGCGTCCGGGGCGACCATGCGCTCCGCGACGAAGCGGGGGTTGGGGTCGGCGTTGAAGCCCATCGGGTGGCGGCCCATGTGCTCGACGCCGCCCGCGATGGCGACGTCGGCGGCGCCGAACGCGATCGCGCCGGCCAGGGTCGTGACGCTCGTCATCGCGCCGGCGCACATCCGGTCGATGGCGTAGCCGGGGACGGACTTCGGCAGACCGGCCAGCATGCCGACGGTGCGCCCGAGGGTCAGACCCTGGTCGCCCTGCTGGGTCGTCGCGGCGACCGCGACATCGTCCACGGCGGCACCGTCCAGCGAGCTGTTCCGGTCGAGCAGGCCGCGCATCGCGTGCACCGCCAGGTCGTCGGCACGGGTGCGCCAGAAGACGCCCTTCTCACCGGCGCGGCCGAACGGTGTGCGGACACCGTCCACGAACACGACGTCTGATGTCTTCGGCAATGCGAGCCTCCAGATCCACAACGATCGGGCCGGGGGTCCTGTCGCCCCGACCTGGCCGGGCCTCGCCCGGCGACGCTCCGACGCTAGTACCCCCGGCTGAGCGGCGGCACGTCGGTTGGGCGGTTCCTACGAGCCGGTCGTCCCGGTGGCGGCGTCGGGCTGTCCGTCTGCGACAAGAGCGGCGTCACCCTGCTGAGCGGCGTCGAGCGCCGCGTCGTCCGGCTCGCCGTCCGGCCGGGAGGCCGTGGTCGCGGTGACCACTGCCGCCGGGTCCGCGACGGACCGGTCCGCTGCCACCTCGAACGCGTGTGCGATGACCGACGCGGTCTCCTCGACCTGCCACGGCCGGGCGTCGTGCGACGCGAGCGTGGCACCGACGGTCTCCGTCGCGACGGTCGCCGGCGGGTTCCACGACACGAGACGGAGCGTCTCCGGGGTGAGCAGGTTCTCGACGGGCAGGTCGAGCTCGGCGGCCCGGGCCGTGACGGCGGCCCGCGCGGCGCGGTACCGACGGTCCGCGTCCGGGTTGCGGTCGGCCCAGGCGCGGGGCGGCGGGAGGCTCGGCTCACCCCCGCCACGCAGGCGCGGCAGGTTCTCGGTGGTCCGGCCTTCCTCGACCGCGGCCCACCAACGGTCGAGCTCCGACCGGCTGGCGCGGCCCGTGAAGGTCTTCAGTGCGCCGAGTTCCGCCCGCGAGGACGGAGCGGCGGCGGCAGCGGCGACGATGGCGGAGTCCGGGATGGTCCGGCCCGGCGCGATGTCGGTCTCCTGCGCGTAGGCGTCGCGTGCCTGCCACAGCGACCGTGCGATCGCGAGGGCACGGGCACCGCGGAGCACGTTCATCCCGGAGAGACGCCGCCACGGCTCGGCACGCGGGGGCTTCGGGGCACGGGCGAGGACGGCGGCGAACTCCTCCTCCGCGATCCGGGTCTTGCCGGCCGCCTCCAGCACCTCGGCGAGGGAGTCGCGCAGGTCCGGGAGCAGTTCGACGTCGAGGGCGGCGTAGACGAGCCAAGCCTGCGGGAGCGGACGGGTCGACCAGTCCGCGGCGGAGTGGGCCTTCGCGAGCGTGATGCCGAGGAGCTGCTCGACGACCGCGCCGAGTCCGACACGCGGGAAGCCGGCGATCCGGGCACCGAGCTCGGTGTCGAAGATGCGGGTCGGGACGAGGCCGACCTCGCGGAGGCACGGCAGGTCCTGCGACGCGGCGTGGAACACCCACTCCTCGTCGACGATCGCGGCCTGCAGGTCGCTGAAGTCACCGATCGCGATGGGGTCGAACAGGAACGAGCCGGAGCCGCGGCGGAACACCTGGATCAGGTAGGCCCGCTGCGAGTAGCGGTAGCCGCTGGCACGCTCGGCGTCGACGGCGACCGGACCGGTGCCGGCGGCGATGCGCGCCACGGCGTCGAGGTACTCCTCGCGGCGCTCGATCACGTGGACGGTGGCGTGCGCGTCTTCGTAGGCGGGGTCGGCATCAGTCACGGGCGAGCCTCCGAGGGGCCAGGAGCGAGACGCCGTCCGAGGCCGGGGGGAGTCCGGCGAGCATCGCCACGATCTCCTCCCAGGCCTGCACGTGCGGCGTCAGGTCGTCGTCGAGGGGCGTCCACGACGCCCGGAGTTCCAGTTGAGCACCGTCGCCCTGGGTCGCGAGCTCGCCGTACCCGCGGGAGATGATCTTCGTCGCCGTGCCGGAGGCGTTGGCGTACCGGGCGCCGTGCGCGTCGAGGGCGTCGACGAGCCAGCTCCACGTCACGTCGGCCACGAACTCGTCGACGCCGATCTCCGGCTCGAGCGGGGCCTGCGCGAAGGTGACGATGCGGTACGCACCGCCCCACCCCTCCGGCTCGTCCGGGTCGTGCAGGGCGATGAAGCGTCCGGTGCCGAGGTCGGAGTCGACGCCGTGCACGACCCCGGACACGTCCGCCGCGAGGGCGATCGAGTACGGCGCGATGCGGCTCGGCGAGGGGATCTCGGTGACCGTGGTCTCGGTGCGGGTCCTGCCCGTCGACACGAACGCACGGAGACGCGCGAACGCCTCCGGTTCGGCGTCGGGGACTCGGGGTTCAGGCACGGATGCAGACTAGGCTCCGGATCGAGCACCGGTGCGGGCGGCACGCCGTCCGTCGCGCAGTCGTGCTGCCCGCAGTCGTCCTCTGCCTGGAGGCCCGCATGCTCCGCCGCCCCGCAGCCGTCCGTCCCACACGTCGGTCGCGGCCGGGCCTCGCTGGACGCACGGCGCGCTCGGCCGGCGTCGTCGCGCTCGGCACCGGTGTGGCCGCCGCCGCCGTCGGCGTGGCGGTCATCGCCGGCTCCGTCGTGGCCGTCGCCCGCGCCGTCGTCACCCCGGACCGCAAGCGCACCGAGCGGGTCCCGATCACCGCGGTCGACCCGGAGGCCCGGACCGTCACCCTGCGCCGCAGTCCCGACACGGAGCTGCAGGGCCGGTACAGCCTGTGGTTCGGCGCCGCCACCGGGCACATGCGGGTCGGCGAGGTCCTGGCCGTGACCGACACCACCGTCACCCGGCGGATCATCGCCGTGGACGCCGGCGACCCGACCGCAGCACGCCGCGGACGCTGGGGCGGCTGGTTCTACCTGACTCCGGGGGAGCTCGGCGTCCCCGTCGAGGACGTCGACGTGCTCACCCCGAACGGTCCCGCGCCCGCCTGGGTGGTCCGCGCCGAGGACCCGGCCGCGCCCTGGGCGGTCCTCGTCCACGGTCGCGGCGTCACCCGTGCCGAGACGATCCGCGCCGTCCCGGTCTTCCGCGCGGCCGGGTACTCGGTGCTGCTGGTGTCGTGGCGCAACGACGGCGTCGCGCCCCCGAGTGCGGACGGGCGCTACGGTCTCGGCTCGACCGAGTGGGAGGACGTCGACGCCGCGCTCGACTGGGTCGCGCAGCAGGGCGCCACGAGCGTCGTCCTCATGGGCTGGTCGATGGGCGGCGCCGTGGTCCTGCAGACCCTGGTCCGCTCCGGGCTCGCAGGACTGGTCACCGGCGTCGTCCTGGACTCGGCGGTCGTCGACTGGAACGCCGTCCTCAAGTCGCAGAGCCGCGCGCTCCGGCTGCCCCGGCCGGTCCGCAAGGTGGCGCAGTGGGTCCTCCGCACCCCGGTCGTGCACCGGATCGCCGGGCTTGAGCGGCCGATCGACCTGCGGGAACTCGACATGGTCGCCCGCGCCGACGAACTCCACGTCCCGATCCTGCTGCTGCACAGCGACGACGACGGGTTCGTGCCCTCGTCGGCGGCACACGCCCTCGCCGCTGCACGACCGGACCTGGTGCGGCTCGAGGTCACGCACGTCGCCCGGCACACGAAGCTCTGGAACCACGACGCGGACTGGTTCGACGCGCGGATCCTGACGTGGCTCACCGACGTGGTCGAGCCGCGGCCGGCGGCCGACGTGCGGTGACCAGGGTCGGACGGGAGGCGCGGGACCAGCGGTGACGCGCCTCCTGTCCGACAGGTGGTGACCACCCCACCCGGGGTGGCCGCCCGCGCCCGCTTCAGCGCGCGGGGAAGAGGTCGACGGAGCGCGGTGTGGAGCGGTAGCGGAGATGCTCGAAGTCCGGGTGCCAGTCGACGAGGCCGACCACGGCGCGGACGGCGATGTCGATGAAGTACGGCGAGACGACCACGCGGCGGGGGACCGTCGTCGCCTCGATCTCGGTCGCGGGTCGGGAGCGGGACCCGTCGAAGTCCGTGACGTGCACGCCGTCGACGTCGGTGCCCCAGGTGTACGCGGGCAACAGACGGTCGGTGTCCGGGGCGACGGTGCCGACGACCTCCCACATGCCCGGCTGGAACCGTGCCGGCAGGGTGAGCCCGGCCACCACCGGCTGCGTGGCGAGCACGACGAGCGGGTCGGCGGGGCGCGGGAGGTCCTCGGGGCGCTGGAAGACCGCGACGTACACGGCATCGTGCAGCGTCGCGAGGACGTGCCCGAGCAGCACCCTGCCGCCACCGTCCGGGATGAGGAAGACGTCACCGGTCTCGGCCGTGAAGGGCTCGCGGCTGAGCGGGACCAGCTCGTCGGCGGAGGCATCGGCGCGTCCGGACGCGCGGTCTGCTGCTGCTTCCGTGGCCGGCGGACGTGACGCCGTCACTCCGGAGCGTCGGAGTCGTTCGACCTGTTCGTCGAGGTCACGGCCGGGTGTGCCGCGGCCGACGATGTCGATGGTGAAGACCTTCTCGGGGTCAGCCCTGGTCTCGGCCAGGAGCTGCGCGAAGAGCTGCTGCTCGCTGTCAGCCTGGTGGAACTCGGAGCCCGATGGCTGGTCCCTCTTGCGCTTGCCGAACACGTCGTCCGTTCCCCTCGTCCGATGGCGCCCTCATCGTGGCACGGCTGGTCAGTCGGAGGTCGCTGGTGGTCCGAAGACCGCCAGGCCACCACCGGGCAGGGCGACGATCATCCGGCGCTCCGGTCCGCCGCCGTCGTACTGCCACGACTCGTACGAGTCGTCGGGCCAGGCCTCGAGGACCGTTCCGGATGCGAAGTGGAGCCGGAGGTCGGGGCCGTCGAGTGTCGCGTTCGTGACCGTGTCACCGTGCAGGGCCAGGACGGGTGCGAGCGACGTCGGGTCCGTCGGGTCCACGATCCGGCGTTCCCCGTCCGGACCGGTGATCGCGAACTCGGCCTCGAACTGCATCGTCGTGCCGTTCGAGAACCCCAGGCTCGTCTCGAAGGTGAATCTGAGGACGTCCACCCGGGCGTCGGTGAACTCGAGTCGGTGGTCTTCGGTCACGATGTCTCCTTCCTCGGCCGGTCGGGCGATCTGGTGATCGCCGATCGGTCGTACGCCGTGGCGGAGAGGAAGACCCGGTCAGCAGCACGGAGGAGGACGGTGACGATCTCCGACCCGGACTCGACCTGGCACACGAGGACGAGTGCGTCCCCGAGCGGCCCGAGTGGTTCGACCAGTGGCAGCAGGTTGGGTTCGTCCTGTGCGTAGCTGCGCCGGACGACCTCGGTGAAGGAGCGTGCCGGCACGTCGTAGGTGAGGACCTCGGCATCGTCGGCGACAGCGGACAACACCTCGTGCACCCGGCCCGGGACGAGCGGGTCGGACGCCGGTAGGCGTCGGCGCAGGTCGTCGACCGACAGGTCGTCCGTCATGACGCCGTTCCTCCCGGCAGCGTTCGAGCGACGACCTCGCCGCCGGTCAGGACGTCGATGTCCAGGCGCGCTCGTCCTGGTTCGGACCAGTGCCACGAGGGCCGGTCGCGGTGTGACCACCCCTCCAGCAACGCACCCGATGCGAAGCGGACGGCGATGCGGGCGCCGGTGACGGTACCGCGTTCCACCACCGTCGTGTGCAGGGCGAGGAGCGGCAGGAGCGAGGGTGGGTCGCCGGGCTCCATGAAGGTGTGCGTGCCGTCCGTCTCGGTGAGCGAGAAGGCGGTCTCGAACCGGAGGGTCGCCCCGCTCGAGAAGCGGACGGTGACGGCGGTGTCGATCGTGACGGCGTCGACCGTGTCGCCAGCGAGGTGCAACTGGATGGGAACCGACGTGGTGTTCGTCACGGTGTCCTCTCGCCGTCGCCGGCGTCTCGCCCTGCGGGGAAGACGAGCTGATCGAGACGCGGCAGTTCGGTCGGCATCGCGTCGGTGCACCACGGGAGCTCGACCATCTGCATCCTGCCGTCGTGCACCCAGATGAGCAACTCGCCCCCGGCTGCCTCGGCGTCGGTCTGGTACCTGGCGGCTTGCGGCAGTGGTCCGTCGGGGAGGTCGACGCGGGGCGCGTCGTCGCGTTCGAGCGCGAGCGACCACGCGCGCGGCCCGGACGGCGTGACGTCGACCACTGCGTCGAGCTGGGTGAGGAGCGCCGGCGCCTCGTCGATCCGAGCGTTCTGGAGGCACGCCCGGACGAGTGCGCGGATCTGCTGACCGTCCCGTGCCTCCTGTGCGCGGCGCTGCTCGTCCGCGATCTCCTCGTCGCGGCTCCCGATGCCGGACGCGGGAACGCCGGGTCCGAGGAACAGGTCGAACTCCCAGGAGGTCCCGATCACCGAACGATCCAGGGTGACGGTGACCGTCGTGCTGTCGAAGAAGTCGATGCGGACCATGGCCTGCGACGCGTCATCGTCGGTGCTGTCGATCGGAGAGCCGAAGAACTCGCCATCGATCATCTGGTGGTTGTACCGGACGAAGCGCCGCATGTCGTCGTCGGTGATCCACAGTCCGGCGCCGCTGCTGTCGCGAACCTTCTGCTCCCACTCGAGGACGTTGATGTCCGAGTCCGGCAGCACCACCATGTTCAGGTCGGTGACGAGCCAGCGCAGCGGAGGGATGGTCATCCCGTTGACGATGTTGCGGAACGTCAGAACGCCGATCGGTTGCGAGCCGATCAGACAGTGGTAGGTGACGAACTCCGTCTCCGACCGCCGGGTGGCCGGGTGGCCTGATCTCCTGCGGAACGACATGATCTTCACTCACTCACTCGCACGGATCGCTCCTTACTGCCTCGTAGAGCGGTTCGCGAGTCTGCGGGAGCTTGTCAGACAACTCAACCACTTCGTCGAGGAGCGCGGGCGAGCGTTCATCTCGTGGGCGTGCGCGTCGGCCTCGGTCTTGTAGATCTCGCCCCATGCGATGCTCGGAGGCATGGCATGGACAGGCAGATCGACGTCAGGGAGACAGATCTGCACGAAGTGCGGGAAGGCGGGGAAGGTCCAGGGGTCTTCGTCTTCGAAGCGACTCCAGAGCAACAGCTCTCCGATGCCGAGTGGGTGGCCGAGTTCCTGTCCGTTCAGCGGCGGATCGCAGCTGACCATCAGTGCATGGTGACCGTTCGGGAGCTCGATCGGTCGTTCCACTTCGCACCGGAAGACAGACGAGAACCACTTGCTGTCCATGGACGAGAGAAAAAAGACTTCTTGCATGTCACAACTCCGGGTTGATGCCGCTGACGCGATCGAGCTGGATCGCGCATGCTCCGTCCACCACATCAATGACGATGACGGCTTCGTCGAGCTGACCCACATCTGCTTCCTCGAAGCCGATGAACTCGCCCTGGATGAACTGCACCGTGGCTGCGACGAGACGAGTGAACGTGGCGTGGTCGAGCACCGGATCCGGAAGACCCGGCGTGCCGGACACTTGTTCGAGTTCACGAAACTCCAATCCGGAACCAGGGAGGACGTTGACGTCTGAGATCGACTCATTGCCGACGTGAGTCAACGCAGCAGCAGATTCCCCTACCTTCGCGGCCACGCTGGTCGCGCGAATCTGAACGGAACCCTCGATCAGGTGCTCGGCCCTTCGGGTGGCACATCGCCGCGGAGGAGAACAGAGCCATGCGTCTCGAAATGTTCGGGAAGCTCAGCCAGTTCCTCTGGCCACGCTTGCAAGAGACGTTCGATGTCCTCGACGATCCACATGGGAACAGTGAGGTTGCGCTCCGCGATGATCCCTGCTGCGATGCTCAGACCGAGAGGGGCTTCGTCGCATTCAACGAGATCGCGCGCATCTTCCAGCGCTTGAATTCCGAGCCGATCCTCGAGTTCGCTGATGATGCGGAGTGCCTGATCTCGGTAATTGCCAAGGTCGTTCATCGTGAGTTCTTCGATGTGTTGGTAAGGAATCCGGAAATGATCTCATCGTTTCTGATGACTACTCGAATCGCGACGCCGACTCGCATGCCATTCGCGATGAAGGTCGTCCCGGCCTCACCCTGCGGCACCCACTCGAGATCTGGGTCAGTCGCGACGTCAGAGATGTCGTGGATGATCCTGCCATCGCTCCAAGACGCAGGGAACTCCGACTTGCCCGGGAACCCGGTGCCGTGCCGATGCCGGCCGCTGCCAGGGCTGCCGAGATCGAGGCGTCTAACAGTGTGGCGGGTCCGGTGCCACCGCCCGCGGCCTCGAACTGCGCTGCGACGGTGACCGCCCAGACGGCGTCCTGCCCGTTCGCGGTCATCCAGTCGTTCACGGCGGTCACGAGCGACTGCGCGCTGAGCGTGCCCCAGCACGGGTTGCAGCCGGACTCGTAGTCGGTCAGCGCGTTGCGGAAGGTCGAGACTGCACCAGCGAGTGACTCGTCGCACGACCGGATACCGGACTGGAACGACCGGAGGTCCGCGGGCACCGCTGACGACGTGCCGCCGCCTCCGCCACCCCCACCGGCCGGGATGGTCCGTCCGCGCACCGTCACGGTATCGGCCTGGCGGTGCGGCTCGGGCTCCGGTTCTGGTGGCTTCGGGTCGTCGTCGGCGCCGAACCACGTCCCGACCTCGTGGGTGGCAGCGACGAAGAGGTTGTCCTCGCGCTCCTTCTTACGCGCCGCCCACGCCTTCGCCTTCGCCTTCGCCCGGCGATCGTCCTCCTGCTTCGCGGCCTCGCGCAGCTGCTCGACGAAGCCGGACAGGCTCTGCAGAGCGTGCCATTCGGACCGGTCGTTCCACCGGGACGTCCTGCGTGCGGATGGCGGGGGACCACGGACGGGAGGCGCGGCACCAGCTGGCACCGCGCCTCCCGTCTTCCAGAAGCCGCTAGGCGGCGGCCGCCCGCACCTGCCGCTGCACCCGACCGAGCATGCCGACCATGCCGCGGATCCGCAGCGGGCTGACCGCCTCGTTCAGCCCGAGCGTCAGCGGGTAGTCCGCCGGCACGGCGAGCACCTGCTCGACGGTCAGGCCGGAGAGCCCCTGCGCCAGGATCGACGCGAAGCCGCGCGTGGTCGGTGCTTCACGCGGAGCCGTGGCGTGCATGCGGACGACGTCCGGGCCGTCGCCGTCCTCGCCCACAGTGACGGTGATGAAGACCGGCGACTGGCACTCCTCGACTCGTTCGAGTTCGTCCTCGTGGCCCTGCAGGCGCGGCGGGAGCGCCGGCAGTTCGTCGGAGAACTCGAGCAGGAGCTGCAGGCGGTCGTTCTGCGTCAGCGCGAGGAAGTCGTCGCGGATCTCGGCGAGGGGCTGGGGGAGCGCTGCGTCCGTCATCGAGCAGGCAGCGTACCCGGCTCGGAGCCCACCACGATCGGGACGCGGACGGCGCTGCCCCACTCGGTCCAGGAGCCGTCGTAGTTCTTCACGTCTTCGATGCCGAGCAGGTGCTGCAGGACGAACCACGTGTGGCTCGACCGCTCGCCGATCCGGCAGTACGCGATGACCTCGTCCGCGTCGCCGATGCCGGCGCCCTCGCGGTACACGGCGTCGAGCTCCTCGCGCGACTTGAACGTGCCGTCGGCAGCGGCGGCGGACTTCCAGGGGATGTTGACGGCGGTCGGGATGTGCCCGGCGCGCAGCGCACCCTCCTCCGGGTAGTCCGGCGCGGTCGTGCGGTCGCCCGAGTACTCCGGGGCGCTGCGGACGTCCACGAGCGGCTTGCCCAGGTGTGCGAGGACGTCCTCCTTGAACGCGCGGACGGTGGCGTCGTCGCGCTCGACCGCGGGGTACTCCACCGCGTCGACCGACGTCCGGTCGGTGGTCATCGCCCGACCCTCGGCGATCCACTTCGCCCGGCCGCCGTCGAGCAGGCGGACGTCCTCGTGCCCGAAGAGCGTGAACACCCAGAGTGCGTACGCGGCCCACCAGTTGTCCTTGTCGCCGTGGATGACGACGGTGGTGTCGCGGCCGATGCCCTTGCCGCCGACGAGCCGGGCGAAGGCCTCGCCGTCGATGTAGTCGCGCTGCACCGGGTCGTTGAGGTCGGTGTGCCAGTCGATCTTCACCGAGCCCGGGATGTGCCCGGTCTCGTAGAGCAGGACGTCCTCGTCGGACTCGACCACGACGAGTTCGGGCGACCCCACGCCGGCGTCGAGTTGCTCCTGCAGCCACTCGGTGGACACCAGGCGCTCGGGGTGCGCGTAGGAGCGGAACTTCTCGGACGGGTCGACCGGTGCGGTCATCGGGGGTACCTCCTGGGGATCGATGGCGCGCGGACTAGGATCGGTCCTTGCGCGTCACCCCCAACGGTACGCGGAAGCACCGTGTCGCAGCCGTGACGTGACACCAGACGACAGGCCGACGGAAGGTCCCGCACCGTGCCAGAACCGCGCCCCGCGCCGGAACACCTCGTCGACCGCGACCCGCAGGTCACCCCGCAGCAGATGGCCGCCGCGCTCGTGCCGCCGCCGCAGTTCGCCGAGGCGTCGTTCGCCTCGTACCGGCCCGACCCGGAGTACGCCTCGCAGGCCGAGGTGCGGGACGCGGTCGAGACCTTCGTCACGACGGTCCCCGAGCCGGCCAGGCGCGGGCTGTTCGGTCGGAAGCGCAAGGAGCCCGAGGTGCCCGCGAAGTCCGGTGTGTACCTGGACGGCGGGTTCGGCGTCGGCAAGACCCACCTGCTCGCCGCGGCCTACCACGCGGCCAGCGGACGGAAGACGTTCGGCACGTTCATCGAGTACACCGCGCTCGTCGGGGCGCTCGGTTTCCAGGGCACGGTCGACCTGCTCCGCGGGACCGCGCTCGTCTGCATCGACGAGTTCGAGCTCGACGACCCGGGCGACACGATGGTGATGACCCGCCTCATCAAGGAGCTCACCGAGACCGGCACGCGCTTCGCCGCGACGTCGAACACCCCGCCCGGGGCGCTCGGTGAGGGGCGCTTCGCCGCGCAGGACTTCCTCCGCGAGATCCAGGCGATGTCCGACCGGTTCGACACCATGCGCATCGACGGCCTGGACTTCCGTCGTCGTGCCGTCGACGAGTCGGCGTCGGTCGTCGACGACGTCCCCGCCGCGCTGGCGGCCCTGACCTCGTCGACGCCGTCCGGGACGGGAGGCCCGGCCCGCGTCACGCAGGACGACTTCCGGTCCGTCGTGGCCCACCTGGCGTCCGTGCACCCGTCCAGGTACGTCGCGCTCGTCGACGGGCTCGACGCCGTCGGGCTGACCGACGTGCAGGCGTTCACGGACCAGACCGACGCGCTCCGGTGGGTGGCGCTCGTCGACCGCCTCTACGACGCGCAGGTCCGGATCGTCGCCTCGGGCATCCCGCTCGACACGGTGTACCCCGACGTGATGCTCGAAGGCGGGTACCGCAAGAAGTACCTGCGTGCCGCGAGCCGCGTCGTCGCGCTGACCCGCGCGGAGGAGTCGCCCCGGGCCTCCTGAACGTCCCGGAACACCCCTGCCGGGTGCCGCTCGGGGCTGCGAAACACAGCGTTCACAGAACGCGCCGTGACGTTACCTCCGCGAAACAGAGCGCGCCTCCCGGTGAAACACGTCGTCGCCAGACTCGGTCGCACCCGAGGCGGACGGAGAGCCGCACAGCGACGAGAGGTGCACACATGCTTGATCAGGGCAACACGACGTTCGTGTTGGTCATGGCGGCGCTGGTGTTGTTCATGACACCCGGCCTGGCCTTCTTCTACGGCGGTCTGGTGAAGGCCAAGTCCGTCATCAGCATGATGATGATGTCCTTCGGGGCCATCGCGCTGGTGAGCGTCCTCTGGGTGCTCTACGGCTACGCGATCGCCTTCGCCAACCACGGGGACAACACGGCCGTGACGGGAATCGTCGGCTTCTTCAGCATCGACTGGAACCTGCTCGGCCTCGGCCAGGCGTTCGAGGAGGCGCAGTCGTCGGACATCCAGGCGGCCTACCCGTCGATGGCCTTCGTCGGCTTCCAGGCCACGTTCGCGATCATCACGGTCGCCCTCATCTCCGGTGCGATCGCCGACCGCGCGAAGTTCGGCGCGTGGATGGTCTTCGCCGGCATCTGGGTCACGGTCGTCTACTTCCCGGTCGCCTCGTGGGTGTTCAACCTGACGTCGGGATGGGCCGCCACGTGGGGCGTCATCGACTTCGCCGGTGGTACCGCGGTGCACATCAACGCCGGTGCCGCGGGCCTGGCCCTGGCGCTCGTGCTCGGCAAGCGCGTCGGCTTCGCCAAGGGTGCGCACAAGCCGCACAACCCGCCCTTCGTCCTGCTCGGTGCCGCGATCCTCTGGTTCGGCTGGTTCGGCTTCAACGCCGGGTCCGAGGGCGCTGCTGACGGCATCGCCGCGATCGCCTGGGTGAACACGCTCGCCGCCCCCGCCGCCGCGATCCTCGGGTGGCTGCTCATCGAGAAGCTCAAGGACGGCAAGGCCACCTCAGTCGGTGCCGCCTCGGGCGCCGTCACCGGCCTCGTCGCGATCACGCCGGCCTGCGCCAACCTGACGCCCGGCTGGGGCATCGTGCTCGGCTTCCTCGCCGGCATCGTCTGCTGCTTCGCGATCGACTGGAAGTACCGCCTGGGCTTCGACGACTCGCTCGACGTGGTCGGCGTGCACCTGGTCGGCGGTGTCTTCGGCACGCTGTTCCTCGGCTTCTTCGCCAACGACACCGGCCTGATCTACTCGGGCTCGTTCGAGCAGCTCGGCAAGCAGGCCGCCGCTGCCCTCGCCGTCGGGCTCTACTCCTTCGTCCTGGCCTTCGTGATCGGCTTCCTCATCGAGAAGACGATGGGCTTCCGCGTGAAGACCGAGGACGAGGTCGCCGGCATCGACACCGCGGTCCACGGCGAGGAGGGCTACGTCCTCTACGACCAGGAGGACAACAGCCCGGTCGGCGTGCGCTGACCGCTCCTGCCGCACACGACGACGGCCCCCGCTCACTCGGAGCGGGGGCCGTCGTCGTGCGGCCGGCGGTCAGTGCGTGTCGGCACCGTCCTCGCGCGAGCCGTCGGGGACCGCTTGGTCGTCGGTCTGGGTCCCGGTGGACGTGTCCCCGAGGTCGTCGCCGCCACCGACGAGGGCGTCACCTCCGCGGGCGTCGTTCCCGAGCGCGGCGAGCGCGGACTGTTCCTGGTCCCCACGGTCCTCCAGGTCGAGTCCGGAACGGTCGTCCTCGGCACGTGGTTGCTCCTCGCCCGACCCGGAGTCGCCGGTGGTGGCGGCTTCGTGCTGCAGCGCTTCGCCGAGCTCGGTGTTGCCGCCGTCCCCGCCGTGGTCGTTGGGCATGGAAGTGGTCATCGCGGTCGTCCTCTCGTCGGTGGTCCGGCTCCAGCGGGAGTCGTCGGTGCCCGGACCGGTGTGCGGTGCTACCAGGCGTAGTCCTCGGGTGCGGTCTGGTGGCCGGGGAACAGCTCGTCGAGGCGGTCGAGTGCGGCCTGGTCGAGGCGGATGTCGACCGCGCGGACGGCGGACTCCCACTGCTCCATGGTGCGCGGGCCGGTGATCGGGGCGGTGACGCCCGGCTGGTGCAGCAGCCACGCGAGGGCGAGTTCCCCCGGGGTGTGCCCGAGCTCCTGCGCGAACGACTCGTACGCGGTGAGCTGGTCGCGGTGGGCGTCGACGTACTCGGCGCTCCGCCCGGACAACCGGCGCGACCCGTTCTCGGTCTTCTCGATCACGCCGCCGAGCAGTCCGCCCTGCAGCGGCGACCACGGGATCACCCCGAGCCCGTAGTGCTGCGCGGCCGGCAGGACCTCGCGCTCGACGTCACGGACGACCAGGTTGTAGATCGACTGCTCGCTGACCAGACCGAGGAAGTTCCGGTGCCGCGCGGCCTCCTGCGCCTGCGTGATGTGCCACCCGGCGAAGTTCGACGACCCGACGTAGAGGACCTTGCCCTGGCCCACCGCGATCTCCATCGCCTGCCAGATCTCGTCCCACGGTGTCGCCCGGTCGACGTGGTGCATCTGGTAGAGGTCGATGTGGTCGGTCTGCAGCCGCTGGAGCGACGCGTCGATCGACCGGCGGATGTTCAGCGCGCTCAGCTTGCCGCCGTTCGGCCAGTCGGTCATCTCGCCGTACACCTTCGTGGCGAGCACCGTCTTGTCGCGTCGTCCGCCGCCCTTGGCGAACCACCGGCCGATGATCTCCTCGGTGGCGCCCTTGCCCACCGAGGCGCCGTACGCGTTGGCCGTGTCGAAGAAGTTGACGCCGAGCTCGTGCGCCCGGTCCATGATCGCGTGCGAGTCGTCCTCGCTGGTCTCCGGTCCGAAGTTCATCGTGCCGAGCACTGCCCGTGACACCGACAGCCCTGTCCGTCCGAGGTGTGTGTAGTCCATGCACCAGGTCTACGCCCCCGGCTCGACGCGCTGTCAGGGCCCGGGAGTACCCGTGGAGGCCTCGACGACCACGCGACGGAGGAACGACCATGCCCGACGACGACATCCCGAGCACGCTGCAGCGGTCCCCGGAGCACGCGCAGGACGTCTACCGCGCCACCCTGCGGTCCGCCGAGGCCGAGTACGGCGAGGGACAGCGCGCCGGCCGGACCGCGTGGGCCGCCGTGAAGCACGAGTACGAGAAGGTCGGCGACCACTGGGAGGAGAAGGACTCCGCCGGCCCGTCGGACTCGGGCGCCGCCGGCACACGCGGTTCCGGCACGACGCAGGAGGGCGTCGACGCGAACGCCTCGAAGGCGCACCTGCTCGACGTCGCGAAGCGCCTCGAGGTGAGCGGCCGTTCGAGGATGACGAAGGACGAGCTCGTCGACGCGATCAAGAAGGCGAACCGCCGAGCGACGGCGAAGGCGCGCGACTGATCTGCGCCCACCCCATGCCGTGCCCGGCATGCGACGTTGGACGACAGGCGTAGCGTTCTGCGGGTGAACATCCCAGCACTCCGAGGCAGCCGGATCACCGGGTTCGGCCACCACCAGCCCGACCGGATCCTCACCAACGACGAACTGTCGACGATGGTCGACACGAACGACGAGTGGATCACGACACGCACCGGGATCAGGACCCGGCGCATCGCCGGCCCGGACGACAGCGTGACGTCCATGGCGACCGAGGCGGCGCGCAACGCCCTGGCGGACGCGGGCGTCGCGCCGACCGACGTCGACCTGGTCGTGGTCGCGTCGACCACCCACCGGGACCGCTCGCCCTACACGGCCGGACGGGTGGCGGCAGCGCTCGGCATGTCGAACGGCCCGGCCCCCATCGACATCAACACCGCGTGCAGCGGCTTCGAGTACGCCATGGCGATCGCCGACCAGGCCATCCGCTCCGGGTCCGCCGACACCGCGCTCGTCATCGGCTCCGAGACGCTCTCGCGCATCGCCGACTGGACCGACCGCTCGACATGCGTGCTCGTGGGCGACGGCGCCGGCGCAGCGGTCCTGCAGGTCTCCGACGAGCCGCAGATCGGACCGGTGTCGTGGGGGAGCGTGCCGCACCTGCAGGACGCCGTCCGCGTCACGCACGACCCGGAGGTGTTCCAGCAGGAGGGCCGCTCCATCTACCGGTGGGCGATCACCGAGGCCGAGGGACACGCGCGCGCGGTCGTCGACCGGGCCGGCCTGACCCTCGACGACATCGGGGTCTTCGCCTTCCACCAGGCGAACCTGCGCATCATCGAGCCACTCGTCACGGCGCTCGGCGGCGAGGGCAAGTACGTCGTGCGCGACGTCGTCGAGTCCGGCAACACCTCCGCAGCGAGCGTGCCGCTCGGTCTGTCGAAGGCGTGGCACCGCGGGGAACTGCCGGAGGGTGTCCCGGCGCTGCTCTTCGGGTTCGGGGGCGGGTTCGCGCACGCCGGACAGGTGGTCACCACGCCGGTCCGTCGCCGCTGACCGCGAGCGCCGGCCCGCCCGGGCGACGGACGGGAGGCTCCCCACCGGGTGGTGCCGGGCCTCCCGTCCGTCGGGCGTGTCAGCGGTCGAGCTTGCGCTGCTGCCGCTTGCTGAGGGGCTTCGCGGAGTCCGAGCCGACCGGCTCGGCGTCGACCACGACCGCGAAGTGCGCGGGCGGCGGACCGAACGCGCTGCGGGAGGACTGGACGACCTTGCGCCCGAGCGCGTGGTTGCCGAGGCCGCCGACGACGGCACCGATCCCGAACGGGATGGCGCGGCCGAGGACGGACGTGCCCTGGCGGGTCAGGAACCGCTTGACGAAGGTGTTGCGCAGCTTCCCGCCGATGCCGCTCACGGCCTGCTTCGGCAGCGACGACGTGACGAGCTCGCCCCAGAACGCGGTGCGACCCTTGCCGCCGCGGGCCTGGCCCGCGAGCTGCTGGACGAGCTGCGTCCCGGGCGCGCCGAGCATCATCGCCATCACGAGGGCGCGGGCGCGCTCCGGGTCCTCGACGGTGATGCCGTGCACCTCGGTGACGGACTGGGCGAAGAGCGCGCTGGCCTCGAGGAACCCGACCGTCTCGGCTCCGCTCAGGCCGAGGCTCGCGACCATCCCGACGCCGGGGATGACGGCGCTCGCGCCGACGGCGGCGCCGCCGGAGGTCACGGCGGTCAGGTACTGGCGCTCGAGGATCTCGATGACCTCGGCCGGGGAGGCGTCGGGGTGACGACGACGGACACGGGCGACGTGGGCGACGACGACGGGCCGCTGCACCGAGATCGCCCGGTCCAGCCATGCGGTCCAGCCCGAGGTGTCGTCGGACTGGACGCGCTGACCGTCGGCGGACGGGGCGGTCTGGACGGGTGCGGGGGGCATCGGCACGATCGCGTCGTGGCCCTTGGGGGTGCGGGACATGACGTCGACGCTACGCGGGGGGTGCTCGGAGCGGCCGAGCGCGGTCGCTCTCCGGAGGGTCAGCTGTGGGCGAGCTCGGCCCGGATCGGCAGGTCCTGGTCCTCGAGGATGAACTGCGCGCCGACGGCGGTGCGGGCGTTGACGACGACCGGGGCGAGCAGGTTCACGGTGGTGCCGGCCGCGTCCGGGTTCGCGACGACGAGGAGCATGGCCTCCTCCGCGCGCTCGAGCCCGATGCGGTCGGCCTGCTCGTCAGCGAGCACCGGCGCGTAGTCGGGCAGGTGCACGGCGGCGTCGAGCAGGTACAGCCGCGGGTCGGTCACGCCGGAGTCCGTCGTGCCGGTGCCCACCAGGGCGAACAGGCCGTCGGCGCCGTCGACGGGGTCGAGGGTGAACGACCGCAGCGGCTCGAGGCCGAACGGTGCGACGGTGAAGGTCAGGTCGATGCTCATCGGAGGTAGTCCATCAGGGTCGGCTGCAGGACCTTCGCGGTCACGGCGAGGGCTGCCTGGTAGTTGGTGCTCTGGACCTGCAGGTCGAGGACGGCCTGGGCGAGCGCCTTGTCCTCCACGCCGGAGCGGCGACCCTCGAGTGTGGTCGAGAGCGTCTTCAGCGCGTCCTGTGCGGACAGCGCCGCGGAGTGCCGCACACCGACGTCGGCCTGCGCACCGCGGACGGCGGCCTGCGCCGCGTCGATCTCGTTCAGTCGGGGGTTCACGTTCGTCCCTGCCTGCAGGTCGGCGACGATGTCGTCGAGGAGTGCGAAGACCGACGCGTCGCCGGTCCCGAACACGGCGCTGCCGTCGGTGTCGACGCGGACCTCGTCGCCGGTGCCGACCGTACGGGTGACGCTGGCGGACGGGGAGCCGGCCCACGTCGTGTCCGGCGCGTACGCGGCCGCGGCGGGGGAGGACCCGGCGAAGACCGATCGCGTGCCGTACTTCGTGTTCGCCGAGCTGAGCAGGTCGGCCTTGAGGCCCTGGAGCTCGCTGATGAACGCCTGCCGGTCGGTGGTGCCCATCGTCCCGTCGCTCGCGGCCTGCACGGTGAGGTCCCGGACCTTGCCGAGCACCTTCGACACCCCGGCGAGGGCGCTGTCGGTCGTGGCGAGCCACCCGACGGCGTCGTCCGCGTTCCGGGCGTGCTGGGCGGCCTGCGCCTGCTCCTTCCGCACCTGCATGGCGGTCGCGGTGCCGGTCGGGTCGTCGGACGGCTTCCGGATCGCCTTGAGGCTCGTGGCCTGGTCGGTCAGGTCGGCGACCTTCGCGGCACCGGCCTGCAGACGCGACTGCGCGGCGGCCATGGTCATCTGGGTGGTCACACGGGTGATCACGGTCAGCTCCTCCCGACGAGGCCGAGGCGGTTGATGATGGTGTCGAGCATCTCGTCGACGGCGGTCAGGACGCGTGCCGCGCCCTGGTAGGCGTGCTGGTACGCGAGCAGGGACACGTTCTCCTCGTCCATGTCGACGCCGGCGCTCGACTGCTGCTGGGTGCGCGCGTTGGTGAGGGCGAGCCCGGTGAGCGTCGCCTCCGACGTCGCCGTCCGGGAGGCACTGCCCACGCCCGTCACGAAGGTCGCCCAGGTCGCGTCGGGACCTCCGGCACGGTCGCCGACCGCCGCGATGGCCGTCAGCACCGAGGCGTCGAACTGCCCGGTGGCGCTCCGGGTGGCGAGTCCACTCGCGTCCGTCGGGACGACGGACAGCCCCTGGGCCGCGGGGACACCGGCGGCGAGGGCGAAGAACGGGCTGCCGGTGGCCCCGGACGGCGTGGTGCCGGTGGCGTGCAGGGCGTTCACCGACGTCGCGAGGTCCGTGGCGACGGCGTCGTACGCGGCGGCGGCCTCGGCGAGGGCACCACCCGTCCGTGCGCCGTTCGCGGGCGCGAGCAGGGACAGCCCACCCGCGATCGACCCGCCGTCGAGGGCGACCGGACCCGCGGAGCCGCCGACCCAGGACAGAGCCGGTGCGCCGGAACCGCTGCGGGTGTCGGCCAACGAGCCGGCACCGGCGAGGGCGACGGCGCGGGCGGAGGTGCCCTGCACCAGCGCGTTCCCGCCGATGACGACGTCGACCGTGCCGTCGCCGTTGTCGCGGACGGTGGCTCCGGTCAGCGTCGCGATCGACTCGGTGAGCTGGTCGCGTCGGTCGAGGAGTTCGTTCGCGTTCCCGCCCGACGCCACCGTCGACCGGATCTGCCCGTTGAGGTCGGCGATCTGCGCGGCGGCGTCGTTGAGCCGGGTGACCTGCGTGGCGACGGTGGACCGGGTCGCGGTCCACTGCGCGTCGACGCTCTTCGACCCGGCGGAGAGGGCCGTGGCGACGGTCTTCGCGGCGCCGAGCAGCGCGCTCGCGGCACCCGGGTCGTCGATGTGGGTCGCGAGGTCGCTCCAGGCGGACCAGAGCCCGTCGAGCTTCGCGGAGAGCCCGTCGGCGCCCGGCTCGTGCAGCCCGGTCTCGAGCTGGTCGAGGGCGGTCGCGCGGGTGTCGGCGGAGGCGGCGGCGCCGGCGGAGAGCCGGACGCGGGTGTCGAGGGTGGCGGTCGCCAGACGGGCGATGGCGTCGACCGACACGCCCTGGCCGGCGAGGGCCGCGGTGCCGCGGAGGAAGCCGGTCTGTGCCGGTGCGCCGACCTCGGTCTGCACGAGGCGCTGCCGGGTGTAGCCGGTCGTCCCGGCGTTGGCGATGTTCTGGCCGGTGACGTCGAGGCCGGCACGGGCCGCGGCGAGCCCGGAGTAGGCGGTCTGGAGCGATCCGAAGGTGCTCACCATGGTCAGAGGTTCCCGTCGAACAGGCGGGCGCCGTCCGGGTTGGCGCCCGAGGAGCCGGTCGCGTCGTACGTGTCCGCGTCGGCGACCGTGCCCGCGAGCGTCTCCTGCGTCGCCTGGGCGGCGATGCGGAGGAAGCGGTCGTTCTCGTCGCGCAGGGCGCCGATGCGCGTGGTCAGTTCGAGCATGGCGGCGAGGTGGGAGGCGAGGATCTCGCTCCAGGGTCCGGACGGCGCGGCGGCGACGACCTCGCGCAACGGTGCGTCCGAGGACACGCCCCACTCCTCGGCGACGGCGGCGCTCTGGGCGCTGCGTTCGAGACCGGTGCTGCGCAGGCGGTCGAGGACCTGCTCGACCTCGCGGCTGGCGTGCGACACCCAGCGGGAGCGCCCGGCGGCGAGGATGAGCTGTTCCTCCTCGAGCTTGAACGTGAGCAGCTCGAGCAGTTCGCGTTCACGCCACAGGACGGCGGACAGGTCGTTCACGCTCATCAGCCCCCTCCGGGATCGGATCGACCGCCGGGTGCGGTCTCCAGGGGTTATCGACGCCGTCGGTCCCGGCGTAAGCAGCGCGCGCCCGGTCCGCCGATCGGGGGACACGGGCGGACCGTGTCCGCAGAAGGGCGGACCGGCGTGTGCGGCGCCCACCCCCGCACTGGGTACGGACAGGCACTCGTTCAGCCCCTGCACAGCCGATAGGTTCGGAAGCAGCACCGGGGGACAACCCCCAGGTCGCGCCCAGGGCGCGGGTGCACCGCGAGGACGGATCCGCGCGGTTCTTCGACGTACTCCGGCGGTCCCGACGCCGGTGGTCGTCATGCCCACGGACGGGTCAGCCGAACCAGGACGACCAGGGGAACACCATGGACCGGAACGCACGCAACGCGATGATCGTCGAGCACCTGCCGCTCGTCGGCTACATCGTCGCCGAGACCTGCGCACGCGCCACCCACCTCAGCCGCGACGACCTCGCACAGGTCGGCTCCGTCGCCCTCGTGCAGGCAGCCGACGCGTTCGACCCGACCCTCGGCGTCCCCTTCGGCGCCTACGCCCGGACCCGCATCACCGGCGCGATCGCCGACGACCTCCGCGCCGGCGACTGGGCCAGCCGTGGCACCCGTAAGCGCATCCGCGAGACGCTCGCGACGCAGGAGGCCCTCTCCGCCGGTCTCGGTCGGAGCGTCACGCCGCAGGAGATCGCCGACGCGATGGGCGTCGACCGGCAGACCGCGGTCGACGCGCTCACCGACGCGGCGCGGACGATCACCCCGATCGACGAGACGGTGCACGACACGGTCGCCGCCGACCTCCCGCTGCCGGGTGAGGACCTGCTCGAGGCCGAGAAGCGCCGGTACCTGCGCGCCGCCGTCCTGGCGCTGCCCGACCGCATGCGCCTCATCGTCGAGGCCGTCTACTTCGGCGACCGCACCGTCACGGACGTCGCCACCGAGCTCGGCATCACGCACTCCGCCGTCTCCCAGCAGCGGTCCGAGGCGATGCGGCTGCTCCGCGACGGACTCGCCGCGCACTACGGCGACGACGGAGTCACGCCCGAGCCCGCCTCGCGCACCACGGCCGCCCGCCGGAGCGCGTACCTCGCCCGCGTCGCCACGAACGCCGCCGCCGGGGTCGCCCGCGCGGTGCACGACGCCGCCCCGCTCGGCCGGGTCGCGGCCAGTTGACCGTCCGGCGGTCCGCCGGGCGGGAAATCGTCCGACGGATCGCCTAACGCCTCCGGCCGATCGGTCGAGAGGAGCACATGTCAGCCCACGGACGGGCTGACGATCGGCCCAGTTTCACGGAGGAACACACCATGGGTATGTCCATCAACACCAACCTCTCGGCACTCAACACGTACCGGAACCTCAACGCGACGCAGAACGACCTGTCGAAGTCCCTCGAGAAGCTCTCGAGCGGCCTCCGCATCAACCGTGCTGCCGACGACGCTGCCGGTCTGTCGATCTCCGAGGGCCTGAAGTCGCAGGTCGGTGGCCTCACGGTCGCCGCCCGCAACGCGCAGGACGGCATCTCCGTCGTGCAGACCGCTGAAGGTGGCCTCACCGAGACCCACTCGATCCTCCAGCGCATGCGCGACCTGGCCGTCCAGGCCGGCAACGACTCGAACAACGACACGTCGCGTGCGGCGATCAAGACCGAGTCCGACCAGCTCCAGAAGGAGCTCGGCCGCATCGCGTCGTCCACCAACTTCAACGGCACCTCGCTGCTCAACAGCAACGCGACGCTGAAGTTCCAGGTCGGCGCGAACGCCGGCACCGACAGCCAGATCGCGGTCGACCTGTCCGGTGCCAACGTCCAGAACATCGTCGACAACCTGAACGGTGGCAGCACCGGTACCGGGACGAAGTTCGTCATCGCCGACGTGGCGGCCCTGGCCGGCGCGGCGACGTTCGAGGTCACGAAGGGCGGCGAGACGACCAGCGTCACCACGGGCAACCTCGGTGCCGCGGGCTCGTTCGACAGCGTGCAGGAGTACGCCGACGCCCTCAAGGCCGACACCGCCTTCGCGGCGAACTTCACCGTCACGGTGGACAAGGACGCGAACGGCGCCGGCACCGGCATCACGGTCACGGCGAACAACGGTGGCGCAGTCGCCGTCGCCGCGCCGGGCACGGGTGTCGCGGCGGGCACCGCTGGTGCGCCCGTCACCGGTGGCGTCGCCTTCGACACCGCCGACAAGGCCCAGGCGTCGATCAAGCTGATCGACGAGCAGATCGCCAAGGTCTCCTCGGCCCGCTCCAACCTCGGTGCGATCCAGAACCGCTTCGACCACGCCATCAACGTGACGAACGTGGCCAAGGAGAACCTCACCGCGGCGAAGTCCCGCATCACCGACGTCGACATGGCGGAGGAGATGGTTAAGTACACGCGCGACAACATCCTCAGCCAGGCCGGCACGTCGATGCTCGCGCAGGCGAACCAGAGCACGCAGGGCGTCCTGTCGCTGCTCCGCTAGTCGCACCGGTCGTCACCACCGAGGAGCCGTTCGGGTGCTCCTCGGTGGTGGCGCCCACCCCCTCGGACTGACCGCGGTCGGTCCGCCACCACCTCGATCCGACGACCGCCGGGGAGCCCGCGATGTCCACCACGTCCGCGACGAGCACCTCGCTCGCTATCGACGGCCTGGTCTCCGGCCTGAAGACGTCCGAGCTCATCAACTCGCTCATGTCGATCGAGCAGGTCCCGCAGACCCTGCTCAAGGCGAAGGTCACGACGACCAACTCGTTCATCTCGTCCCTGCAGACGATCAACGGGCTCGTGCAGTCGCTCGCGACCAAGGCGTCCGCCGCAGCGAAGGCCGGCTCGCTCGACCTGTACACGGCGACGTCGAGCGCGACGAACGCCACCGTGTCGACGAGTGCGGCGGCCACGCCCGGTTCCGTCTCGTTCACCGTCGGGCAGACCGCCGCCGCGCAGGTGGGTGTCACTGCCGCGATGTCGTCCTGGGGGGACACCGCGTCGCCGCTGACGTTGACGAAGCCCGACGGCACGACCACGACGGTCACGCCGAAGACGGGCTCGCTCGACGACACCGTGACGGCGATCAACGCCTCCACCGCCGGTGTCACCGCGACGAAGGTCGCCGCCGGCACCGACGCCGCCGGCACGAAGCTCTACCGCCTGCAACTGACGAGCACCGCCACCGGCGCGGCGAACGGCTTCACCCTGCACCGGGGGACCGCCGCCGACGTCACGGCCGGGACCGCGACGGACGTGTTCGCGGAGACCGGCGCCGCCGTCGTGACCCGGGCCGCCGACGCCTCGGTCACGCTGTGGGCGGGCTCCGCCGCCGCCCAGACCGTGACGAGCGCGACGAACGCGTTCACCGACCTGCTGCCCGGCGTCAACGTCACCGTCTCGAAGGCGTCCGCGGAGCCCGTGACGATCACGGTGGCCCGCGACACGACGAAGGCGCAGGGCGTGGCGTCCGGACTCGTCGACGCGCTGAACGCCGTCACGTCCTACTACGCCTCGAACACCGGCGTGACGAGCACCACCAGCCCGACGAACGGGACGACCAGCACCACCGCCGGTGTCCTGCTGGGCGACGCGACCACCCGCTCGGCCGTGCAACGGCTGACGAGCGCGATGTCGACACCGGTGAACGGGAAGTCCCCGTCCTCCATCGGCATCGTCATCTCGAAGGACGGCGACTTCGACTTCGACGCTGCCGCCTTCCAGAAGGCCCTCGCGGCCGACCCCGCCGGGACCCAGGCGATCCTGTCCGGCGTCGCGGAGGCCGTCGCGGACGCCGCCACCACCGCCAGCGACAAGTACTCCGGCTCCATCACCACCGCGATCACGGGCAAGCAGTCCGTGGTCAAGGACCTCACCACGCAGATCGACTCGTGGAACGACCGCCTGACCATGCGTCGGGCGACGCTGCAGACCCAGTACGCCGCGCTCGAGACGAGCCTCAGCAAGCTGCAGTCGCAGTCGAGCTGGCTCGCCGGGCAGCTCGCGTCGATGTCCGCGAACTGAGCCGCAGGAGAACCGACATGAACGCCTACGACCTCAGCGGCGCGGCCGCCTTCCGGCAGGCAGCGACGCCACGTTCGGTGACCGAGCAGCGCCGTGCCCAGTACACGAACGAGGCGGTCCTGTCGGCGACCCCGGCGCAGCTCGTCACGATGCTCTACGACCGACTGCTGCTCGACCTGCACCGCGCCGAGACCGCACAGGTGGCGTCCGACTGGGACGCCGCCCGCGACCAGCTCATGCACGCGCAGGCGATCGTGGGGGAGCTGTCGTCCACGCTGAAGATCGACGTGTGGGACGGCGGCGAGGGACTGCTCGCGGTGTACAACTACGCGTCGACGTCCCTCATCACCGCGAACGTGCACCGGGACGTGCAGGCCACGCGTGACTGCATCCGGATCCTCGAGCCGCTCCGCCAGGCCTGGCACGACGCGGCCGCCTCGCTGCCGGCGACCCCGGCCGCACCGCAGCAGACCGCCGGCGGGGCCCTCGGTGTCGCCTGAGTCGGAGGCCGACAGCGCGGGTCCGTCCGACGCGGACGACGTCTCGCGCGCCCGCTGGGAAGCGGTGCTCGACGCCCTCGAGGCGACGCTCGACGGTGGCGCGACCGCCGACGAGCCGTGGACCGAACCGACCGGGCTGGGACCGGTCCCGCGCGACCTGGTGGGCCGCGCCTCCCGGCTGCTCGCCGCGCAGCGCGACCGCATCGTCGCCGTCGAGGACGCCCGCCGCACCGCCCTCGACCACCTCGGCGCACTGCGCGCCGTCGACGCCACGCGGCTGCCGTCCGGCTCCGTGTACCTCGACGCCAGCGCCTGACGCACCCGTCGGCCCCCCGTTCGGGGCGACGGCTTACACGGCTCGTCGGACCCGCCGATAGGCCATCCCGAGCACGGATCGCTCGACGACAGGCCACGGATCGGCCACCACCGCTTCGGCGACGTCCTCGGTGACGACGCCCGACGAGGGGACCCCTCCGTGTTCGACTCCGTGACGTCGGCTGCGCTGCAGAGCGCGCTCGACGGTCTCTCGATGCGTCAGCGTGTGATCGCCGACAACATCGCGAACATCAACACGACCGGCTACCGGGCGCAGAAGGTCCGGTTCGAGGACGCGCTCGCGAAGAGCATCGTCGACGGAGACGGCCACACCGCGCCGTCCGTCGCGCGGAGCCTCGAGCCGACCAACACGAACGGGAACAACGTCAACCTCGACGAGGAGACGCTCTCGAACGTCGACACCGTGCTCCGCTACCAGTTCGCCACGCAGGCGGTCGGCGGTGAGGCCACGAGCCTCCGCACGGCGATGCGGACCAACTCGTGACGACCTTCGACGCGATCGGCATCGCGAGCACCGGCATGACCGTGCACCGGAAGTGGCTCGACGCGATCTCCGACAACATCGCGAACGTCAACACCGTCCGGTCGATGGACGACTCCGCGTTCCAGGCCCGGTACGTCGAGGTCCAGGAGGGCAACGGCGTGTCCGGCGCGTACGTGAAGGGCGCCGCGTTCGGCAGCGCCGCCGGCCGCGTGACCTACGAGCCGGACAACCCGCTCGCGGACGCCGAGGGGTACGTCCGCATGCCGGACATCGACCTCGGGACGCAGATGGCGGACCTCATCATGGCCCAGCGCGGCTACCAGGCGAACGCCGCCGTGGTCGACCGTGCCAAGACCGCCTACGAGGCGGCACTGCAGATCGGGAAGAACTGATGCCCATCGACGCCGTGAACGGTGTGACCACCAACGCGATGACGAACGCCGCGACCAGCGTGTCCGGCACCACGAGCGACGGCGGCGACGGGTTCGCCGCGAGCCTCGGGTCGGCCGTCGACGGCCTGCAGCAGCTGCAGAGCGACTCGAAGACGCTCGCGCTCAAGGCGGTCACCGGCAACCTCGACGACATCCACGACGCCACCATCGCGTCCACCCGCGCGCAGGTCACCCTCGAACTCGTCGCCGCCGTCCGCAACAAGGGCGTCGACGCGTTCAACGAGATCATGCGGATGCAGGCCTGATGCCCGCGGGGATGCAGGGCGTGCTCGGCCGGCTCGGCGCGTACGTCAAGGGGTTCACCGCCGCGCAGCGGACCATCGCCGTCATCGGCATCGCCGCCCTCGTGCTCGGGGGCATCGCCTTGGCGTCGTGGCTCGGCAAGCCGTCCTACGCGCCGCTCTTCACCGGGCTGGCCGCCGCCGACGCGAGCTCGATCACCGACCAGCTCACCACCGACGGCGTCCCGTACCAGCTCACCGACGGCGGGGCGACGATCCTCGTGCCGCAGGACAAGGTGTACGGGGAGCGACTCGCGGCCGCGTCGAACGGGCTGCCGTCCTCGAACGAGGGCGGCTACTCGCTGCTCGACACGATGGGCGTGACGAGCTCCGAGTTCCAGCAGGACGTCACGTACAAGCGGGCGATCGAGGGCGAGCTCGCCAAGACCATCTCCGCGATGGACGGCGTGCAGACCGCGAGCGTCCAACTCGCCATCCCGGAGAAGTCCGTGTTCGTCGACGAGGAGAAGGACCCGACCGCGTCGGTGTTCATCGCGACGAAGAACGGTGCCGAGCTCGGCTCGGACCAGGTCCAGGCGATCGTGCACCTGACGAGCGCCGCCGTCGAGGGCATGCAGCCGACCGACGTGTCCGTGGTCGACCAGAAGGGGCAGACCCTGTCCGCGGTGGGCACCGGCGCGACCGGCTCGGGCACCGACCAGGCCGCCGACTACGACGCCGCCACGAGCAAGAAGATCCAGGACCTGCTCGACACGACGCTCGGCGCCGGCAACGCGAGCGTCGTCGTCTCCGCGACGATGAGCGACAACTCCGGCACCCGGACGACCGAGTCCTACACGACGCCGACGACCGGCCCCGTCGCGCTCAACGAGTCCTCCACGAAGGAGGAGTACGGCGCGGGCTCCGGTGCCGGCGCGAACGCCACCGGTGTCCTCGGTCCGGACAACATCGCCGTGCCGAACGGCACCGCGGGCGCCGGGACGGACGGCGGCTACCAGAACGAGTCGGCGACGAAGAACAACGCGGTCGACAAGACGACCGAGACCACCCAGATCCCGGCCGGGGCGATGGACCGTCAGACGATCTCGGTCGCGCTCAACTCCGGGGCGACGTCGGTGCAGGGCGTCAACCTGCAGAGCATCAACGACCTGGTCGCGAACGCCGCCGGCATCGACACAGCGCGGGGCGACCGGGTCGAGGTCGCGATGATGGACTTCGACACGAGCGCCGCGGACGACGCGGCGAAGGCGCTCGAGGCGCAGCAGAAGGCGGACGAGCAGGAAGCGCTCTGGTCGGCGATCCGCACGGCGGGCATCGTCGTCGGCGTCGTGCTGGCACTCGTCGCGGTGATGGTGTTCCTCGCCCGCCGCAGCCGGCGTCAGCAGCGTGAGCAGGTCGACATCGGCGAGCTCGACGCGTTCGGCGATGCGTTCCAGCTGCCGCTCGCCGTCGAACCGGCCGACCACCGCACGGGTCTGGACGCCGGGGACGCGCCGACCGTCGCCCTGCAGGCCCTGCCCGTCGAGGACGCTCCGACGGAGGTGCTCACCACCGACGAGATCACGGCCGAGCGTCGGCGCCAGGACATCTCCGCCCTCGCCGAGCGGGACCCGAAGCGCACGGCCGAGCTCCTCCGCGGGCTGCTCGACGACCGGGCGTCGGTGTGAGCGCCGTCGTCCCCGCGCCCGGCACCGACCGGCAGCTGACCGGCGCGCAGAAGGTGGCGCTCATCCTCATGCAGATGGAGACCGAGCGCGCCGCCGAGGTGATGAAGCAGTTCTCCGAACTCGAGGCCGAGGAGATCTCGGCCGAGATCGTGCGGATGCGTCGCGTCGACGACGAGACCGTCGACCGCACGCTCAGCGAGTTCCACCGCCTGACCCGCACCGGGCGCACCGGTCGCCGCGGCGGCAAGGACACCGCGCTCGGGCTGCTCGAGGCGTCCTTCGGGGCCGAGCGCGCCGCCGGCGTGATGGACCGTCTCGCCTCCAACCTGGCCGGTCAGTCGTTCGAGTTCCTCGACGACGCCGAGCCCGGGCAGGTGATCGCCCTGCTCGAGGGCGAGCTGCCGCAGACCATCGCCCTGGTCCTCGCGCACCTCAAGCCGGGGCAGGCCAGCGCCGTGCTCGCCGGCGTGGACGAGCGGGTCCGGACGGACGTCGCGCAGTCGTTCGCCACCATGGGCACCGCCACCCCGGAGTCGGTGGGCATCGTCGCCGGCGTCCTCCGTGCGCGTGCCGGTGCCGTCGTCTCGCCCCGCGAGAGCGTCGAGGTCGTCGGCGGCATCGCGCCGCTCGTCGAGATCATCAACCGTTCCGACGTCGCGACCGAGAAGGCCGTGCTCGACGGCCTGGAGGCCCGTGACCCGGAGCTCGCCGAGGACATCCGTTCCCGCATGCTCACCTTCGAGGACATCGTCAAGCTCGAGTCGCGCGACATCCAGCAGGTCCTGCGCGGCATCGACTCGAAGATCCTCGCCACCGCCATGAAGGGCGCCCCGGTCGCGGTCGTCGAGACGATCCGCGCCAACGTGTCCGAGCGCAACCGCGAGCTCCTGGACGACGAGGTGCAGTCGATGGGCCCGGTCCGGGTGTCGCAGGTCGAGGAGGCCCGCGCCGAGGTGGTCCGGTCCGTCCGCGAGCTCGAGGCCCAGGGCGTCATCACGGTGCACCGTGCCGAAGAGGACGAGCTCGTTGACTGACGCCTTCGCCCCGGTCGCGTTCCCGGTCATCACGGACGCCGCGGTCACCCGCCGCGCCGCGAGCGCTGACGTCCGTGGGCACGCTGCCGGCTACGCAGCCGGTCTCCGGGTCGCCCAGGTCGAGACGGAGGCGCTCCGTGCACGGCTCGTCGCCGAGCACGAGGCGCGCCTCGCGGCCCTCGACGCCGTCGTCGCCGAACGGGTCGCCGTCCTCGACCGCGCCGCGGCAGCGCTGCAGGCCCGGGTCGCACCGGTGCTGGCGGCCGCCGAGGAGTCCGTCGCCGCCGCGGCCGTCGACCTCGCCGAGGCCGTCGTCGGGTCCGCGATCCGGGCCTCCCGTCCGGACGGCGACGGCAGCGGTCCGACCGGCCGACGCGCCGCCTCGGCCGAGGAGACCGTCCGACGCGCCCTCGCGGCCGCGGACGCGCCGGTCGCGACGGCGGTGCGGCTGAGCCCGGCCGACGCGGCCGTGCTCGCCGACGTGACCCTGCCGGTCCCGGTGGTCGCCGACCCCGCGCTGCGGGACGGCGACGCCGTGGTCGACCTGCCGGACGGCGTCCTCGACGCCCGGATCGACGCAGCGCTCGCCCGCGCCCGCGTCGCGCTCGGGGTCCTCCGGTGACGGCGACCCTGCTCCGGCCACGCGGTCTGGACGTGGCCGTCGCCGCGGCCCGCCCGCAGCGCGTCGGGACCGTGACGAGCGCGGTCGGTCTCGGGCTGACGATCGCCGGGCTCGACGCCCGTGTCGGCGAGGTCATCACGGTCGGGGCGGAGGGCGGCGAGCAGACCGCCGTCGAGGTCGTCGCGACCGACGCGTCCGGCGTGCGCTGCATGCCCCTCGGGCGGCTCACCGGCATCACCGCGGGCACTCCGGCGCGGTCGACCGGGCGACCCGTCCTCGTCCCGACCGGGACCGGCCTGTTCGGGCGGGTGCTCGACGGGCTCGGACGGCCGATCGACGACCGGGGGCCGCTGGACACCGACGCGTGGGTCCCGCTCGACCACGACACGCCGAACGCGATGGCGCGCACCCGGATCGACACCCCGCTGCAGCTCGGCGTCCGGGTGCTCGACACACTCACGACGGTCGGGCGGGGGCAGCGCATGGGGCTCTTCGCGGGCTCCGGCGTCGGCAAGTCCTCGTTGCTGTCGATGATCGCGCGGGGGAGCGACGCCGCCGTCAACGTGATCGCCCTCGTCGGTGAGCGCGGCCGCGAGGTGCGCGAGTTCCTCGAGGACGACCTCGGCGCGGAGGGGCTCGCGCGGTCGATCGTCGTCGTGTCGACGTCCGACGAACCGGCCCTCATGCGGCTGCGCGCGGCCTTCGTCGCCACCCGGATCGCGGAGTCGTTCCGCGACGCCGGCCAGGACGTCGTCCTCATGATGGACTCGCTCACCCGCGTCGCGATGGCCCAGCGCGAGATCGGACTGTCGGTCGGGGAACCCCCGGCCACCCGGGGCTACCCGCCGTCGACCTTCTCCGTGCTCGCGGGGTTGCTCGAGCGTGCCGGCACCGACCGGGTCGGCAGCGTCACCGGGCTGTACACCGTGCTCGTGGACGGCGACGACCACAACGAGCCGATCGCCGACGCGGCGCGCAGCATCCTGGACGGACACGTCGTGCTCGACCGCAAGCTCGCGGTCACCGGGCACTTCCCGTCCGTCGACGCGCTCGGGTCGATCTCGCGCGTGGCTTCGAAGGTGACGACCCCCGAGCAGCGGGCGGTCGCGACCACCCTGCGGAAGGTCATGGCAGCGCGGCGCAGCGCCCAGGACCTGCTCGACGTCGGTGCCTACCAGCGCGGGACGAACCCGCTCGTGGACGCCGCCGTGGACCACCAGGACGCCATCGACGGGTTCCTGCGGCAGGGCATGGCCGAGCAGGTCACCGCCGCAGGGTCCTGGGAGCGTCTGGCCGGTCTCGTCCGCACGCTCGGCGTGTCCGGGAGCGTGTCCTGATGGCGCGCCGGTTCCCGCTCGCCGGGCTCCTCCGCCTCCGCCACGCCGAACAGGACCGTGCCGCAGCGTCCCTCGCCGACGCGAACGGACGGGTCCGCGACGCCGCCGACGCCCGGATGGCCGCACGCCGCACCCTCGACGACGAGCCGCAGACGGTGACCGACGCAGCGACGCTCAGCGCCGTCGCGTCGGCCCGTGCCGCGACCCGGGGGATGCTCGAGGAACTCGACGCCGTCGTCCGGTCCCGCCGTGCCGACGCCGAGCGGGCGCAGGAGACCTACAACGCCGCACGCCGGTCCGCCCTCGGGCTGGAGAAGCTCGAGGGGCAGCACACCAGCCGTGTCGCCGCCGAGGACCTGCGTGCCGAACAGACCGCGCTCGACGAGATCGCCGCGCGCCGCCGCACCGAAGGGGGAAGCCGATGAGCATCGACGCCGTGCTCTCGCGGATCAGTGAGATCCGCAGCCGGATCGAGACGCTGCAGGGCGGTACCACCGTGCCGACGTCCGCCGCGTCCTCGTCCGCTTTCGCCGACGCCCTGGCCACCGCCACGGGTACCGGCACCGGCTCCGCCACGGCGGCGCCCGCCGCTCCGGCGAGCACGGCCGCCGCGTCCGCCGCCCCCGCGACCTCCGTCGACGCCGGGCACGGCACCATCGCGACCGGCAGCGGCGCGACCGGGGACGACGTCGTCGCCGCCGCGAAGCAGTACCTCGGCGTCCCGTACGTGTTCGGCGGCGAGACCCGGGCCGGCATGGACTGCTCCGGTCTCGTGCAGACCGTCTTCAAGGACCTCGGCGTGAGCATGCCCCGCGTCGTGCCGGACCAGGCCGACATGGGCGTCGCGGTGCCGTCGCTCGCGCAGGCGCAACCCGGTGACCTCATCATCCCGAAGGGCGAGGGGCACATCGTCATCTACCTGGGCGACGGCAAGGTCCTCCACGCGCCGCGGCCCGGCAAGGACGTCCGGATCGTCGACAACTGGTACTCGGACGGCGACATCGCCACCATCCGGCGCATCGTCCCCTCCGGCCAGGAGGCAGCAGCCGCTGCCGCCGCGAAGTCCGTCCCGACGGTCGGTGCAGCGGGGATGCCGAGCACGACCGACCTGCAGACCGCGGCACTCAAGTCGCTCCTCGCCGGGAGCGCCGCATGAACGCCGTGACCGCTCCGCCGTCCGGAGTCGCCCCGGGGGCCGACGCGTCCCGTGGCCGGAGCACCAGCAGGCCGGACGCCGCTGCCGGCTTCGGACTGGCGTTGACGACCGCCGCCGCGCAGCTCGCCTCCGGGCGGTCCGACGAACGCGGTGTGGCCCGGGACGGCAGGACCTCGTCCGCGAGCCGGTCGTCGGCCGACACCGCCGCCCGACCGAGCGCCGACGCCACAGCCCCCGCCGGCGACCCGTCGGTCGTCGACGCCGGTGTGGTCGCTCTCGGCGGGACCCTCCCGGTCGTGCCGACGAGTGGGACGGTGGCGTCGGGCACGCAGTCCGGTCCCGCATCCGCTGCGCCGGTCCCGGCGGCGATCGGAGGGACCCCGGGCGCCGCAGACCCCGGCCAGCCGACCACGGCCGGCCCGGAGACCGTCGCGGTGACGACGGGCGGTCCGTCCGCCGCCGTCGCTGCCGCTCCGACCGGCTTCGACACGGCGGGAGCGCTCGCTCCCGCGTCCGGACCGTCCGCCACCGCCGCCGACCGGTCCTCGACCGGCAGCGAGACCACTCGTGCCGCCGACGACGCCACGGCCGACGGCACCGGCCGGCCCTCGGGCCCCTCCGCACCGATCGCCGCCGTGGGATCCCCGGACGCCGGCGCCGCGGTCGCGACGGGCGCGGTCCCGGCCATCGCGGTCCCGGCAGCCGCCGCCACCGGTTCCCCGAGCGGCTCGACAGCGGGCGCGACGGGCAGCGGGGTCGGTACGCCGACACCGGTCGCCACGGCACCGTCGGCCACCGGGCAGTCCGCTCCCGCTCAGGCAGACCCGGCACCGGCCACTCCCGCCCTGTCCACTCCGGCGCTGTCCACTCCGGCGCTGGCCACCCCGGCGCTGTCCACTCCGGCGCTGGCGGCCCCGGCCATGCCCGCTCCGACCATGGCCGGCGCGGCGGCCGACGGCGCGCAGACGGGCGCCGCTCGACCCGGCCACGCGGCGGGCGCAGCCGCTCCAGACCAGGGCGGGACGGGCCTCCCGGCCGTGACCGGAACAGACGCACCGGTCGTGCTCGCCGCCCCGGCGACCACCGGGTCGACCGCGTCGACCAGCGGCGCAACCGCACCCGCCGCCCCCACCGGCACCGCAGCGCCGAACCAGCCCCTCACCCAGCAGCTCGCGCGACCGCTGTTCTCGCTCGCGGCCGCCGGTCCCGGTCAGCACGTCGTGACCGTGCAGCTGACGCCCGACGCGCTCGGCCCGGTCACGGTTCGTGCCCACGTCACGGGGCACGGCATGCACGTCGAGCTGTTCGCCGCCTCCGACGCCGGGCGCGATGCCGTCCGCCAGATCCTGCCCGACCTGCGCCGCGAGGCCGCGGGTGGCACGACCCTCGACCTGTCCGCCCAGAACCGGCCGGGCGGTGACCCGGCCGACGCCGGAGCCCGCGACGGCCGCCGGGGAGCAGGTCCGGACCCGGTCCGCACCGACCCCCGCCTGGCCGGCCGGGAGGCGCGCCTCACCGCTGCCTCCGACCTCCCCTCCGCCTCGACCACCGTCCGCACCGCGGGACTCGACGTCCTCGCCTGACCGGCCACCACGACAAGGAACACGACATGCCACTCGACGGGATCACCGGCTCCGTGGACACCGCCACGCAGGCCGCCGCCCTCGCGGCCGACACGGCGTCCTCGCGGTCGCAGACGATGGACTCCGAGGTCTTCATGAAGCTCCTCGTGACGCAGCTCCGCAACCAGGACCCGTCGTCGCCGATGGACACGAACCAGATGATCAGCCAGCAGACGCAGCTCGCGATGATGGAGCAGATCACCAACCAGACCACGACGGCCAACGAGGGCTTCTCGTTGCAGATGCGCATGGCCGCCGCGAACCTCGTCGGGAAGCAGGTCAGCTACACCGACGCCACCTCGGGCAAGGCCGTCACCGGGACCGCGACCGCGGTGTCCTACGCCGAGAGCGTGCCGACCGTGACCGTGAACGGGAAGGAGGTCGATCTCGACGTGATCTCCGGTATCTCCACCGCCTCCGGCTCCTGACCCTCCCTCCTCCTCCGCTTCCTCGTCCACGAAGGGACGCACCATGCTCCGCTCGCTCTACTCCGGCATCTCCGGCCTCCGCTCGCACCAGCAGATGCTCGACGTCACCGGCAACAACATCGCCAACGTGAACACCGTCGGGTTCAAGACCTCGACCACCGTGTTCCAGGACACTCTCTCCCAGATGACCCAGGGTGCCGGTGGCCCGCAGACCGGCATCGGCGGCACGAACCCCGCGCAGATCGGTCTCGGCGTGCAGGTCGCCGGTGTCTCGACCAACTTCGCCCAGGGCTCGGCGCAGGCCACCGGCAAGGCGACCGACCTGATGATCTCCGGCGACGGCTTCTTCGTCACCCGCCTCGGCAACGACACCGTCTACAGCCGCGCCGGCGCGTTCGACTTCGACGCCGACGGTCGCCTCGTCACCGCCGACGGCAAGATCGTGCAGGGCTACTCCGCCACCAACGGCGTCGTGAACGACGGCGGGCAGCTCACCGACATCACCCTGCCGCTGCAGGCCGCCGCGCCCGCCACCGCGACGAGTGCCGCCACCGTGTCCGGCAACCTGCCGTCCGACACCGCGGTGGGGGAGACCCTGAACCGCGACGCCACCGTCTTCGACCAGTACGGGACGAAGCACACCCTCTCGCTCGCCTACACGAAGACGGCCACCGGCTGGTCCGTCGCGGCCTCGAACGGGCAGGGCACCTCGGCCACCGGGACGATCGCCTTCGGCACCGACGGCAAGATCTCCCGCGGCGCCACCCTGCAGGTCGGTGGCATCGCGGTCGACATGACGCAGCTCACCGGCTTCGCGGCGCTGAACACCGCGTCGATCTCGTCGCAGAACGGCCACGAGGCGGGGTCGCTGCAGAGCTACTCCATCTCGAAGGACGGCACCGTGATGGGGACGTTCTCGAACGGATCGTCGCTGGCCGTCGGACGGATCGCCCTCGCCACGTTCGCCAACCCGGCCGGCCTCGAGAAGACCGGGGCGTCGGGGTACCGCGCGACGGCGAACTCCGGCCAGGCAACCGTCGGCGTCCCGGGGTCTGCGGGCGTCGGCTCCCTCGCGGCGGGCACGCTCGAGATGTCGAACGTCGACCTGTCGCAGGAGTTCACGAACCTCATCGTGGCGCAGCGCGGCTTCCAGGCGAACGCGCGCATCATCACCACCTCGGACGAGGTGCTGCAGGAACTCACGAACCTGAAGCGCTGAGTCCACGGGGGACTCCGCCGACTCCTGTCCAGGGGTGCTCCCGCAGTCCTGCGGGAGCACCCCTGTCCCTGTGGCGCGGCCTACGCGTCGTCGCTGGCGGGCCAGCGCGCGGGGAAGGCGGTGCGTCGGCCGACGAGCGTGAGCACGAACGCGACGACGCCGAGGACGGTCATCGTGGCGGGGAGCACGAGCCCGTCGAACGCCGTCAGGAGCAGGGCGCCGACGACGCCCGCGGCGAAGATCGCGACGTTGAAGGCGACGGGCAGGAACGCGCTGGCGACGTCCGCGTCGTCACCGCCGGCGACGGTGAGGGCGGTCTGCAGTTGCGTCGACGCTCCTCCGAAACCGAGTCCCCAAAGCACCGCGGCGACGACGACCGCCGGGGCCGATGCGTGCACGGCGAGCAGGGTGACGGCGGCTGCGATGAAGACGAGGACGCTCGCGTGGAGGAGGGTCCGGGGGTGGCGGTCGATGACGGCTCCGGTGATCGCGACACCGACGACGGAGGCGATGCCGTAGAGCAGCAGCAGCACGTCGACCCCGATGCCGTTCCCCGCGACGCGCAGGTACGGCTCGATGTACGTGTAGATGGTGTTGTGGCCGAGCATCCAGGCGGCGATGACGGCGAGCACGACCGCGACGCCGGGCTTGCTGATGACGCGTCGGACGGGAAGGCGCGAGGCGGCTGATCGTCCCTCGACGTCGGGGACGACGACCACGATCAGCACCAGCACGATCACGCCGATGGCACTCAGGCCGCCGAATGACCACCGCCAGCCGAAGGCGGTGCCGAGTGCGGACCCGAGCGGTGTTCCGAGGGCGAACCCGAGCGGCGCACCCACGGACACGACGGCGAGCGAGAGGCCAGCACGGCTCGGTGGGCTGATCTTCCGGGCGTACGCGGCGAACATGCCCCAGACCACCCCGGAGGCGGCTCCTGCGAGCAGGCGGGATGCGAGCGAGAGCGCCACGACCCCGGACAGCGCGGTGAGGGTGTTCCCCAGCGCCAGTACGGTGATCGCGGTGAGGAGCAGGGGCTTCCGGCGGAATCCGCGGGTGAGGGTGATCGCGGGGACCGTGACGACGATCGTGCCGAGGGCGTAGGCGCTGATCATCAGCCCGATGGTGCTCTCGCTGGTGCTGAGGCCGCTGGCGATCGCGGAGAGCAGCCCGGCCGGCATCGTCTCCATGGTGACGAGCACGAACCCCATGGCGGTGAGGAGGAACAGGCTGAGCCATGGCATGCGTTCCGGTGCGGCAGTCCCAGCAGGCGCCGCCGTCATCGCGTCGTTCGTCATGTCGTTCCTCTCGATCGGGGGAAGAGGCGGCCCGGTGGGAGCGATCCCGCCGGGCCGCTGGGGTCAGCGGTAGTAGCTCGGTCGGCGCAGGGCGTAGTGCCGCTCGAGGGCGTGCACCTCGTCGTCGGTGAGCTCGATGTGCACGGCCGCTGCGGCGTCGGAGAGGTGGTGCTCCTTCGTCGCGCCGACGATGGGTGCCGAGACGACGGGGTTGTGCAGGACCCAGGCCAGGGCCACCTGCGCCATCGAGACGCCGCGGCGTTCGGCGATCTGCTGGACGGCATCCACGACGCCCTCGTCCTGATCGGTGAAGAGCGGGACGCCGTGCATGTCGACGTCGTCCTTGCCGGTGCCGCGGCCGGTGCCGGTCTGGTCCCAGGGACGCGCGACCATGCCCGCTGCCAGCGGCCCCCAGGGGATCGATCCCACGCCGGTGGACTGCAGGAGCGGGAACATCTCGCGCTCCTCTTCGCGCTGCAGGAGGCTGTACTGGTCCTGCATCGAGACGAAACGCGTCCAGCTGTTGCGTTCTGCGATGTGCTGCAGGGTCGCGAACTGCCACGCCCACATCGACGATGCCCCGATGTAGCGCGCCTTGCCTGACTTGACGACGTCGTGCAGCGCTTCCATCGTCTCCTCCATCGGCGTGGTGGGGTCGAAGCGGTGGATCTGGTACAGGTCGACGTAGTCGGTGCCGAGCCGGGTGAGGGAGGCGTCGATCTGCTGCATGATCGCCTTCCGGGACAGGCCGCGGTCGCCGGGGTTCGGCCCGGTCGGGAAGAACACCTTCGTGGCGAGCACGATCTGCTCACGGGAGGCGTACTCGCGGACGGCGCGGCCCACGATCTCCTCCGACGTGCCCTGGCTGTAGACGTTCGCCGTGTCCCAGAAGGTGATGCCGAGTTCGACGGCCTGTCGGAAGAACGGGGCTGCGGCCTGCTCGTCGAGCGTCCAGTCGAACTGGGTGCCCGGGGTGCCGAAGCTCATACAACCGAGGGTGATGCGGCTGACCTCCAGGCCGGAGGTGCCGAGATGGGTGTACTGCATGATGCTCCTAGTCGTGGAAGACGTCGCGGACGACGTTCGCGGCGGTCATGGCCTTCGGCCACCCCGTGGAGAAGGCGGGGTGGGTGATCGTCTCCACCAGTTCCTCCTCGGTGACGCCGTTCTCCTGCGCTCGGCCGAGGTGGAACCGGAGCTGTGCGGCGTCGCCGCCGGCGATGAGCGCCGCCACGGTGACGAGGCTGCGGTCCCTGGCAGCGAGGCCGGGCCGGTCCCAGACGTCGTCGAACAGCACGTCATCGGTGAGGGCGGCGAGCTTCGGGGCGATGTCGCCGATTGCGCGGCGACCACCGCCGACCTGGCGGGGCTGGTTGCTCATCGGGTGGTACCTGCGGACGTGTGCGCGGCCTGGTACTGCTCGTCGGTGACGGGCTCGAGCCAACGCGTGGGGTCGGAGCCGTCCTCGTTCACGTCCAGCAGGGCGAGGTGCGCCATCAGGGTGTCGTCGGCAGCACCGTGCCAGTGTTCTTCCCCAGGCGGGGTCCACACGGTCTCGCCCGCGCGGATCCGGACCACTCGCCCGTCGCGGGTGCCGACGAAGCCGCTGCCCTCGACGCCGTGCAACGTCTGTCCGACGTCGTGGGAGTGCCAGTTGGAGCGAGCTCCGGGCGTGAAGCGCACCAGCGCGGCAGTGAGTCGGGAGGGCGCGGTCGGCCCGGTGATGGGGGTCACCCACACGTCACCGGTGAAGGTGGCGCCGGGGCCGTGCGCCGTGGGCGCCACTGATCTGTGTTCCATGATGATTCCTTCGGGATGCTGGTGGCCGGTCAGAGGGTGAGGAGCACCTTCGTGGCGCGACGCTCGTCCATGGCCTTGTAGCCCTCGGCGGCCTGGTCGAGCGGGAGGGTGAGGTCGAAGACCTTGCCCGGATCGATCTCCCGGTCCCAGATGAGCTGGATCAGCTCGGGCAGGAAGCGGCGCACCGGCGCGGGGCCACCGTGGATGCTCACCCCGCACCCGAACAAGGTGTCGCCCGTGATGGTCAGGTCGTGGGAAACGCCGACGAAGCCGAGGTGCCCACCGGGGCGGGTGGCACCGATGGCCTGGTCCATGGCGCCCTGCGTGCCGACGGCTTCGACCGTGCTGTGCGCGCCGAGTCCGTCGGTCAGGTCCTTCACCTTGGCGATGAAGTCGTCGCCGCGCTCCTCGAGCACGTCGGTGGCGCCGAACTCGCGGGCCAGCGCCTGCCGGTCGGCGTGACGACTGGAGACGATGATCCGGTCAGCGCCCAGCTGCTTCGCCGCGATCACCGCGCAGAGTCCGACCGCGCCGTCGCCGACGATCGCGACGGTCTTGCCGGGGCCGACCTCGGCGGCGACGGCGGCGAACCAACCGGTGCCGAGCACGTCCGACGCAGCCATCAGCGACGGGATCAGGTCAGCGTCGGGCAGCCCGGGCGTCTTCACCAGGGTGCCGTCGGCGAGCGGAATGCGTGCCTTCGTGGACTGCGTGCCGATCGTACCCATCAGGACCCGGTGCGTGCAGAAGGACTGGTACCCGGCCTGACAGATCTCGCACGTGTTGTCGGAGGCCCAGAACGACCCGACGACGAAGTCGCCGGGCTGCACGGTCGTGACGTCGGCACCGATCTCCTCGACCACGCCGACGTATTCGTGGCCCATCGGCCAGTGGTCCACTGGCTCAGCGCCTCGGTACGGCCACAGGTCGGAACCACAGATGCACGTCGCTGCCAGCCGGATGACGGCGTCGGTGGGCTCGACGATCGTCGGGTCTTCGCGCTCTTCGACGGTGACGTCGCCGGGCGCGTTCATGACCACTCCACGCATGGGACTGCTCCTTGTTCGGGGACACGGCACCGGGCGGGGTGCCATGTCCTCCACTCAAGCGGTGGCTGCGCAGAAGAGGGAGTTCCTGGTGTGGGGTGTACGGAGAGAGGACCCCACACCGCCGAGGACGGATCGGGGACGGGAAGGATCAATCGGTGCGCGTCGCCGAGGCCGCGGTCCACGACGCGAGCAGCTCGAGGGCGTGCGCGGTCGGGGACCCGGGTTCGGCTGCGTAGATGGTCATCGACAGGCCGGGATCGGAGAGCATGTCGACGCTCTCGTACGCGAGGTCGAGGTCCCCGACGACGGCGTGGTGGAACAGCTTGCTGCCCGCGCCGTGGAGGCGTACGTCTTGGCGGCCCCACCGCTGCCGGAAATCGGCACTCCGCGTGGAGAGCTCCCCGACGAGGTCCTGCAACGCCTTGTCGTGCGGGTCGCGACCGGCCTCCGTCCGCAGGATCGCGACGGCGGTGTCCGCGGCGACGTCCCAGTTCGGGTAGAAGCCATGGCTGTCGTCGTGCAGGAAGGTGTAGCGGACGAAGTTCGGCGTCTCCCCCGGGTAGGCGTCGTAGAGGGCGGCGTGCATGGCCTGACCCAAGTGGTTCGCTGCGAGCAAGTCCATGCGACCGTTCCGGATGATGGCCGGGGCAGTGATGCTGTCGAGCACCCACTGCAGCGCCGGGCGTGGCTTCCACTGCTTCGCGGGACGCCGCCGAGGCCGCATGGCGGCGGCGGTGCCGTCGGCGGCCTGAGCGAGGTGGAACAGGTGCGCACGCTCGGCGTCGTCCAACTGCAACGCACGAGCCAGGGCGTCGAGCACCGACGCGGAGACGCCGGCGAGTGCACCGCGCTCGAGTTTGGCGTAGTACTCAGGGCTGACCCCGGCGATGGTCGCGACCTCACCGCGTCGGAGACCCTGGACGCGACGCACACCGGACACCTGGATGCCGGCCTGCTCCGGGCTGATGCGGGCCCGGCGCGAGGAGAGGAACTGTGCAGCGTCAGCGTGGTCGTCCATGTCGAAGCACGATAGGCGATCGGCAACCGGGCAGGCACACCCTGCCGGTACACGTCGCGGCCCCTGTACGGGACCATGCCAGTGCCATCGCAGGGCACGCCGCCGTCCATCCGCCACCAGACCCGGCGCTCTGGGCTGCACTCGTCGCGGGCGGCAACGTGGATCATCTCCGGCTGGCGCTCCGACGTTCCGTCGGTGTAGGGTCACGATCACTGAGGTAAAAGGCGCTGCTCTGTGTGGCGCACCAGCACGCGGCATCGAACGAGTCGCCACTTCTTCTCGCGAAGGAGTGTGCCCCGTGTCGCCCAGCCCCTCTCGTCTCTCCGATGCCTGGGTGGCACTGGCGGGTCTCTCGTCGGTGTTCCTGTTCGAGATGCTCGACAACTCCGTGCTCAACGTCGCCCTGCCGAGCATCGGCCGCGACCTGGGGTCGTCGACGACGGGCTTGCAGTGGGTGTCGGGCGCCTACTCGGTCGCGTTCGGCGGGCTCATGCTGCTGTTCGGCGCCGTGGCCGACCGTGTCGGCCGTCGCCGGGTGATGCTGTCCGGCCTCGTCCTGCTCGCGGTGGCGAGCTTCGCCACCGCAGCGGTCACGACGACCGGGCAGCTCATCGCCGTGCGCGTCGTGATGGGCATCGCCGCGGCGATGACCACCCCCGGGTCGATGGCGTTGGCGTTCCGGCTCTTCGACGACGAGGGGCTCCGCGTGCGGGCGCTCACCGTCATCTCGACCGCGGGGCTCGTCGGACTGGCCGTCGGCCCGACGGTCGGCGGGTTCGTCCTCGCCGTCGCCCCGTGGCAGGTGCTGCTGCTGGCCGACGTGCCGATCGCGCTGCTCGCCCTCGTCGGCATCCGACTCGGGGTCGCCCGTGACGAAGCGTCAGCCCTCCGGCGCGACCCGGTCGACGTCATCGGCGGGCTGCTGGGCACCGCCACCGTGACGGCAGCGCTCGTGACGCCCACCCTCCTCGTCCACCCGGGGAGCACCTCCCCGTGGGGGTGGACCACCCTCGCCCTGGCCGCGGTGGCAGCGGCGGGCTTCGTCGTCCGCGAACGGACGGCGCCGCACCCGCTGATCGACCTGCACCTGCTCGCCCGACCGCTGGTGTCCAGCGGTCTCGCGTTCAAGGCCGCGTCAGGACTCGCCGTGGCCGGGTTGTCGTACCTCGTGACGCTGCAGCTGCAGTTCGCCTGGGGGTGGCCGCCGGCACTGGCTGCGCTGGGGACCCTGCCGCAGGTCGTCGTCCTGCTGGCCGGCGGCAGGTTCGTCGGGCCGATCGTCCACCGGGTCGGCCTCGGCCGGGCTGCGTGGACGAGCGCAGCCGCGGTCGTGTCGGGCCTCGCCGTCTTCGGCGCCCTGAGCCGCCTCGGCTACGTGTGGGTGCTCATCGCGCTCGTGCTCGTCGCCGCCGGTATGCGGGTCGTCGGCGTCGTCGCCGGCGCTTCGGTGCTCTCGGGTCTGCCTGCGGACCGCACCTCGGTCGGTGCCGCTCTCGTCGACACCTCGAGTGAACTCGCCGGGGGCGCCGCGGTCGCCGTGGCGGGGACCGTCGTCGCCGCCTTCGTCACCGGGAGCATCACCACGTCCGGGTGGACGGCCGTCCGCTCGGGCGCGTTCCAGGACGGCCTCGCCGTCGCAGGGCTCGGGCTCGCCGCCGTCGCCGCCCTGCTCGTCGTCGTCGGGATGCTCCGGACACGGATCGGCGACCGACCGGAGGACGCCGGCGGCGTGGACACTCCAGACGACGGCACCGCCCCGTCCGCCCAGACCGCCCCGTCCGCCCAGACCGCCCCGTCCGCCC